>NZ_JACAXE010000001.1:0-308995 GCF_013391565.1 Acinetobacter sp. SwsAc6
CGTTGAAGACTACGACGTTGATAGGTTGGATGTGGAAGTGCGGTGACGCATGAAGCTGACCAATACTAATTGCTCGTGAGGCTTGACTATACAACACCCAAACAGTTGTTGTACGAACTTCGAAAGAAGTGAGCATCAATTGATTCGATATTAAGCAAAATAACTTGATTTAGTTAACGCTTAAGAACAAATGAGAGTATAATTAAGCACTGCTTAGTTCTACTCGCAAGAACTCAGATATGATCTGTTAATAACTCATTTGACCAAGCAACGGCACTGAAAAGATAAGACCAAATGCAAAGTCATAACAGTTGTGCTGGCGACAATAGCAAGAGTGAACCACCTGATCCCTTCCCGAACTCAGAAGTGAAACCTCTTAGCGCTGATGGTAGTGTGGGGTTACCCATGTGAGAGTAAGTCATCGCCAGCTCATTATTCGAAACACCCCCTGACTAGTGCAGGGGGTGTTTTTTTATGCATGAAATATTTTAGAAATTAGAAAAATTGGAATGTTATAAATAAAGAATATACAGAAAGAGGGCTTGGAGGCTACTAGAAGGCTGGCTCAGAAAGCGTGTAGGGCAGGGCGAGCTATCAGTGTTGAGGATATGTCCATTGCAGTGTTTTTAACGCTAAGAGGCTCAATAGTATGATCGAGTGAGCTTAGCATCTGCAAATCCATTGATCATTCAGCTTATTATAAAGCAGTTAAAATGATGGCTAATATCAATATATCTGTGTGCTCATAATAATCTTATGAGAGCTATAAGGTTAAATTTATAAGTAATATTGCTCATTTATATTTATGCTATTTGGCATTTTTTAGGCTTTCACATGGTAATGGTATTTATTTTTTTAGGCGAAATCTAGATTTTTTCGCCAAATTTGACGATTTTAAGCTCGTTTTTTACATCAAAAAGAGCAATTTTTTGAAAGTAATTTCATTTTTGTTGCTATCGAGGATAGATTTCAATACGACCAAAGTTATGTTTGGCGAAAAAAACAGCAAAAATTGTAATTTTATAAAGTGCGAATCGTATCTCATTTGTAATGTGAAAAACTATCAATTTAATAAGAAAATGTGAAATATAACCAATAAATAGACTTTATTAATACAAAATGACTATTATTTGAAATAGTATGAACTACATCATATTATTCATATTAAATTTGAATAATGATTCAAATTTATAGATATTTATGAGGGTGTTAATGTTTTTTATATTAATATAAGTTTTTGAAAAACAATAAATAAAAATATTTTTAAGCATTCATTGGTCTTCCGATGAATGGCTTTGATTTTTTAGTTCTAATTAACTTTAATATGCTTATTCCCACAGTATTTAATAGCCAAAGGTGATTTATGAGAAATCTTAATTTTTTAGCGATGACACTAGGCTGTTTGTTGTTTACTGGTTGCATGAGTACTACAAAAATGGGTACGGCTGGTGCTGAGCGTAAACAATTTATGGTGATTCCTGAAAAAGTATGGAATGCACAATCGGATAAATCTTATAAACGGTTTGTGAATCAAGCAAAAGATAAGCAAGTTTTAGTGATTGACCGTAAATTGGATCATGTATTAGAAAATCTTAAATCTGAAGCTGATGTTTTTCGTACTGGGGCGAAAGCTTGGAATTGGGATATCAAAGGGAATTTAAATGGTGAGTTAAATGCACACTCATTACCAGGTGGCAAAATTATTGTGAATACGGGTTTGTATTGGGGATTAAAGTTGAATGAAGATGAGCTTGCATTTGTAATTGCGCATGAAATGGCACATTCACTCCGCGACCATAACCGTGAAAAAGCATCAATTATGTTGGCAAGTAATGTTGCGCTATTAACGGCTACAGCTGGCGTTGGCGGTATTGCTTCAGCAGCGGCAAGTGCTGCGAGTCAAACAGCGATGATTCCACAAGGTTGGAACATTGAGGTTGAAGCAGATCTTATTGGTTTAGATATTATGTCACGTGCAGGATATAACCCTGATGCAGCCGTGAAATTCTGGAATAAGTTCCAAGCCGAAAGTATTCGTCGCAAAGCATATAATGTTAAACCATTAATGAATGATGATTTATTTGCAAAACGTATGGCCAATATTGAAAAAAACCTACCTGCTATGCAAGTAAAATATGAACAAGCTTTAGCAGTGAAAGGGCAGGCAGATCGTTATACGACACAAACAATTGTAAAAAACTAATATGTACATGTTCCAAGTTTAGGGCGCCTCCAGGCGCTCTTTTTTTTATGTGTTGTCTGTATGAAATTATAATTATTAGTTAACAGGTTTTGTATAAATTATAATCAAGCAAGCTGAATGGAATTCATGGTAAAATGATCGGCTTTCATCTTTGATCTACTTTTGATCTTCCATCTGCCAGCCGAGAATTGCTAGCCATGTCTACTGCTTATACCATGCAGACAGCGCCTAAAGCGTTGTTTGATTACGACAAATATTGGGCGTCATGCTTTGAACCAGCGCCTTTTTTGCCGATGTCACGTGAGGAAATGGACCAACTCGGTTGGGATAGTTGTGACTTCATCTTTGTTTGTGGTGATGCTTATATCGATCATCCATCATTTGTGACAGGTATTATTGGTCGTACTTTGGAAGCTCAAGGTTTTCGCGTAGGTATTATTTCGCAACCTGATTGGACTTCTGCTGAAGCATTTAAAGTGCTGGGTAAACCGAATATTGCATGGGGTGTATCGGCAGGGAACATGGACTCTATGATCAACCGTTATACGGCTGACCGTAAAATCCGTTCAGATGATGCTTATTCGCCAGATAATCTGCCAAATAAACGTCCTGACCGTGCTGCAACAGTATATTGCCAACGCGTACGTGAAGCTTATCCTGATGTTCCTGTGCTTTTAGGTGGTATTGAAGGTTCATTACGTCGTATTGCACATTATGACTATTGGTCAGATAAAGTTCGTCGCTCAATTTTGATGGATTCAAAAGCCGATTTACTCATGTATGGTAATGGTGAGCGTTCAATCATTGAGGTGATGCATCGTTTAGCCAAAGGCGAAAAAATTACAGATATTACCGATGTTCGTGGTACTGCATTTATTATTAATAAGCATAATCGCGCGTCAAAAGCGAAGTTTGTAGAAATCGCATCCAATGATGTGGATACTATTGGTCGCGTTGATCCCATCATCAACCCTTATGTCATGACCGAAGATTTAGATGGTTGTGAGATTGAACAAGATAAAGGCAACAGCTTAGCCAATTATCAAAACTTCCAAAAAGAATTGGTTGCTAATCCAATTGTGCGTGAAGGTGATCAACTTGATAGCGACACGCAAATTGTACAGCTACAGCCCTCATCGAAAGCAATTAAACACAAATTACCACCGCGTGAGTTAGCTGTAATTCGTTTGCCTGCTTTTGAAGAGGTGGTGAATGACCCAGTGCTTTATGCACATGCTAACCGTATTTTACATTTGGAAACCAATCCAGGTAATGCACGTGCTTTGGTACAAAAGCATGGCGAACGTGATGTTTGGTTAAACCCACCGCCAATTCCGTTAACTACGGAAGAAATGGATTATGTCTTTGATTTTCCATACGCGCGTTTACCACATCCATCTTATGGTCAAGCACGTTTCCCCGCATTTGACATGATTAAGTTCTCTGTGAACATTATGCGTGGCTGTTTTGGTGGTTGTACCTTCTGCTCGATTACCGAACATGAAGGTCGTATCATTCAAAACCGTTCTGAAGAATCGATTTTGCGTGAAGTTGAAAAGATTCGCGACACTGCGCCAGGCTTCACAGGGATTATTTCCGACTTAGGTGGTCCAACGGCAAATATGTACCGTTTGGCATGTAAAGATCCTGAAATTGAAAAGAACTGTCGTAAGCCATCATGTGTATTCCCAGGGGTTTGCCAAAACTTACATACTGATCACGCACCTTTAACTCAGCTCTACCGTAAGGCACGTGCATTAAAGGGTATTAAAAAGATTTTGATCGGCTCTGGTTTGCGTTATGACCTTGCGGTGCTTAACCCTGAATATGTCAAAGAGTTGGTGACGCATCATGTCGGTGGTTATTTAAAAATTGCACCTGAACATACCGAAAAAGGCCCATTATCGAAGATGATGAAACCTGGTATTGGTACTTATGACCGCTTTAAGCAAATGTTTGATCGCTTTAGTAAAGAAGCAGGTAAAGAGCAGTATCTGATTCCTTACTTCATTGCGGCGCATCCGGGTACAACCGATTACGATATGATGAACCTTGCGGTTTGGTTGAAAAAGAACGGTTTCCGTGCCGATCAGGTACAAACCTTTTATCCATCACCAATGGCAACAGCAACGACCATGTACTACACGGGTAAAAACCCGCTGGCGAAAGTCGCGCGTTATACTGAAGATGTAGATATTGTGAAAGGTGAGAAGCGTCGTCGTTTGCATAAAGCATTCTTACGTTATCATGATCCAAATAACTGGCCATTATTACGTGAAGCTTTGAAAGAAATGGGTCGCCAAGATTTGATTGGTAATTCTAAGCAACATTTGATTCCAACCTATCAGCCTGCAAGTGTAGAAGGTGAATACAAGTCAGCACGTAAGAAAAATTCAAGCGTGGCGGGCGATTCACAAAAACGTACTGGTGAGCAAGGTAATCGCACGAAGGCTGCACAAGGTCAACGTCCTTCAAATACCAAAAAACGCCCAGAACAAGGTCAGATTTTGACGCAGCATACAGGTTTACCACCACGTGAAACAGGTGACAAAAAACCTTTTTCGGGTAGTCAAACGAAAGGAAAGTCTAAGCCTAAATCACGTGCTTAAAGTTCATATTAAAATTTAGAAAAAGGATGCTTCGGCATCCTTTTTTTATGTGCAACATGGGGATGCTCTGCATGAACGCTATATTGGGCTTGGTTCACATGTGTTTTAGCGCTGAAAATGCCGTGAGACTTGCATTTGATATGCAGTTTGTCGGAATTGTGGTTGGGTTTTAAATCTGTGCTTGCCAGCTTTTCTGCGAATGATCTACAGTGTGAAATAGGGCAAATGATTTGCCTTTGCTGTTCTAGTCCAATGGATTGAATATTTGAAAGTTACACTATTTTGTAAATTTAGATATGTTTTTCGTGAGGATTGGAAGCAAATTGATGATTTGGACAATTTAAAATAAAACAGACTGTACACTCGATAGAATATCCCAGCGTTTTGATGGTGGGTAAAGCTAGTGGTGCAGTCCGAATGATTATAAGAAATGTAAAGGATTATGTAACATGGCAATTTATATTGTAATAGGGAGTATTTTACTCCTCTGTATGCTAATGATTGCTTGGAAAAGTTTAGAAACTGGAGACAAGCAACAGGATAGCGCGCTTAAACAACGTGCGATCTTTAATATCAATGAGCAATTGACCTATACACGGCTTAAGGAAATTTTACCGAGCCATATTGTATTGGCACATGTTTCTTTTGATGCCTTATTAACAACCAAATATTATCGGACACGTAATAAATACCGTAATATGGTCGCTGATTTTGTTATTTTAGATCAAAATCAACAAGTAACTGCAATTGTAGCAGTGGATGATCCTATGGTTCTCAAACGTCCACAGCTTGCACAATATCAAGATGCGCTATTGGAAATGGCGGGATACCGTGTAGTGCGATATGACGATGTACCAGAGTATTTTCAACTTCGGGAAGATTTCTTAAATCCGAATGCTCCAATTTTAAATACGCCGACTGTCAATGGTTTAAAGAAATATCACCTTTATTCTGATTTAGAGCGCAAGAAAGTGAAGTTATTGAGTTAGCTGTTCAAGTCGGTATATCAATCATTTTTTTAAAAGCATGCAGAAGCATGCTTTTTTATTTTTAAATTAACGATTTAAGCTGTTGCGACTGGCTTAATAGCCACAACGGTCATTTCAACCAATACTTCAGGTAAATACATTTTTGCTTCTACACAGGTGCGGGGTAAGGCCTCGATGTCTGCTACCCATGCATCCCAAACTTCATTAAAAGCGGCGTAGTCTTGCTCAATATCCTTTAAATATATGGTCACAGACATGATCTGACTTTTATCTGTGCCAGCATCTGCCAAAAACTGGTCAATAATGTCGAGGGTTTGTTGGGTTTGGCCTCGAATATCTAAGCTGGTATCTGTGGCAAGTTGACCTGCCAAATGGACTAAATTTCCAGCGATAGCAATTTCAGAAAAGCGCGAAGAGACATGAAGTCTTTGTATGGTCATGAATTTAGTCCTGTGTTTTGTGCATTTAAGGCCTTAAACAATCTTAACGTAGCCAAATCACCAATTAAACTAGCAAATAGCACATTTCATGCTGATCCAAACGGTTGGCAACCCAAGCAAAAAACAGAATGTTTATACAGTGTATTGCACCCATCATGAGGGATAAAGCTGTAGCAATTGACGATAGTAGTGCTAAACAATTTAAAGCGTCTTTATGCGCATATTTTTTTTAAAGCTGGTTTAGCTGAAGGGGGGAGGCAGGAGACATGCAAGAGAAGTGTTCCATGAATGACAGCAGAGATGTCCTGCAATATTCGGATTGATCGTCACGCCAACCACAGGACATTATGCTGAAAGTAAAGGTGATTTTCAGCATCTCAGCGTATACATGGATAAATGCATCGCGCTGATAGATTACTCTATATTGCAATAATGTGAAGTATAAATTGCTTTAATTTTATTCTTTTGTGTAAAAGTTGAGCGTTAAGAAGGAACTAAAGCAGTGAAAGTTGGGCATCGGCTTGTACTTCACTCAATTGATACACGCCAATACCAATTAAACGAAATTGTAAATTTGGAGCGATATGCATTTCTTCTAATAGTTGCGTAAGGGCTTGATGCAGTTCTTGTTTACTGTGTAAGACGTGTTTAAAGCTTTTACTGTGTTGGATGACTTGGAAATTTTTCAGCTTAAGTTTGGCTGATACACCACGGGCGTGCAGTTGTTTTTTTTCGAGGGCGTTCCAGACTTGATCAATCAATTTGGGCCAATAAGGCAGGCATTGTTGTAGATTATAATTTGCATCAAATGTGGTTTCTTTGGAGATTTGCTGCCGTTGACGTTCACTTTGAACAGCTCGCTCATCAATGCCTTGTGCATATAAAAATAATTGTTTGCCATATTTGCCAAAGTGTTGGATCAGCAGATTTTCATCCACTTGTTGTAAATCGCCAAGTGTTTCTAAATTTAGACTTTTGAGTTTTTCTTGCGTGACTTTGCCCACACCTGGAATTTTCTTGAGTGCCAAGTGCTGGATAAATTGCTGTACTTGATTGGGTTTAATTACACAAATGCCATTGGGCTTATTCCAATCTGAGGCAATTTTGGCCAAAAATTTATTGGGCGCAACGCCAGCAGAGGCGGTGAGTCCTGTGGTATTAAAAATATCGGCACGGATCTGTTCAGCAACCGCAGTTGCACTGGGCAGGTTTTGCAAATTTTCAGTCACATCTAAATAGGCTTCATCTAGCGAGAGTGGTTCAATTTGCGTGGTATAACGCTGAAAAATTTGGTGGATTTGTGCTGATACTGCTCGGTATTTATCAAAATTTGGTTCAATAACGGTCACTTGTGGGCAGAGCTTAAGCGCTTGGCTCATCGACATGGCTGAGCGCAGGCCAAATTCACGCGCAGGATAGGAGGCCGCACAAATCACAGCCCGTGGATGGTGTGAAGATACCACCACAGGTAAATGGCTCAGCTCGGGACGCTCTCTTAACTCGACAGAGGCATAAAAAGCGTCCATATCAATATGGATAATTTTGCGCATAGGCGGATATTAAGTGCTTTGGTCGAACTTATTTTGGAGCTGTCTTTTGTTTAAATTGAGGTGGATAGAGGCCATTTTTGAGTAAAAAAGCCTGCCATTGTTTTTGGCTTCCCTGAAACACATTGAGGTCAACTGTGGTGGCAATCCCGCGTATTTGACCTTGATTGGTATGTTGCCAAAATATCCATTCAGGTTGATCTTTTAAATCAGGCTTGCCTTTGTATTCGCGTACCCAAAGTGGGGTATTGCGAAACTCACCTGCCAACACAATATTATAAAAAGACTTCGACACATAAAAGATGGGCTGCTTACCATAGTGCTGTGCCAAACGATCATGCATGTATTGAATTTCTTGCAACATTTGTTGTTTGCTATACGTATTTATACATTGACTGTCATATTCGAGGTCTATGACAGGGGGCAAGGCATCGTCTTTATTGGGTACGGTCGCAATAAAGTTTTCAGCCTGAATTTTGCCATCACGACATAACCGGTAAAAGTGGTAGGCACCAACTAAAAAACCACGTTCACGGGCTTGCAACCAGTTGTCTTGGAACTTGGTGTCTTTGAAGTCGCCACCTTCGGTGGCTTTCAAGTACACAAATTGAAATTTTTCAGGGGAGATTTTATTCCACTGAATATCCTTTTGATGATGTGAAACGTCGAAGCCTTTGACTGGATACTCTTCTGCACTGGCAGGTCGATGAGGCACCAACAGCATATAAATCAGTAGCGCGATCATCGCTAGACCTGTGACACCGATATAGGGTGTGTATGATCTGAGTGCAGATGATTTTTTCATAAGAGATCAAAGTCTTTTAAAGAGATCTCTATGATAGCGCGAAGTTTCTGAGCACACTATGTACTTTCTGCATCGGGTGAGCCGACAGATGATTTGTCGCCTTAAACCGCCGTATGTTTGGGGATTTGCCAAAAAATAAGCGCAGTAATGAGGTTGATGGCTCCTAAACACATTAGCGTGATATGGAATGCATTGAGCACATGCGAGCTGCCATAATAGGCCATAAACATATTCACCAATGTGCCTGCCAATGCCACGCCAATACTCATAGATACCATCATGATCATAGAAAGGAAGCTGTTGCCACTACTGGCATCTTGTTGTGGCAAATCTTTTAAAGTAAGTGTGTTCATAGACACAAATTGCAATGAATTGAGTAGACCAAAAATAAAGAAATGACTGACCAATATCCACGTTGGGGTCGAAGGGGTGCTTAAGGCAAAACTGGCAATACAAACTCCGACCAGTAAAGTATTGACCAATAAGACATGACGATAGCCAAAGCGTTGGATGATTGGACGAATAAGGGGCTTAGAGGCCAAAGAACCTAAAACAGTCGGAATCATGAGTAAACCCGTCATTAAGGGTTCTAAGCCAAAGGCAACTTGGAGCATCAGAGGCAACAAGAAGGGCATGGCATTACCGCCCAAGCGCGCAAAAAAATTCCCCACAATTCCGATTGCATAAATGCGGTTTTTAAACATTTTACTGCGGAATAAGGCATTTTGGTGGGTGTGGGCATGGACCGCATAAAGCAGTGCAGCGATGAGACCTGCAAACATCAGGCCGAGGCTCCACTGCAGTGAATTTTCCACGCTGGCAAATTGTTCAATACCTAGGGTCAGGCCAGCCATGGCAATCACGAGAAGGATGAAGCCTGCAAAATCAAAACGCTGTACCGTGGGTTCAGTCACATTAGGCATGGCCTTGAATGCAATACAACATCCTAAAATACCCATGGGAAGATTAATCAGAAAAATCCAATGCCAACTGGTATTTTCCACCAACCAACCACCAAGTGTTGGACCTAAAAGGGGACCAATGAGACCAGCCAGACTCATTAAACTCATGGCTGATAAAAACTGCGTACGCGGAATGACCTTCAGCATGGCCAGACGGCCTACGGGTAACAGTAATGCACCACCAATGCCTTGAAGTACGCGAAAAAACAATAGTTCATTTAAAGAATTAGACATTCCGCAGCCCAATGAGGCCAAGGTAAAAATGATAATCGCGCTAAAATAAGTATTTCGAACCCCGAAGCGATCGGCTAGCCAACCACTGAGTGGAATACAGGCTGCCACAGCAAGCACATAAGCCACCACCACGCTGTGTAATTGGAGCGGGTCTTCTTGCAGGCTGGTAGCCATGGCTGGAATGGCTGTATTCACAATTGTGGTGTCGAGCCCTTGCATAAAAAAGCCAATAGACACCAGCAAAACCAAAAGTCTAAATTCGGGCTGTAAGGCTTGATGTGTGGGCGTGGCATTCATAAGCAGGGCAAAAAATAACGGAGAATGATGTATAAGCAGTGTACGCAATGTACAGGGGAATAGACAGAAAATCATGTGCTAAAACCGTATCTTGGTTTTAGGCTTTTTAGATCAATTCCTCAAGTTGCTTGAACAGCAGGGCATGCAGTAGATGAGCTCTTAAATACGCGATTTGGGCTACGTTTCGGTTGTAAATACATAAAATACGAGGCTGAAATTGTTTGTCTTGCTATTTAGCTGTCATAATAGCTTCGAGTCCTTCAGTGTATGAGGGGCTTTTTCTGTACGGCAAAGGTATTCTGTTTTCATGACAATTGAAATCTTAATGGTGATTGGCTTTTGCTTAGCAGCCTATTCCATTGTTGGAAATGACGTTCCGCAAACTTTAGGCACGTTTATTTCTTCCAATGCACACCGCCCATGGTGGGTGTTATGGCTATATATCAGTACGATTTTAGTGGTGGTATTGATGTATGGCTGGTATGCATCAGGTACAGGCGATGCATCATACGGACGCTTGGAAACGATTCCATTCCCGAAAGAAGGCATTACGTGGTTATATATCGTGCCGCCGATTTTACTCATATTATTAACCAAATATGGGATTCCTGTGAGTACAACTTTCTTGGTGCTTACAATATTTTCGCCAAGTAGTTTGGGCTCGATGCTGACCAAATCGATGATGGGTTATGCGGTTGCTTTTGTGGTGGGCATTATTGTTTACCGCTTTGTGATTAAACAGATTTCGGTATATTTCAGTAAGACGCGTGATCAGGAGCCCTCACATATTTGGATTGGCTTACAGTGGATTTCTACAGCTTTTTTATGGAGCCAATGGTTAATTCAAGATTTAGCCAATATCTTTGTTTATCTGCCACGACAAGTGCCCTTAAGTTTTATGATTTTTGCCGTGAGCTTATTTGTGGTGCTTCTCGGTGTGATTTTGTACCAGCGGGGCGGGGCAATTCAAAAAATTATTGATACCAAAACTGGGGTTGCAGATATACGTTCTGCTACGATTATCGACTTTATTTACGCCTCAATTTTGTTGATATTTAAAGAGTGGAGCAATATTCCAATGAGTACCACATGGGTATTCTTAGGTTTACTGGCTGGTCGTGAGTTTGCGATGTCGATGCATTTACATGAGGTCAACAAGTACCGCACTTCACGTAATGTGAGTAAGGATGCGATGAAACTCATGATTGGTCTGATTATGAGTATTGTATTGGCCACCACTTTGCCTTGGTTCTATCAGCTTATTTCAGGTTGAGTCGAATAGATTAAGTTGAATGAAAAAAAGCGGACATGAGGTCCGCTTTTTTGATGTTTCATCTGAGAGGTGATGCTACACCACAAATTGTTTTGGACAATTTAGATTTTTTAAAGCATTTAAAATTTGTTTAGAGGAATTGCACACAATCAGTTTGGCACGATGTTGCGGTGGCAAAAATCCTTCTTGTACGGCATGGTCTAATTGAGCAATCAGTGCATCATAAAAGCCATTCACATTGTAGAGCATCATGGGTTTTTGGTGCTGATTCAGCTGCCCCCAAGTGGCAATTTCCAAAATTTCTTCAAAAGTACCTAAACCACCAGGCAAAGCAATAAAGGCACTGGCACGTTCAGCCATCATGGCTTTACGTTCATGCATGGTACGCACCACATGTAATTCGGTAAGGTTGTGGTGTGCAATTTCATAATCCAGCATAAATTCAGGGATTACGCCGACCGCTTCACCGCCATGTTGAATGACCGCATCGGCTACTTGGCCCATCAGTCCGATACTTGCACCACCATAGACCAAACCAAAGCCATGCTCTGCAATATTTTGGGCCAAAGCCACGGCTTTTTCTAAATAAATAGGGTTGTTGCCCGAGCGTGAGCCACAATACAGTGCAACAAGGGGAGTGGTTGTTTTAGGAGAGACTTCTTGTAATTGATTCGACATATTGAATACGCTGTTCATCATTGTTTTTATTACCTTAGCACGTTATTTTTAACGGCTCTAGCCTAACTTTTAAGGATGACGTATTTATGTCGAAGCGGGCTGTTTTGCACAAAAAAACGCAAATAGTCGTTGCATAAAAAAGATGAAATTTTGTCTCATCTTGATATACTAAAAACTTGTTTCACCAGATATGAACGAACATGGGCAGTGATAGTTGTCACTCGGCACGTATAAAATTTTTAGAAATAAATACTTCAATCGCCTCCGCGCGTCTTTTATTCCTCACACAACAGATTTCTCGTTGCGCCATTCAGGCTGAAATTCAGGAGCATCACTCATGATCTTTGAATGGATGTCAGACCCTTCTGCATGGGTAGGCTTACTCACCTTAGTGGTTTTAGAGATTGTACTGGGTATTGATAACCTCGTCTTTATTGCTATTTTGGCGGAAAAATTACCACCAGAACAACGAGATAAAGCACGTAAAGTCGGTTTGTTGCTCGCGCTATGTATTCGCTTAGTGTTGCTGGCATCGATTGCTTGGGTCATGACGCTGATCACACCACTGTTCCATGTCTTTGAGCATCCTTTCTCGGGACGTGATCTGATTCTGTTATTTGGTGGGGTATTTTTACTGTTTAAAGGCACGATGGAACTCCGTGAGCGCCTTGAAAACAAGCCAATGCTCAAAGAAGAAAATCCTGTGCATGCGACTTTCTGGATGGTGATTATTCAGATTGTGGTTCTTGATGCAGTGTTCTCGTTAGATAGCGTGATCACGGCAGTGGGTA
The DNA here is from genome assembly GCF_013391565.1 of Acinetobacter sp. SwsAc6. Lineage (NCBI taxonomy): Bacteria > Pseudomonadati > Pseudomonadota > Gammaproteobacteria > Moraxellales > Moraxellaceae > Acinetobacter > Acinetobacter sp. SwsAc6. The sequence continues at coordinate 12,829 of NZ_JACAXE010000001.1, forward strand.
TGGTGAAGCAACTCCCCGTGATGATGATTGCGGTGGTCATTGCCGTTGGCATCATGCTCTTAGTTTCTAAACCGCTGATGAATTTCGTCAATCGTCATCCGACTGTGGTCATTTTGTGCCTATGTTTCTTAATGATGATTGGTTTTTCGTTATTGGTTGAAGGCTTCGGTTTCCATATTCCAAAAGGCTACTTATATGCTGCAATTGGTTTCTCTGTACTGATTGAATTCCTGAATCAGACTATGCGTCATAATCAGGAAAAAATGGTGACTACGACTGATTTACGTTACCGGACTGCTTCAGCTGTCATGCGTATGTTGGGCGGGAAAAGTGCCTCAGAAACTCAGAACGATAATCATGAAGACGTTTTGGCGACTCGTGCATTTGCCGATGAAGTCTTTGATGAAGACAATGGCGTGTACCACAGCGTGATGGTGCAGGGGGTATTGGGTCTGTCCGAGCGTCCTGTGAAATCAGTGATGACACCTCGTCCAGAGCTGGAATGGATTGATTTAGACGAAGATGCTGAATTTATTCGTGAGCAGTTATTAAGTACAACACATTCACGTTTGATTGTGGCACATGGCGAATTAGACAATATCGCAGGTGTGGTGTTAACGCACAAAATCATGAACGAATATATTGAAACAGGTGAGGTGAACTTTGAAAAGCACCTGCGTGAACCTGTGATTGTGCATGAAAATGCACAAGTGTTGATGGTGATGGAACAAATGCGTCAAGCACCGCTACAAATGGCGATTGTGTTAAATGAATATGGTTCAATCGAGGGGATTGCAACACCAATTGATGTGCTCGAAGCCATTGCAGGTGAGTTCCCAGATGAAGATGAACTCGATACCGTTGCAGAAAGTTTAGAAGATGGTACGTTGATGCTGGACGGTTCAACTGATATTCGCCATGTGTCCTTATTATTGGGCTGTGATTTGGTGGATGAGTCAGAGCAATATTCGACACTTTCTGGTTATATTTTATTTCACTTAGGGCGTTTGCCTGAAAATGGTGAAAAATTAACAGCGGATGATCATATTTTTGAAGTGGTGACGATGGACGGTCATAAAATTGACAAGGTTCATGTGATTAATGTGCATAACCCGAGTGAAGAGCACTAAACTTCAAAGTTAAATGGATCTATGCTTTTGCCCAAATAGCCCACTCAGTTGGGCTATTTTTAATTCAATATTTGCAGAGTAACAAACATGTCAGAAATACAGTGTCCATGTGGTTTAGGCGTGTATGCCGAGTGTTGCCAGCTTTTACATACAGGTCGTGAACAAGCCCAAACCGCTGCCCAGTTAATGCGATCTCGTTACAGTGCTTTTGCCTTACAGCAAATTGACTATATCGTTGCGACGACGGCACAAGGTCAGCAAGCCTTCTTAGATGTCCCTGCGATTACAGCTTGGAGTAAGGACAATCAATGGTTGAAGTTAGAGGTGGTACAAGCCCAAGAAAAGCTCGATAAAACGCATGCGCAAGTCGAATTTAAAGCGCATTATCATGATGGTCAGCAAGCACATATACACCATGAAATTTCACATTTTGTGAAGCACAATACGGCTTGGTATTTTCTCGATCCGACTGTAGAGATGCAAATCACCATGAAACAGCCGTGTATTTGTGGTTCAACGAAAAAATTTAAGCAATGCTGTGCGCAATTTCTGTAACTTTTTCTAAAATTTGACTTAGAATAGCGCGCATCTTTTACCCATCAGCGGATGAAGGGCAATGTTACTCACCATTATTTATATCATTGCAATTACGGCAGAGGCCATGACAGGAGCGTTGTCTGCGGGACGACGTAGTATGGACTGGTTTGGGGTAGTTCTGATTGCTTGTGTGACTGCCTTAGGTGGTGGCTCAGTGCGTGACGTATTGCTGGGACATTATCCGCTGACTTGGGTGAAACATCCCGAATACCTGATTCTGACTTGCTGTGCAGCTTTTGTGACCATTTTAATTGCGAAATGGATGCGTCACTTACGCAATATCTTCTTATTACTGGATGCCTTAGGCCTGATTGGCTTTACCATTATTGGTTGCCAAATTGCATTGGAAATGGGACATGGTTTTGTGGTGTGTGCAGTTGCGGGTGTTTTAACAGGCGTATCTGGAGGGATTTTACGTGACATTTTATGTAACGATGTTCCTTTAGTCTTCCGCCGTGAGCTGTATGCGTCTATTTCCTTTGTTGCAGTCATTTGCTATTGGATCTGTCTAGAACTTGGTTTGTCTCTAGAGTTAACCGTCATTGCCACCTTAGTCTTTGGTTTTAGCTTACGTGTTATTGCTATCTATTTTGGCTTAGAAATGCCGAAATTTATTTATAAAGACGATGACGAACAGTCAGCATCTTCTAAAGACCTATCTTAGTTTCATAGTAGAATGGCTGTGAGTGATCACGGTCATTCTGCATCTCGCACAATACTTAAAATAGCAAAATCATAATTCCTGTTGTGAAAGCAGCATACATTCTTTCACCCCATCAGAGATCTTGTTATGGATTTAGTCTCACGCATACAGCGTCTGCCAATCGGACGCTTTCACTACACTTTATTGTTGGTCATCGGGCTAGGTTGGATGTTTGATGCCATGGATACGGGGTTAATTTCCTTTATCTTGGCCAAAATGGCTGAAGACTGGGCCATGACGCCTGCTGAAAAAGGCTGGGTGGTATCTATTGGTTTTGTGGGTATGGCGATTGGTGCCGTGTGCTCAGGCGCTTTAGCCGACCGTATAGGACGTAAAACTGTTTTTGCTGTTACTTTAGTTATTTATAGCCTTGCGACAGCGGCCTGTGCCTTTGCTCCCAATTTAACTTGGCTGTTGCTGTTTCGTTTTGTGGTGGGTCTAGGTTTAGGTGGTCAGCTTCCTGTTGCCGTGACTTTGGTCAGTGAATATATTCCTGCTCATGTGCGTGGGCGCTTTATTGTATTACTAGAAAGTTTTTGGGGCTTGGGCTGGTTGGTGGCAGCTTTGGTTTCTTATTTTGTGATTCCAAATTTTAATTGGCATGCCGCCTTTTTAATCGGTGGCCTACCTGCACTATATGCCATCGTCATTTGGAAATTTGTGCCTGAGTCTATTCCGTATTTAATTAACCGTGGTCGTCATGCTGAAGCACATGCCTTGGTGAAAAAAATTGAAGCCAAGTGCGGTGTAGAGGTGATTGAAATATTTGAAGTGAAGCCCGTAGCACAGCAACAAAATGTGTCATTTAAACAACTCTGGTCGGGTGTATTCGCACGCCGTACCCTGATGCTATGGCTTATTTGGTTTGGTATTGTGTATTCGTATTATGGCATTTTTACTTGGTTGCCAAGTTTGCTGGTCAAACAAGGCTATACCATTGTGCAATCGTTCGAATATGTACTGGTGATGATTTTAGCGCAGTTGCCTGGTTATATTGTGGCTGCTTGGTTGGTCGAAAAATTAGGACGTAAAGCCACTTTGGCAGGCTTTATTGGCATGTGCGCAGTATCGGCTTATTTCTTTGGGCAAGCTGAAACGGTGACTATGATTGTGGTCTGGGGCTGTTTAATGTCTTTCTTCAATCTCGGTGCATGGGGCGTACTGTATACTTATACGCCAGAACAATATCCAGCCAACATTCGCGCTTTTGGTTCAGGTTGGGCGGCAGCCATTGGTCGTATGGGCGGTATTGTTGCACCTTTGGCGGTAACGCACATGATGGTCATGAACAATGGCTTTAGTATGGTCTTTACCATGTTTACCGCTGTATTGTTTGCAGTTGCCTTTGTGATTTTGGTGTTGGGTGAAGAAACCAAAGGTAAAACGCTTGAATCTTTAGGTTTATAAGAATGATGGGTTTTATTTGTTAAGACCCGTTTGACGGTCATTGATGGTTCGCGTGAAAAAAACGCAATGCTGACCTAAAGCAACGAACAGCAGGTGTTATAGATGAAATGCTATGGCCTGCTGTTTTTTTGTGCTGTAAAAATTAAATTAGAAGTTGAACATTTATCATAAAGTGGATAATTTTACGGCAATAGAACTGTCTGAAGACAATAATTGTCGCTGTGTGTAAGTTTCGCCACTTGTGTCCAGCACGGTAGAGACATAGCATAAGAACCCATATACAAAAACGAATTTATTAGGATTAAAGGTTGTTATGACAAGCCTTGCGCATCATGCGACAGAAAACCGTTCCGTAGCAGAATTTACCGAACAAGCTTATCTTAATTACGCCATGTACGTGATTATGGACCGCGCTTTGCCCCATATTAGTGATGGTCTTAAACCTGTACAACGCCGTATTGTCTATGCCATGAGTGAGTTAGGCCTCAAGCCTACAGGTAAGCCAAAAAAATCTGCACGTACTGTGGGTGACGTCTTGGGTAAATATCACCCACATGGTGACTTGGCGTGTTATGAAGCCATGGTGCTGATGGCGCAGCCATTTAGCTATCGTTATCCATTTATTGAAGGGCAAGGCAACTGGGGTTCACCCGATGATCCGAAGTCTTTCGCAGCCATGCGTTATACCGAGGCCAAGTTATCGGCATATAGTGATTTATTGCTCTCTGAATTGGGTCAAGGCACTTGTGATTGGCAGGACAACTTTGATGGTTCAATGAAAGAACCTGTGAATTTGCCTGCGCGTGTTCCTAATATTTTGTTAAACGGAACAACGGGTATTGCAGTCGGGATGGCTACCGATATTCCACCGCATAACTTACGTGAAGTCGTTAAAGGTACGATTGCGCTGATTCGTAATCCAAACCTAACGGATGAGAAAGTTGCAGAATATATTCCTGCGCCTGACTTACCAACCAAAGCTGAAATTATTACTTCACCCGATGAACTGCTGAAGATTCAAATTACAGGTCGTGGTAGCTACCGTACACGCGCAGTTTATACGATTGATAAAAACGAAATCGTGATTACTGAGCTACCGTACCAAGTTTCTGGCTCTAAAGTCATTTCGCAAATTGCAGATCAGATGCAGGCGAAAAAACTGCCATTGGTCAGTGATTTACGTGATGAATCAGACCATGCAAATCCTACGCGTTTAGTGATTGTCTTACGTTCAAATCGTATTGATGCTGAAGCGGTCATGAGCCACTTATTCGCAACAACTGACCTTGAGTCTAGCTATCGCGTCAACATGAATATGATTGGTGCAGATGGCCGTCCACAAGTGAAATCGATTCGTCGTATTTTGTTGGAATGGATTGAAATCCGTAAGACAACGGTAACGCGTCGTTTGCAATATCATTTAAATAAAATCGAAAAGCGTTTGCATATTTTGGGTGGCTTGATTGTGGCCTACCTAAATATTGATGAAGTGATTCGAATTATTCGTGAAGAAGATCAACCTAAACCGGTATTAATGGAACGCTTTGGGATTGATGAGATTCAGGCAGAAGCCATTTTAGAACTTAAGTTACGCCATTTGGCCAAACTTGAAGAAATGGAAATGCGCCGTGAGCAAGAAGAGTTGGAAGCTCGTGCAGCCATTATTCGTGAACAATTGGCCAATCCTGAATCACTCAAATCATTAATTATTAACGAACTCAAAGACGATGCGAAAAAATTTGGTGATGATCGACGTTCGCCAATTGTGCAACGTGAAGATTCACATGCGATCAATGAGCAGGACATGATGCCAGCTGATCCTGTAACGGTCGTGTTATCGGAAGCAGGTTGGATTCGTTCAGCGAAAGGCCACGACGTTGATGCCGAAAATCTAAATTTCCGCGCTGGTGATCAATACTTAAGTCATGCACAAGGTAAGTCAAATCAACGTGTATATGTCTTGGATGAATCTGGCCGTAGTTATGCTTTAGCGATTAATACTTTGCCATCAGCACGTGGTTTAGGTGAGCCTTTAAGTTCAAAATTATCTCCTGCAAGTGGCGTTGGCTTTAAACAGGTGTTTATGGCAGAGGATGATGCTGAGCTTTTAGCACTGAGTAATAAAGGTTATGGCTTTAAAACCCAAGCCAAAAACTTAGACACCAATGCCAAAGCTGGTAAGGCTTTCCTAACGTTATCTGACGATGCAAATCCATTGCCTTTACATGCGATTGAGCAATATACACATCTTGCACTGCTCAGTTCAGCAGGCCGTTTATTGTTAATTGACCTACAAGATTTGCCAAGTCTGAATAAAGGTAAGGGTAATAAATTGATACAACTTGAAGGCAAAGATCAAATTGTATCCATGACAACACTTAACCTAGATGAAATAATTCAAGTGCTTGCAGGAAATCAGCAATTAAAGCTAAAAGGTGATGACTTGCAGAAGTATATTGGGAAGCGTGCCTCTAAAGGTGTGCTATTGCCTAGGGGATATCAAAAAGCAAATAAACTGTTGATTCAAAGATAACACTAGCATCCATTGATCGAAATACGTTATATATGCATATATTCGAGAAATGGATGCGATATTAAGCAGTAACAAGTTAAATAAAGAATGCTTAGTATTGAGAAAAACAGTTGAATTATTAAGGATTTGTACAGGAGAATTGGGCATTATGGAAAAGATTTGGTTCGCAGAATACCAAAAGACAGGAATTCCAGAGACTGTAGAGTTACCGCAAGAAAATAGCTCATTGGTAGATATTTTTGAACGTAACTTCCAAAAATTTGGTTCACGTGATGCCTTTATCTTCATGGATAAAACCATCACTTTCGACCAGTTAGAAGAAGCAAGCCGTAAATTCGCGACATACTTACAAAGTTTAGGTTTGGCAAAAGGCTCACGTGTTGCCGTTATGATGCCAAACGTACTGCAATACCCAGTCGTGGCTTTAGGTGTATTCCGCGCGGGCCTCGTTCTTGTTAACGTAAACCCACTTTATACCGCACGTGAATTAGAGCATCAATTAAATGACTCTGGTGCAGAAGCATTAGTGATTGTTGAAAACTTTGCTTCTGTATATCAAGCAATTATTGGTAAAACGCCAGTGAAGCATGTGGTTATTGCTTCTGTTGGTGACATGCTTGGTGTATTAAAAGGCACATTAGTGAATTTTGTATTACGTTCTGTACGTAAGCAAATTCCAGCATGGAATATTCCAGGCCACATTCGCTTTAATGCGGCAATGGCAAAAGTGAGCGCGAGCAACTATAAACGTCCAAACTTAACCTTAAGTGATACAGCTGTATTGCAATATACAGGGGGTACAACGGGCGTTTCTAAAGGTGCTGAGCTGACTCACCGCAACCTAGTAGCAAACATGTTGCAATGTGATGGTATTTTCCAAAGCAAATTTGGCCAACAAGATGGCCAGCCAGATGATCGTATCTTCTGTGCATTGCCGTTGTATCACATCTTTGCATTTATGGTGTGTGCACTTTACGGTATGTACAAAGGTCAAGCCAACGTACTTATTCCTAACCCGCGCGATCTTCCAGCAGTCATTAAAGAATTACGTAAATACCAGCCGACGTTCTTCCCAGCTGTAAACACATTGTTTAATGCATTGGTTAACAATGAAGAGTTTAAACAGCTTGATCACAGCAAAATGAAGATGGCGATGGGCGGTGGTATGGCTGTGTTGCCATCTACAGCTGAAGCGTGGAAAAAAGTCACTGGTACGAACATTATTGAAGGCTATGGTCTTTCTGAAACTTCACCTGTTGCAACGGCAAATCCGCCTGCATCAATGGAGTTTAGCGGTACAATTGGTATTCCATTGCCACTAACTGAAGTTGCAATTTTAGATGATGATGGCAATGAAGTTGCTTTGGGCGAGCAAGGCGAAATCTCGATTCGTGGCCCACAAGTGATGAAGGGCTATTGGAACCGCCCAGACGAAACTGCCAAAGTAATGTTTAATGGTTACTTCCGTACGGGTGACATCGGTGTGATGGATCCACGTGGTTATGTGAAGATTGTTGACCGTAAAAAAGACATGATTTTGGTATCTGGTTTTAACGTGTATCCAGCCGAAATTGAAGAAGTGATTGCCAAACATCCAAAAGTGCTAGAAGTGGCGGCAATTGGTGTGGCTGATGAAAAATCAGGTGAAGTGCCAAAACTCTTTGTTGTGAAAAAAGATCCATCTTTAACGACAGAAGAGATTCTTGCATTTGCGAAAGAAAACTTAACTGGCTATAAACGCCCTCGTTATGTTGAATTTATGGATGAATTACCAAAATCGAACGTAGGTAAAATTCTACGTAAAGATTTGCGTAAAACTGCCTAATCTTTCCGATCTAAAAAAAAGCGCCTAAGGGCGCTTTTTTTGTTCATGATGTTAAATACTTTTTTTCATTAGCCAGCGATCGAAGTAGCGTCGGCCTACACCAAAAACACCCAAGAAAATAAACATAGTGCCAAATTGGCGACTGAATCCTGAGCGGTTAAAGGTGCCATAACTTAAAATATTATCGATCAGGCAAAATACTAAAATGGCCAGTGCCCAATGCCAAAGAGGCCAGCGTTTAATGGCTGTGGCATAAAAAGAAATCCACATCATCACAAAGGTCAGTAGGGTAGACCATACATTGAGATTGGCACAAATCACACACAATAAGAAGGCCGCAATGGGAAGAACGACTTTTAATACACGATCAACTTGCTTCTGATGACCGCGTTGTTGCGCTAGTGCATCATAAATTTGCTGTTGTTCTGGAGTGACCATGGCAGAACCTATATACACAATTTAATAAAACACTCTATTTAACAAAATTTATTCACTAAATGCCATGCTATGATGCTTTTAAATACTTTTCATTATGAGAAAAAACAAATGCAAAGCATAAGTGGGATCATTTATCTCATTTTGGGGGCTTGTCTACTCCCTTATGTTTTTACGATGATTGCCAAAAAAGCGGCGGGTTTTACAGCCAAAGATAACCAAAACCCACGAGAGGCATTAGCAAAATCAGAAGGTTTAGCCAGTCGTGCCCATGCCGTACAGCAAAATAGCTTTGAAAGTTTACCTTTATTTATTGCAGCCGTACTGATGGCTGAATATATGGTCATGCCACAACGCTTGATTATGACCTTTGGTATTGCATACTTGGTATGCCGGGTAATCTACGGAATTTGCTATTTAAAAAATTGGGCAGCTTTACGCACAATCGTGTGGTTACTGTCGATGCTGTGTCCTGTGACCTTGTTGTTATTGATTATCAAATTGACGTCTTAAGTTTTTTTAGATGAAATTTTAAGACGAAGATGCAAAATCACAAAAAATGAAACAAAAACCGTTATAATTATGTCGGTTTAAAAAGATTTAACTAGTTTAAAGAGTGATGCTATGAGCTACAGCAATATCCCTGCGGGTAAAGATGCACCAAACGACATCTATGTAATTATTGAAATTCCTGCAAATGCAGCACCAATCAAATACGAAATTGACAAAGATTCTGATGCTTTGTTTGTAGACCGTTTCATGGGTACAGCAATGTTCTACCCAGCAAACTACGGTTATGTACCAAATACATTGTCACTTGATGGTGACCCACTAGATGTATTGGTTGTAACTCCACACCCAGTTGAGCCAGGTTCTGTAATTCGTTGCCGTCCAGTGGGCAAATTGAATATGGAAGATGACGGTGGTGTAGATGCGAAACTTGTTGCAGTTCCACACGACAAATTGACTCCAATTTATAAAGATATTCAAGAATATACTGATCTTCCTCCGTTATTGATCAGCCAGATTGAACATTTCTTCCAACACTACAAAGACTTAGAGCCAGGAAAATGGGTTAAGTTAAGTGGTTGGGAAGGCGCTGATGTTGCAAAACAAGAAGTGTTAAGCTCAATTGCTGCATACCAAGAAGCAAATAAATAATTCCATTTGGAATGAGGCTGGATCAGTTTAATTTTGATTAGGCCAAAAAAACCTGCATCATGATGCAGGTTTTTTTATGTCTATCTTAAACAGGCTGCAAACTTAGAAAAGTTTTACAGGGATGTCTAAGAAGATACGCCATTCATTGGTGTCACCGATATATGCGCCATCGTATGCATTATTTGCACGATAGATTGAGTTGCGTAGACGCAAGCTTGCATCTTTAGCAAAGCCAGATTGAACTGTGTATTTCACTTGGTTGAAGAACTCTTGTTCTTTCCCTTCTTCTGTAGTGCCTGCAACTTTAATATCCCATCCATAAACATAAGCAGATGTCCAGTTCAAGCCAGGAATACCATAGTCAGCAAAGTTCAAATTGTATTGAACTTGCGCTGATTTTTCGTGGTTACCAATAAAGTCTGATAAGTATGAGTTTGCAACGTAAATTGATTGCGCACCATCAGCATTTTCGCCGTAGTCATAACCTGTGTTACCCGTGTTTTGTTGGTAAGCCAACATTACAGAGTGAGCACCTTGGTTCAACGTACCAGCAAGTGACCAAATACTGTTGCTACGGTCATCAACATTTTCATTACCAATTGTAGATGAGTAAGTACTTGCTTGTTTGTCCCACTCTGTGTGATAGCCATTAAAGTCTAAAGTTAAAGAGCGTTGTTCAGCTAAAGGAATTGTATAGTTGGCATTGATGTAATGGCGATCGAGTTTATTTTTAGAATCCATGCCATAGTAAGATGCATTCAGTTGATCATCAAACTTATATTTAGCACCCCAAACGACAGCGCTGTCCAAATGACGGGCATCTGTGCTGATTTGGTCTGAGTATTGGTTTTTGGTAAATTTACCCGCAATAACTTCTAAATTTTTAATTTCACGGCTTTTAATTAAAGTACCTTCAAAGTATTCAGGTACCATACGCGCAGTGTTGCTGGCCAATACAGGCAGGTCTAACACTTGAGTACCGTAACGCACTTCAGTATTTGAAAAACGTGCTTTTACATTTGCGCCACCACGTGCCCAATGATCGTAAGTATCGCCAGCCCCTTTAGTTAACTGACCTTTGCTATTTAGGCCTGTTTCACGTGGAATCATGCCGTTACCTGCATGTTTATTATCGCCCAATTTAACGGATGCATCACCAACAACGCCAACACCAAAACCGACGATGCCTTTAGTATAGCCAGACTCTAAATTGAAAATAGCTGATTCTGCTGTAGAACGGGTATCTTGTACGCCATTTTTTTTGTCACGGTCAATAAAACCAGTACGGAACAGCACAGTACCTTCAGCATCTTCTACAAAGCCTTTAGCTTCGCTTTGTTTGCTCGCGTATACAGAGGAGATTAAAAAGGCATTTACAAGTAAAGCCAGTGTCAATTGTTTTGATTTGAGCATTGGGAGAGAGCCTCATGCAAAAAAGTGTTGTGAAAAGGTATGTCGATTGTATAAGTATTCTATAAAAATACATTACTTTTATTGAATTTATACAACTAAAGTCATGCATTTTTTAGATAAGAAGTATTTGTGATATTTCTAAGCTATTAGAAAGATTGGAAATGTTTTTTTAATAATGAGTAAAAACATAAAGATAATTGAGCTTAATAGTCGCTGGTTTGTAAGTCTTATCATTGCTGGGACGACTAAGCTATAGAGTGACTGATAAGGTATTGAATTTTTTGCTTAATCCTATTTTTATAAAATAAAAATTGAATATTTAATAAAATTTAACGCCATGATTTAAATCATAGCGTGTATTCAATAAATAGAGATAAATAACATAAAATAAATCATTAAAATCTGTACTCATATTCGCACCAGCATTAAAAATCTAAAGCTTTGTTATAAATATCAAGGCTGTTTTTAATTGCTGAACTTTACTCAATGGTAAAGTGAGAATAGAATTCGCACGAAAATTGATACGAAAAAATGCGATAGCACATTTGAATATTTGGGGGGACTCTATCATGCCATTCATTTCACCACGCCGTGCGTTATGTATTGCACTTTCATTTTACGCACTTCCAAGCTTGGCCGCAGAAACGACGGATGCAGAGCCTCATGCGATTTCAGGCAGTGTATCTGTGGTAAATAAATATATTTACCGTGGTGGTGAAGAAAATGATGATGTGACACTACAAGGTGGTGTGCAATATGATCATCAAAGTGGTGTATTTGTGGGATATTGGGGTTCAATGTTGGGCTATGATCCCACAGATGAAACACAAAACAGTGGCTTTGAACACGATGTTTATATTGGCTATGGCGGTCAATTAAATGATCAATGGAGCTATAGTAGCCAAGTAACTGCTTATATTTATCAGGGCGGTGGTTCAGTTTATAACGATGATCGTTCATCGAAGCGCCGTACCACAGGCATAGAGTTGAATAATACACTGAATTACCAAGACCTCAGCTTAGGTTTAGGCGTGTTGCTATCTGATGTGAATTACGGCAATGCTGGCGATGTATATGTCAGTGCGGGTTATCAATATGCGCTTCCTTATGATGTTACTGCAAAAGCATTAGTGGCTGCCTACATTTATAATGATCATGGCGATGATGATTTTGTAGAAACACGCAAAAGCTTCCGCTTTAATGAAGCTCGCTTAGGCTTAAGCAAAGCTTTAGGCAGTACAGGTGCAGACGTTTTTGTTGAACAAGTGTGGGGAGGCAAAGATCGTATGGGTGAGAAATTTGATAATCCAACCTTGGTTGGCCTGAACTATAATTTTTAGTTCATAACGATGATGTGACTAAAACATATTGCTTTTGAGCGTAGAGTGCATAAATGTGAATTTATGCACTTTTTTTATGCATTTTTACAACACTTTGATGAAAAAGTGTGCATTAAAGGCGCTTTAATATATAAATAGTTACATGTTGTCATCGCATTGAAACTTTGGTCGACTTATCCAAATGGATGCATCGAAAAAATATGATTTTAGATATTAAGATTTATTTTTTTATATAAATAATAATAAAAAACAATATTTTATTTATTTCAAAGAACAACTTGAATGCTGAGCTGAGATTTATGAACTCAAAGTTGGCACAGCACTTGCTAATCCCTGTTGAGTATTCAAAATAAAATCGGGTGGGGATTTAAAATGTTAAAAAAACTATTAGCTGTATCTGTATTGGCAACAACATCTGGCGCTGTATTGGCAGAAGATAAAGCTGCAATGCCATTTGGTCTATCTTTTAGCGGTAATGCAGCGATCACAACAGATTATCGTTTCCGCGGTATTACACAAACAGAAACAGATCCAGCATTACAAGCAGGCTTTACTTTAGCGCATGAGTCAGGTGTTTATGTTGGCCTTTGGGGTTCAAGCGTGAACTTTGGTTCAGGTACGCCAAGCTTAGAATTAGATCCTTCTATTGGTTATGCAACAACTTTAGAAAGCTTTAGCAGTAAGCCAGTATTGGATGTAGGTGTGGTTTATTATAACTACCCAAGCGCAAGCGATTTAAATTGGGCGGAGTTATATGGAAAATTAACTTTTGCTGATGTATTTACGTCGGGCGATAGCTTACTCACCAACATTAACTATACCAATGATTATGCTGCATTCGACACCAGTAGCTGGAATTTCACTGCAGGTTATTCGGCACCCATTGGTGATACGGGCTTTGGCGCTGTGGCAGGTGTTGGCTATACTGTTGTAAATGATGAGAAAAAATATTCATTCAATGGCGATGATAATTACATCGATTGGAAAGTCGGTGTGAACTATGGCTTTAAGTCTATTCCAGGTGCTACGGCTGAATTGGCAGCAGTGGGCACAAACATTGATACTAAAGGTTTCACACATGCTCAAGAGCGTGGCGTAGAAACTGGTGCAGTATTTACGCTAACGAAGACTTTCTAATAAAGCTCAGCGTAAACTAGCTTTTAATAAGTTATAACAAAAGCCCTGAATACATTGTGTATTCAGGGCTTTTTTAGCATTGTATTTTTGCTAAGCAAAGATTGATTAGGATGGACTGCGATAGGACAAGGCTTCTGTTAAATGCGCCGTTTGAATCTGCTCGGCCTGTGCGAGGTCTGCAATGGTACGTGCAACGCGTAGAACACGATGATAGGCCCGTGCCGATAAATTGAGTCGTTGTTGGGCCATAGCCATGATGCTTTGCGCTGCCGTATCCAGCTGGGCAAATTGTTCTAATTGCTTAGGGCTAAGTGCCATGTTCACCGTATTTTGCCGTTGTATTTGATATTCGTAGGCTTGTAATACACGTGCGCGAACTGTGGTCGAGTTTTCTACAGCTTGTTGATTATTTAACTCATGTGCATGTAGTGGTGGTACATCAATATGCAGATCAATGCGGTCGAGTAAAGGCCCAGAAATCCGATTTTGATAGCGTTTAATTGCATCGGGTGAGCACTGGCAACGCGCATCTTGGTTAAATGCATAACCACATGGGCAAGGGTTCATGGCAGCCACCAACTGAAAGTTGGCTGGAAAGGTAATTTGGCGTGATGCCCGTGAAATGACAATCTCTTTAGATTCCAGCGGTTGTCTTAAAACTTCTAAGACTTTGCGGTCAAACTCAGGGAGTTCGTCTAAAAAAAGTACCCCTAGATGTGCCAAGGTAATTTCCCCAGGTTTTGGGTTTGAACCACCTCCCACTAAGGCAATTGCAGATGCCGTATGGTGTGGGGCTCGAAAGGGGCGTTGTCCAAAATGATGCTGACTATTGGCGATAGAATAAATACTGGCGACTTCAATGTTTTCCTGCATATTCAGTGGCGGTAATATGCTTGCCAAACGTGAAGCCAATAGGGTTTTTCCAGTGCCTGGTGGACCTTTAAACAATAATGAATGTCCACCTGCAGCGGCAATTTCGAGGGCACGTCGTGGGCGAAGTTGGCCTTTAACATCGGCCAAGTCAAAATTGTATTGACCTATAATGGATGTTCTCGGTGCTGTATAGGCGGTAATGGGTGCTTTTTGGGCCAGATGTGCACATACTTCATTTAAATGCCCTGCAGCAAAGACTTCAAAATTAGGGAGCTGCGCAGCCTCAGCGGCATTTTGTTGGGGCACAATGAGTGGATGTCCCAGTTGTTGGCAGGCAATAGCGATACTTAAGATGCCTGTAATTGGGCGTAAATGGCCATCGAGGGCCAACTCGCCAACAAATTCTAGCCCCTCTGCAGCCTGTTCAGGCAATTGACCAGAGGCAATCAAAATCCCTAAAGCAATCGGAAGGTCTAAACGAGAGCCATCTTTGGGGAGATCTGCTGGGGCTAAATTAATCGTTAGTCGCTTGTTTGGAAACTGAAAACCACTATTGATAATGGCAGAACGGACGCGGTCTTTACTCTCACGAACAGCGGCTTCTGGTAGTCCCACAATAGTTAAAGAGGGCAAGCCTTGACTCAAATGCACTTCTACTTCAATTAAAGGTGCATGTAAGCCCAAGAGCCCTCGGGTATAGATTTTGGCAAAAGACATATTGTTGTTCCATTATAGTGCGTTTTTTTTAATCATTATGCGTCTGTTGCTGCACCTATTTGGTGCTTATTTTTTTGTTCTGTAATTCTTTTTCGAGTTGCTCAACGTGTGCCAAGAGGGCATCTAAGCGTGAATTTGCATGATTTAAAGCTGTACGTTGGCGTTCAATCTCTGCTTGTGAGACCAAATCCATTTTGCTGACAGTTTCATTTAATAGTGCTCGTATATTGTGTTCAATATCTTTTTTGGGTTGTTCAATTTGCTCAAGAATAGCTTGTAATAAGGTTTCAATCATTTTATGTCTAATCCAATCATAAAATAGCGAGTGTAGCATTCACACTGGTTCGGCTATAGCCTTCGGCCGATTATATCGTATGAATCGATACTTAAAATCGTAATTCTTATGGTAAAAACGTCTAATTTTCGCGTTCAAGACGCAATTAAACGTATAAAATAGGTTATACATAAGCTTCGTGTTCAAAGTTTCTATTTTCCCCCGACCTTAGTAACTTTGGCATGAAAATTGAACATAAAACCTTACAGGTGAAATAAGCCGAAGGAAAACAAACATGAAACTTGTAACTGCTATTGTAAAACCATTCAAATTAGATGACGTGCGTGAAGCATTGTCTGAAATTGGTGTTCAAGGGATCACGGTAACTGAAGTCAAAGGTTTTGGCCGTCAAAAAGGTCATACTGAATTGTACCGTGGTGCTGAGTATGTAGTTGATTTTTTACCTAAAGTAAAAATTGAAATTGCGATTAGTGATGAAATGGTTGATTCAGTGATTGAATCAATTACCCGTGTTGCAAGCACAGGTAAAATTGGCGACGGTAAAATTTTCGTGACTAACTTAGAACAAGTTATCCGTATTCGTACCGGCGAAACAGGTGCTGACGCTGTCTAATTAATTGGCACGAAGTTTGCTGAGTACCTAATAACTCACAAAAACTAGGTTGGGGGATACGAATGAAAAAGATGTTGCTTGCGCTCAGTCTATCTGGCGCACTCTTAGGCGGTTCTGTTGCGTGGGCTGAAGAAGCTGCAACAGCGCCGACACCTACAGAAGAAATTTCAGTTGTAGAAACTGAGGCTACTTCAGCGGCACCAGTCGCTGAAACCGTTGCACCGGTGGAAGTTCCACCAGCACCAGCAAAAGAAGAAGTAAAACTGGACACAGGTGATACGGCTTGGATTTTAGTGTCTACTGCACTTGTTTTATTAATGACTATTCCAGGTTTAGCATTATTCTACGGTGGTATGGTTCGTAAAAAGAACGTACTCAGCACTATGGCACATAGCTTTGTAGCAGCTGGCATCGTAAGCTTAACATGGGTTGTTATTGGTTATTCGCTCGCATTTAGCTCAGGAAATGCCTTCATTGGTGGTTTAGATAAAATGATGCTTTCAGGCATTACCACTGATGCACTCACAGGCACAATCCCTGAAATTCTATTTGTTATTTTCCAAATGACGTTTGCCATCATTACCGTTGCAATTATTAGCGGTTCGATTGCAGAACGTATGAAGTTTGGTGCATTCGTTGCGTTCATTACGCTTTGGAGTGTAATCGTTTATGCCCCAATTACACACTGGGTGTGGGGTGGTGGCTGGTTAGGTAACGATGGTGCGCTTGACTTTGCTGGTGGTACGGTCGTTCATATTAACTCGGGTGTTGCAGGCTTAGTGGCTGCATACATGCTCGGTAAACGTATGGGGCTAGGTCGTGAATCTATGGCACCACACAACTTAACTTTAACTGTGATTGGTGCAAGCTTAGTTTGGGTGGGTTGGTTTGGTTTTAACGGTGGTTCTGCATTAGGTGCAAATGGTTCAGCTGGTTATGCACTCGTAGTGACACAAGTGGCAGCAGCAGCAGCAGCTATTGCATGGCTCATCACTGAAAAAGTGGTTCGTGGTAAATCATCGGTACTTGGTGGTGCATCTGGTGCGGTTGCAGGTCTAGTGGTGATTACACCAGCTGCAGGTTTTGTCACTGTAGGCGGTGCCTTAGCAATGGGCTTGATTGGTGGTGTAGTATGCTTCTGGGGTATTACCGCATTAAAACGCGTATTAAAAGCCGACGATTCACTTGATGCATTTGGTTTGCACGGTGTAGGCGGTATTGTGGGTGCGATTTTGACAGCATTCTTTGCCAGCTCTTTCATCATGGGCGATAAAGCACCAACAGACGTGATGCATCAATTATGGGTACAAGTAGAAGGTGTACTTGCAACCGTCGCTTACTCTGCAGTATTAACATTCATTATTCTTAAAGTGATTGATCTTGTGATTGGTATCCGCGTTGAAGCTGATGACGAACGCATGGGTCTAGACTTAAGCCAACATGGCGAACGTGTAGAATAATAATTCGACATTATACTGATGATCTAATATCAATATATTGTGTAAAACAGCCCGAAAGGGCTGTTTTTTTTCTATATGTTGCGTAATGCTCTACAAAGCTCAGAATTTTTGCTACACTCTGAGGCCATTCAAAATTGTTCAATTAACCCGCTATGCATTGTCCATTTTGCAACGCTGCAGACAGTAAAGTGATTGATTCGCGCTTGGCTGCTGAAGGCTGTCAAATTCGCCGACGCCGTGAATGTATTTGTTGTGGCGAGCGTTTTACGACTTTTGAAAGTTATGAAGTGGTTATGCCACGTGTTATTAAGTCAGATGGTAAAAATGAGCCTTTTGATGAGGCCAAATTAAGACGCTCATTGCTACATGCTTTACAAAAACGTCCCGTGACTCAAGAACAAATTGAAACAGTATTGAGTGACATTCAACTGCAAATTCGTCGTTTAGGCGAGCGAGATGTGAAATCACGAACCATTGGTGAAATTGTCATGCAGTCTTTATTTGCCTTAGATCATGTGGCTTATGTACGATTTGCATCGGTTTATCAAGATTTCCAAGATGTGGAAGCATTTCGTCGTCAAATCGAACAGATGCAACACCGCGATCAGTAAGTGAAAGATATAGGAATACGCACAACATGTCAGAGCTGAGCCCAGACCAAATATGGATGCAACGTGCGATTGCATTGGCACAGCTTGGGCAATACTCGACACGCCCAAATCCCAATGTTGGTTGTGTATTGGTAAAAGACGGCCAGCAGGTGGGTGCAGGTTTTCATCCTAAAGCGGGGCAACCGCATGCAGAAGTGTTTGCCATGCGTGAAGCTGGCGCTTTAGCCCAAGGTGCGACGGCTTATGTGACTCTAGAACCTTGCGCGCATTTTGGACGTACGCCTCCATGTGCCAAAGGTTTGGTTGAAGCAGGTGTTGCAAAAGTAGTTGTGGCTTGTCCAGACCCGAATCCATTGGTTGCGGGTAAAGGCGTTCAAATTTTAAAAGATGCGGGTATTGAGGTTGAAGTTGGGGTATGTGAAGCAGAAGCCCACCAGCTTAACTTGGGCTTTTTGAAAGCCATGGCGACAGGTCAGCCTTATGTACGTTTGAAAGTTGCATCGAGTTTGGATGGTCGTACTGCGATGGCTTCGGGTGAGTCAAAGTGGATTACAGGCCCAGAAGCACGCTTAGATGTACAACATTGGCGGGCAATTTCGGGTGTGGTCATTACAGGAATTGAAACGGTATTGGCGGATGATTGCCAGTTAAATGTACGCCAATTATCAGCAGATATAGATCTCAACACAGTTGTACAACCCAAGCGTTTAGTCTTAGACCGTCAAGGTCGCTTAGCTTTAACGGCTAAACTATGTGAACAGCCTGAAACTTTAATGGTCATGGGGCCATATCGTCAGGAACTTGCAGATTTAGGTGTAGAACAAATCGAGGTTCAACCTTTAACGGATTTAATCTCGCTTCTTGCGCAGCAGTATCAAATTTATGACGTGTTGGTAGAAGCAGGTGCAACATTATCGACTGCCTTTTTACAAGAAAAACTGGTAGATGAAATTATTAGTTATGTTGCGCCGACCTTTTTAGGGTCGTCAGCACGTGCCATGTTTAATGCTGAATTTAGTGTGATGGCAGAACAACTTCGCTTTAAGCTCAAACATGTTGCCCAATTCGGTCAAGATGTTCGCTTGAGCCTTATTCCAGAGTCAGTATGAGTACAGAGTCTACGTCTACGGTTTATCATAAACGTCGCCATGCAGCACGTACCACAGATGAATATCTTTTTCATCAATTGGTGCCGTACTTAGGGAACAAACGTCGTTTACTGCATTTGATTTTAGAAGCCCTTGAGCAAACAGGCACATTGAATCGTGAAGATGGTCGAGCACCTATTTTTGCCGATTTTTTTGCAGGCTCAGGTGTAGTTTCACGCTTAGCACGACAAAATGGTTATCGTGTGATTGCCAATGACTGGGAACCATATAGTCATGCATTAAATAGCGCAGTATTATCTTGCGTTGAAGCACCTACATTTAAAGAATTGGGTGGCTATCAAAAAGCTATTGATTATCTTAATCGCCTACCTGAAGTGAAGGGTTGGGTGACGCATAATTTGTGCCCGCGTAATGATGAGATTTACGATCCTAGCCGTGACCGTTTGTTCTTTAAACGCCGTAATGGTATGCGTATTGATGCTATTCGCCAGCAAATTGCCACTTGGCAAACTCAAGGTGCAATTAATGACGTCGAAATGTCGGCACTGTTGGCGCCTTTATTATATTCGGCAAGTTTTGTATCAAATACTTCAGGGGTGTTTAAAAGCTTCCACCATGGTTGGGGCGGTAAAACACAGACTGCATTAGAGCGTATTGAATCTTTATTGTGGTTAACGCCAAGTCGTTTTTGTGAATTGGGTGATCCGAAAAAGCCTGCCGCTGAGATGTGGTGTGTTGATGCACAACATTTGGCAAATCAAATGAGTGGCTTTGAAGTGGATGTGGCTTATTTAGATCCACCTTATAACCAACATGCGTATAGTTCTAACTATCATGTACTTAATGCGCTGACTTTGTGGGATCAGGTAGATTTACCTACACCAGATACCAAAGGCTTTAAAAGTGGTATTGACCGTGCATGGCGTAAAGAGCGTCCGAGTCCCTATAACTCGTCTAAGCATGCCCAAGAAGCTTATGAAAAATTAGTCGAAACAATTAATGCACGTTATATTTTGACTAGCTATTCAACGGATGGAAATATTAGTGCGACAGACTTGTTGCAAGCCAATTTAAAACGTGGCCGTGTGACCTTATTAACACAAGATGTACCACGTTATCGTGTGAGTAAACAGCGTCAGTCTGAGCGTGCACGTGTACTGGAATTTATTGTGATTACAGATACGCATGCAAAGTCAGGCCCACCAATACGCCAATTACTTGGGCAGTTGCATCATTTTGCAGAGCTTGGCGGGGTAGATACAACCGATGTCAGCACACAATTGGCATTGTGGTAAAACAAATACAATTTAGAGAAGCGTATGTTTACAGGCATTATTGAAAGTTTAGGTCAGGTCGAAAGTATCCAAAATGTTGGGGGCGATGTACGTTTACGCATTCAAACTGAATTGGATATGTCGGATGTGCATTTAGGCGATTCAATCGCAACCAATGGGATCTGCTTAACCGTCATTGATTGGGGCTCAAATTGGTATGCAGCCGACGTTTCACGTGAAAGTTTGAATCGAACAACTTTGGGCGCATGGCAAGTAGGCCAGCCTGTGAATGTTGAAAAAGCAATGCTTCCGACCACGCGTTTTGGCGGGCATATTGTCTCTGGTCATGTTGATGTCGTCGGTGAAATTACCTTAGTACGCTCAGATGCACGCTCATTGTATTTTGAAGTGACTGCACCTGCTGAAGTGGCAAAATATTTAGCAGAAAAAGGTTCAATTACAGTCGATGGTATTAGCCTGACCATCAATCATCTCAATGGCAATGTATTGAGTTTAAATTTAATTCCACATACTGCTGAGCGTACCAATATTGGTACATGGAAAGCAGGCACGCGTGTGAATTTAGAAGTTGATGTGTTGGCACGTTATATTGAGCGCTTATTGCTGGGAGATAAAGCAGCAGAAGCCAAGGCAGAATCTAAAATTAGTCTCGATTTTTTGGCTGAAAATGGTTTCCTAAGATAAAAAAATAAAGCGGTAAAAACGAACAGTTTGATTGAAAAATTGGACTGTTTTTTTTATTTTAGGTCATAATGCGCTCGTGATGAACGTGATTGCAGAAATTGGATTGGGTTGATGATTGATTTTTTACTGAATTTAGAACAATGGTTGCCCATGCTGTTAGAGCAATACGGTTTGTGGATTTATGCCATTTTATTTTTGGTGATTTTTGCAGAAACTGGTTCAGTATTTATGTTTTTCTTGCCAGGAGACAGTTTGTTGCTGGCGATTGGTGCGCTGTGCTCAACAACAGAACTAATACATTTACATTATATGATCCTACTTTTGTTTATTGCATCGGTATTGGGATATAGCGTGAATTACTACACGGGAAGTGTATTGGGACTCAAATACTTCAATCAGCATAATCGTTACTTTAAGCCAGAATATTTAGCAAAAACCAATCGTTATTTTATGAAGCATGGTGGCAAAACCATTTTAGTCGCACGTTTTGTTCCGTTTGTACGTTCATTTGCACCTTTTGCAGCAGGTTCGGCGCACATGAATTTTGCCATGTTTAGCTTTTATAATGTGGTAGGTGGTCTGATTTGGATTGGGTTGCTATTGGGAATTGGTTATGGCTTAGGTCATACAGTCTCGGCGGTGGCGGAGCTGATTCCCTAACGGATTGGTGACGGATCAAAAAATTGAAAGCCTGCAATGTTGCAGGCTTTTTACTGTATTAATGTTTGATGACTTGCAGTGATGCAGTGGCATCAGATGTCATGTGGTCAATATTTTGAATTGAAAATAACCCTTTTTCAGCTTCACGTGTTAAAAAAATACGAATGGAGTGAAAGTCGGAGTGGCTCAGCCATAGTGAGCGTGCCGAAATTTCCCAAGTTTCCCCAGTCGGCAATGCCGAAATTTTTTGAGTAATGTCGCTTAAGATGTCCATTTTAGACTCCTGATGAAAGGATGTGGCCAGGCTTAAGGCTGGCCTATGAACATTTTGTTGCAATCATGTGTCAGTTTGATGACAAATAATCTATCCCAAAGAATTTTTTAAGTTGATTTTAAGATTCAATTTTTTTATCTGAAAAATTTGAATTTTTTAAAATATATTCAATTTCTTCTTGGGCTGCAGCTTTGAGTTCTGCACGAAATGCATTGACTGACTTTTCAATCAGGCTGTCTGCCTCAAGCTCTAAACGAACACGAACACTTTCTAATTCTGACAACATGGCATGGTCAGGTATAGATAAGTTTTGGGCAAAATTGAAGGCAATACCTTCAGGGTTTTTATGATAGCGTGCCGTATAAGTCTGAATTTCACGGTCAATATTTTGACGAATCAGCGCGAGGGTTTGGCTCTGCTCAGCATATTGGCGAATTTCATCTTGTTTCAGTCGTTCAACATAAGCCAATTGTTCAGCACGTTTTTTATCCAGTTTTCTTTCAAGTGCGAGCTGTTTACGCAAACGTGCTTCTTCAATTAATTCCGCTTTGCGCTTGGCATAAGCTTCTTCAATAATCTCAAAGGACATTTGCTGTTGCTTTTGGTCGGTGATCAGCCATTCCTGAATTTGACTTTCTGGCTTCAGCACATCACAGATGCGGCTGAGGTCATCAATAAAGGTCTGACGTACAGCATCAGGCACGTTTAACCAGCGCTGTTTAAAATCGGGACCAACATTTAATGCCATTGCAGCATCTCCTTGTATGAGTAATTAAAAGTCGTGTTAAAGCTTATAGGTTTGTGGTGCTATGCCTAAACGACGGTATTGTTTAAACTTTTCACGGCCAATTATTTTGGCGTCGTCATTATTTTCTATAATTTCAATAATGTGACTAAAATGTGAACATTGTTCAAGCGCTTGATTGTTAAAATTAAATACAATCCAGTCATCTTGCTCTGGCAAATGCTCTGAAATGCACACGGGTGCATGGGGTTGGTCTATGCCATGCGGGATGAAGCTGGCTTCGTCAAAAGTCCACAAGCGTTCATCCAACTGTTGTCTTAAGCCTTGGTCACTGCAGTAAAACCAAATACGTGCAGATTGACGAAGGATTTTACGACTTAAACGGCAGGCACTTTCGACCTGCCGTTCGGGACTCTTTTCAAACAAATAAAAGCTAATTTTAGCCATTCGTTACAACGCGATTTGCGAGGAATTGAACCAATAACGGCACAGGGCGACCTGTCGCACCTTTATTTGCACCTGAGTTCCATGCACTGCCTGCGATGTCTAAATGCGCCCAGCGGTAGTCACGTGTAAAACGTTGCAAGAAACATGCTGCAGTCACTGCACCTGCTTTAGGGCCACCAATGTTGGCAATATCAGCAAAAGGTGAGTCGAGTTGTTCTTGGTAGTCTTCAATGACTGGCATGCGCCATACACGGTCAAATGCGGTTTGACCTGCAGCCACTAAGTCGGCAGCCAATTGATCATCTGAACTGAACATACCTGTAAGTACTGAGCCAAGTGCAACCACACATGCACCCGTTAATGTTGCAATATCAATCACAAGGGCAGGGTTAAAGCGTTTGACATAGGTCAGTGTATCGCACAGCACTAAACGGCCTTCGGCATCGGTATTTAAAATTTCAACCGTTTGGCCACTCATTGTAGTCACAATGTCACCTGGGCGTGTAGCGTGGCCAGATGGCATATTTTCCGCAGCTGCAATCGCACCGACAACATGTAATGGCAGTTTCGCTTCACAGAGCGCACGAAGTGTACCCAGTACAGAGGCTGCGCCACACATATCGTATTTCATTTCATCCATGCCAGCGCCTGGTTTAAGTGAAATGCCGCCTGTATCAAAGGTAATACCTTTACCCACTAAAACGACAGGTGCTTCACTACGCTGTGCTTGATATTCAAGTGTGATAATACGACCTGGACGATCTGAACCTTTGCTTACCGCAAGGAATGCACCCATGCCAAGGTCAGCAATTTGTTGCTCATCAAGTACCGTAACTTTGAGTAGCTCTGGAAATTCAGCAGCAAGCGCCAAGGCTTGATCGGCTAAATATTCTGGGAAGCAGATGTTACCAGGGCGGTTGCCAAGGTTACGTGCAAGGCTTTGACCTGATTGGATGGCATGTACCAATTGTAACTGTGTGTCTGTCAGTGGGCTTGATGCTGTGATGAGATTCACTTGCTCCAATGCAAACTCATTTTTTTTCGATTTGTATTCATCAAATGCATAGCCTGCTTGCGTTAGGCTTAATGCAAATAAATAGTGTAGCTCTTGTGGTAAGGCTGAAATATCAACACTGATCTGTTTGAATTTTTTTTGTGAAGTTTTGATAATCGTTTGAGCTAATTTCGCGAGTTTCGCAGGATTGAGTTCAGTCGATTTTGCAAGCCCCACTAAGCTACACATGCGACTTTCAGCGACAACACCATTGAGCGCTAAACTTTCATTGAAGCTTGCTTTAAATTGTGCTGCTTCTATAATATTATCTAAGTCATTGATTTTGTATAAAGTTGAAGCATTTTGAAGCTGCTCAGAATCTACTAATATCAACAAAAATTGGCTAGACGCATTCTCTTGGAATGACGTATTAATAGTGAGTTTCATATGCGGAATTCATGCCTTTTA
Organism: Acinetobacter sp. SwsAc6; assembly: GCF_013391565.1. Taxonomy (NCBI): domain Bacteria; kingdom Pseudomonadati; phylum Pseudomonadota; class Gammaproteobacteria; order Moraxellales; family Moraxellaceae; genus Acinetobacter; species Acinetobacter sp. SwsAc6. The sequence goes on from NZ_JACAXE010000001.1 coordinate 37,755, forward strand.
AAATTTGCAAACCATTAAACCATTGAAACATTTTCATGAATAGAGTTTCAATGTGCAACATGGGTATAGGTTTTATATTTTCAACATTCGGGTAAAATAGCGCTAGTCTTTATTACCCAATTTTCTGGAAGAATTAATTTGATTATTCGGCGTTATTTGGTCAAGCAAGTTGTGTCGACGTCCTTGGTAGTGATTGCTTTACTGACCTTAATCATGATGGGCGGCCGGCTAATCAAGTATTTTGGCGTCGCAGCGCAAGGCCGTTTGGATGCGGGAATTTTATTTAGCATTATTGGTTATCGCTTACCTGAATTTCTCACCTTAATTCTTCCACTGGGCTTTTTTATTGCGCTCATGCTGGTTTTTGGGCGTATGTATGTCGACCATGAAATGGCCGTCATGAATAGTAGCGGTGTCAGTCGCAACCAATTGGCGCGAATTTTAGTGCCAATGACAGCGGTTTTTCTGGTAGCACAAATGTTTTTAATGATGTGGGCCTCACCTTGGGGATTACGTCAGTTCGAAGCATTGACCACCACACAAGCAGTACGTGCAGGTTTTGACTTGGTCCGTCCTAAAGAGTTTATTCCTTCGGGGCCATATACTATTTATGCAGGTGACTTATCTGAAGACCGCAAAAATTTAAAAGACATTTTCTTTTATCAGCGCTCAGCTAAACCAGATAAACCTGACGTGATTATTTTGGCCAAAGAAGCAACTCGTGTGGATGTTGAAGATAATGATGGCGCCAATGTCGTGGATTTGGTCGAAGGGCGTCGTTATGAAATTTACCCTGGGCGACCACGTTATTCGCAAGTGGAGTTTCAAACTTATCGTTTACGCTTAGAAAATAACAAAGAAGCGCAATTTGAAAGTACTGAAGTTGAAGCATTGCCGATGTCACAACTGTGGCATAGCCGTGATGATGCTGTAGTTGCGAGTGAGTTAGGTTGGCGTATATTCGTGCCATTTTCAATTGTGGTGGCATTGATGTTAGCAACCGCTTTATCTGAAGTGAGCCCACGCCAAGGACGCTACTTAAAACTTTTCCCCGCTTTACTAATTTTTGCCAGCTTAATTGTTGCACTTATGGCGATTAAAACGCGAATATCGAAAGGGGAGATGGGCATCTTCGCTTATCCATTGGTGCTGTTGGTGTACGCCGTGGCAGCCGCACTCTTTTCGCGTAAACAAAAATTGGCACCTAAAATTAAGAAACAGATTCAGCGAGTGAGGTCGTAAAATGTTAGCACGCCGTATTGTTGCCAAACATGTGACTAAAACGACTGCACTTGCCATGTTAGGTGCAACCGCCGTTTTGTCGAGTTTGCAGGTTTTATTTACTTATTTAGGCGAATTAGGATCACTGCAACCGAATTATGGGGCTTGGGATGCCTTTATTTATGTGTTGTGGGGTGCGCCGTATTATTTGAATGAAATCCTCCCGATTTCTGCTCTGATTGGTGCAGTACTGGGTTTAGGTACGCTGGCATCCAATAGTGAACTGATTGTCATGCGCTCAGTTGGGGTGAGTCTTTGGCGAATTGTGGGATGGGTGATTCGTTCTGCTTTAATTTTGGTGGTGCTGTCATTTGCATTAAGTGAATGGATTATTCCTTATACCAATGAGCAAGCCAAAGGGGTGAAAAGCCACCGCTCTGTTGCAGAATTAGGCGAGGTCAATGGTTATTGGACTCGTGAAGGCCAACGCTTTATTTATGTGGATTATGCTAACTCAAAAGGTGAGCTTAAAAATATTCAAGTCATTGATTTTGATAATGCATATCGCTTGCGTGGCACGATTGAAGCCGAGCAAGGCCAGTTTGTGTCAAATGGCACATGGAAACTCAACACTGTGCAACAAATGGATGTGTTAAAAGATGGCGATGCCACTTTAGCAAAAAACGCTGAACACCCTTTGTCTTTGGCTTTACAGCCGAAATATGTGCACATGGTGACCCTTGATCCAGAAGATCTTTCACCGAGCCAATTGATTAGTTTTATGAGCTATATGCATGAATATAGTCAAGTTCCAAAAACTTATCAGCTCGCATTTTGGCAAAAAGTCGGTTCTCCATTTGCATTAATTGCTTTGGTAGTGATTGCCTGCTCATTTATTTTTGGTCCCTTACGTCAGCAGTCAATGGGCTTTCGTTTGGTAATTGCCTTATTTACAGGCCTAGGGTTCTTCTATTTACAGGATTTCTTAGGTTATGCCAGCTTGGTGTATTCACCATCTCCAGCATGGTTCGTATTTGTTCCTATTGTATTGATCTTTATGGGTGGTGGTTATTTGCTCCACCGTGCACGTTAGATCAGGAAAAATCGGGTAAATCTATGTTCATGAACAGCATTAACCATGCCTTGAACATAGAGTCTTGACCGAAAATTCGGTAAGATAGCATGATTAATTTATAGACGAAAAAGAGTGTTCAATTATGACGGATGCAAGTGCTCGCAAAATCCCTCACGTTTTAGTCATTATGGATGGTGTGGGTCATCGTGAAGCGATTGAGGACAATGCTTTTTTAGCAGCTCAACGTCAAAATTTAACCGCGATGGAAGCAAAGCATCCGCATGGTTTAATCTCTGGCTCTGGTGAAGACGTTGGCTTACCAGACGGCCAAATGGGTAACTCTGAAGTGGGTCACATGAACTTGGGTGCTGGCCGTGTGCTGTACCAAGACTTTACCCGTATTACCAAAGACATTCGTACTGGCGCCTTCTTTGAAAATGAAGTACTGGTGGATGCTGTAGAAAAAGCCAAAGCAGCCAATGGTGCAGTCCATCTGATGGGCTTGTTGTCTGAAGGTGGTGTACACTCGCATGAAGACCATATTGTGGCGATGGCTGAGCTTGCGTTAAAACGTGGTGCGAAAGTCTATTTACATGCTTTCTTAGATGGCCGTGATACACCGCCAATCAGCGCACAGCCATCTTTAGAAAAATTAGATGCATTGTTTGCTCAATATCCAGGTCAAGGTCGTATTGCGACTTTAATCGGTCGTTATTTTGCAATGGACCGTGACAACCGTTGGGATCGCGTTGAACAAGCTTACCGTTTGTTGACAGAAGGTGAAGCTGTACGTACAGCCCCTACTGCGGTTGCAGGCCTAGAGTTAGCTTATGCAGCTGATGAAAAAGACGAATTTGTGAAAGCAACGCGTATTGGTGATGCAGCTCCAGTTCAAGATGGTGATAGCGTTGTCTTCATGAACTTCCGTGCTGACCGTGCACGTGAAATTACCAAAGCCTTTGTAGAAAAAGACTTTGCAGGCTTTGAGCGTAAAGTTGTACCTGCATTGTCTAAGTATGTGATGTTGACACGTTACCAAGCGACGATTGATGCACCTGTTGCATACATGCCAGAAGCGTTGGTGAATTCATTGGGCGAATACTTGTCGAACTTGGGTAAAACCCAGCTACGTATTGCGGAAACTGAAAAATATGCCCATGTGACTTTCTTCTTTAGTGGCGGTCGTGAAGATGAATATCCAGGTGAAAAACGTATTTTGATTCCATCTCCAAGCGTTGCTACGTATGACTTAAAACCAGAAATGAGTGCATACGAAGTTACAGATGAGTTGGTGGCTGCAATCAATTCAGGCGAATATGACTTGTTGGTGGTGAACTATGCCAATGGTGACATGGTTGGTCATACGGGTGTATTTGATGCTGCAGTAAAAGCTGTTGAAGCTGTAGATACTTGCTTAGGTCGTGTGTACGACGCAGTCATGGCGAATCAAGGTCACATGATTGTGACAGCCGATCACGGTAATGTTGAACAAATGCAGGATTATCAAAGCGGTCAGGTACATACACAGCATACAACTGAATTAGTACCATTCATCTATGCAGGCCCAACGTCAGCAACGATTGTGGAAGGTGGTGTTTTGGCCGATGTTGCGCCTACATTACTTCACTTGATGAAGCTTCCAGTTCCTGCTGAAATGCAAGGTCGCAATCTAATTCATTTAGATGCATAAATATTGATGAAAGGGTAGATGTATGGCGCAAGCACGTTGGATTTCTGGGGTAATTTTTGGCTCACTTCTAATGTGCTTTAGTCATACCACATGGGCTGTTGGCAAAAAGTCAGCAGCCCTTGATTTTGATGGCGATTATGAACAAAGTAATATGGAAGTTCCGGTGGAATCCATACAACAATTTGTTCAAATTTATGGCATTGTTAAAGACAATTATCTCAAAGAAAAATCAGACGATGATCTGTTTCAGCAAGCGATACAAGGCTTGGTCAGTGGTCTAGACCGCTATTCACGTTATCTTTCTCCTGAAGACTATAAACAGCTTTTACAATATACCGAAGGCGATTTGGCAGCAGTCGATTTTGACTTGCACTATGACACGATCGCGCAGCACTGGGTCATTCATAATCTCAAAAAAGATGCTGACTCTGCAAAACAGGGTTTAAGTAATGGTATGGCTGTGTACAAAATGGATGATCAAGAGCTGAAAAAGCTAAGTCATGTACAAGTTAAACAGTTATTAGATGGGGCGATTGGTTCAACATTGAGCCTACAACTGACCACACACAGTAAGCCAATTTATATTGTGCGTAATACCAAAATTGAAACCGATATTGAATCCCGTTTACTCAATAATCAGGTTTTGGTCTTAACGGTAAAAGTATTCCAGCAAGACACGGCCAATGAGATCAAACGCATTATTGAAAGCCATAGTGGGTCGAAGGTCAAAGCAATCTTATTTGACTTAAGAAATAACCCAGGGGGCTTATTGTCGGCAGCGGTAGAAACGGCAGATTTATTTCTCAACCAAGGCGTGATTGTTTCGACGCGAAGTCGCTCCGAAGGGGATCAGCAGTTTCAAGCTTTACCGAGCTTTGAATTTCAAAATATGAAAGTGGGCATTTTAATTAATGGTCGATCTGCCTCGGCAACGGAAGTCTTTACGGCAGCGTTAAAAGAGCATGGGCGAGCATGGGTCGTGGGTGAAAAAAGCTACGGTAAAGGTGTAGTGCAGAAGCTTTTTCCATTATCCAACGGTGCTGCTTTACAAATGACCGTATCGCAGTATTACACGCCCAATGGTCGAATGATTGAAGGCATTGGGGTGCAACCTGATTTTAGCTACCCACAGCATGAGATGAGTGAGCAGCAATATCTTGAGCATGTGACAGAGCAACTGCTCAATAAAAAATAATACTTATTCTTCGTCGGTATCGAGCCCAAATTTCTTTAAACGATAGCGCAAAGAGCGAAATGACATCCCCAGCTTTTTAGCAGCTAAGGTTCGATTCCAGTGCGTCAGATTGAGCGCATTTAGTAGAATTTCTTTTTCGATATTTTCTAGATAAGGCTCTAGTCCTTCTTCAGGCAGTTTCTTTAATGGCATACTGGTAACAGAGGCCATAGCAACAGCCTGAGAGGCATCTGTGTGATCCAGCACAGGTGCACTACGGCGCAGTGGGGCACTTTGCAAATGAGGTAAATCTATGCTGTCTGTGTCGCTGAGCGTGATGGCACGTTCAATAATATTGCGTAGCTCTCGCACGTTGCCTGGATAATATTGATTGAGTAGAAAATCTTGCGCGCGCTCTGTGAGGGCCTTGGCTTTAATATCCCATTCTGAGCAAATTTTTTGAATAAAATGCTGCGCCAATAACAAGATGTCATTGCCACGTTCACGAAGCGGTGGCAATTCTAAGTCCATCACATGAATACGGAAGAATAAATCCTGACGGAAGCGACCCTGTTGCACCAGTCCATCTAGATCTTGATGACTTGCACTGATAATGCGGAAATCGACATCAATTTCATGGTCTGCACCGACGGGACGAATCCGCTTTTCTTGCACAGCGCGGAGCAATTTTACTTGCATGCTTAGGGGTAATTCCGCAATTTCATCGAGGAATAAACTACCACCGTGTGCGGATTGAATCAGACCTTGCTTATCTTGGGTTGCACCTGTGAAGCTGCCTTTTTTATGGCCAAAAAGCTCACTTTCCATTAAGTCGCTCGGAATCGCACCGCAGTTAATGGCAATAAAGGGGCCTTCATTTCGATTACTTAGGCGGTGCACCAAATTTGCGACAACTTCTTTACCCGTACCTGATTCACCAGTAATAAAAACAGGTGCTTGTGAGCGAGCAATTTTTTTCAAAGTGATACGAAGCTGTTGAATTGGCAAGGATTGTCCAATCAACATTTTGTATTCTAGTGTGTCTTCTTGTGGTGCTGTAGAAGGAATTGGTTTATTGAGTGCTTTTTGTAGTAGTTGCTCTAAGTGCTTTGGATTAATGGGTTTGTTGACAAAATCGAAAGCGCCTGCTTTGAGCGCTGCAATGGCAATTTCCATGTTGCCATACGCCGTTAAAACGGCTACAGGCAGGCTTGGGCAGTGCTCATTCATCCATTGTAACAGTTGTAAGCCATTACCATCAGGAAGGTTGAGGTCAGTTAAACAGGCATCGTATTGGTGTTCTGTTAAGCATTGGCGAGCTTCACTGAGTCGGTGTGCAATGTGTGTACGAATCCCCATGCGTGATAAAGACATTTGCATGAGTGTACATAAGTCTTCTTCATCATCGACCAACAGTACCAATGGTTGCTGTTCTGCCATATTTCCCCCCAAATAAAATCGATTAAACGGTCACGGCTAAGCAAGAAACTCTAAAACAGGCCCCTTGTTCTTTTTGTTCTACGTAGGTGAGCTGTGCTTGGTTTGCTTCGCAAAAACTGTGCGCTAGGTACAATCCTAAACCAGTTCCTGTGATTTCGGTACTGAAAAATGGTTGAAATAATGCAGATCGATCATGTTCTGCAACACCAAGGCCGAAATCACGCACATCAATATGTATATATTTTTGATATGTATAAATATTTAATTCGATATGCGGTGTGCTGGGGTCATTATGTCGGATGGCATTGCGCACCAAATTAATCAGGACTTGGCGCAATTGACCTTCATCAAAGTGAATCGCCACAGGCTCTCGCATATTCAGTTGAATTTTATCTTGAATATCCGAAAGATCATCTTGAATGAGCTGAGGCATAAAGTGTTTTAATGGAATCAGTATTGGGCGCGTTTCTTTATTTTTCACCATATTGAGCGTGTCTTGCACAATACGGTCAATACGCACCGATTGTTTAGCAATCATGCTATGTAATAGTTTTTGTTGTGATGGATCACTATCTAAAAATAGATCATTGGCTTGAACGATGGCCGCCAATGGATTACGGATTTCATGTGCAATACTGGCAGAAAGCTGACCAAGGGCTGCTAATTTTAGCTGTTGTACATGCTGATTAATTTTTTGTGCATCCTGCAAGACCAGTAAGGTTAAGGTCTGGTGCGGCACATTCAGTTTTTGTACCCGAACATGAATATGAAAGCGACTTTGTTGGGATTGAAATTGGAATGTATCGCCATCGGGCAGTTCTTCAAATTTCATCAGCTCAAATAAGTCGGGTTGGGTTTTATACAGTGGATGTGTTTCATAGCGATACATCGGCGCAATGCCCAATAAATGACAGGCTTCAGGGTTGCTGAGTACCACATGGCAGTTTTGGTCGAGCACCAAATAGCCCGTTTGAATTTGCTCTAAAATATAACGGTTAATATTTTGCAGTTGGTTTAATTCTAGGGACTGTGAAAAGTTCAAATTTTCCATGATCTGGAAGCGACGAATCGCAATTTGTCCACTTCCATAGACCACAAAAAATAAGAAGGCCAATAGAGCACTATTACCAATATTTTTCAGTGAGGTCAGCTCGAAAATGGAGCCAATAAATACTTGGTAAACGACACTAATGACGGCAATCAGTGTAATGAGTAGAGCTTTTTGTGCATTGAGTAAAAGCGAAGCTGCAAAAATACAAATTACGAACAGCAAGCTGATATGTAAATTTGGACCATCAAGTGCCAAGGTTAATAAGCTAAGCGCTGTAACATCGACAACAAAGAGGCTTACCAGTTGCTTTGGAATATAAGCACGCACGCCACGCATTAAAAAAAACTGTAGGCTACTGATTAATGCATAAGCGCTAAGGACGTATAAGTAAAAGCGCGGATACTGATATTCGACACTTAACTGCCGATAAGTCAGCATAAAAATCAGCAATAAGCCCGTACTGATAATGAAGCGATATGCGCTATACCACAGCCCGAGATGATACTGATTTAATTCCGCATGATAAGAAGGCTGGGGCATAAAGGATGCACTGGTATTTTTTAAGGTTTAATAAGGCCGTAGCGAATGGCTAGGTGAGTTAATTTGACGTCACTGTCTAAATTTAATTTTTCAAAAATACGGTAACGGTAAGTGTTGACGGTTTTTACACTCACAAAAAGCTTATCTGCAATCTCTTGTGCGCTAATACAATTGACCACCATCATCGCCACTTGCATTTCACGTTCTGAAAGTGCATCAAAAGGAGATTGTTGAGTGTCAGATAAATACGAGCTGGCCAATTGCTCTGCAATGTCGGCACTAAAGTATTTACCGCCTTGCATGACTTTGTTAATGGCACGCACCATTTCTGTAACAGGCGCACCTTTGGTGATATAGCCCTTCGCACCTGCTTTTAGGAGTAGGGAAGGATAAGGCTCTTCAGCAAGACCACTTACGGCTAACACTTTGGTATCAGGCGCTGTTTGTAAGAGACGTCGTGTGGTTTCTACACCCCCAATACCTGGCATATTCACATCGAGAAGTACGACATTGGGGTGATGCTGACGCACCAGAGAAATCGCTTCTTCACCAGATTCGGCTTGCCCAATCACTTGTACATCCACATGGTCTTCTAACATTCGACAAATACCTGTACGAACCAACTCATGATCGTCCACCACCAAAACTGTGATCACTGACATTCTCCCTCTGTTTTATACATGTCTTTTTTGTTACATAAAGCAAAATAAGCTTGCAATGAAACGACAAAATTAGCAATCCTATTCTTATCTACGATGAAAATATTTGATACACAATGTCGTGGGTAAAAATTGTTCTGCTATGTGCCTAAATGTAAGGCATATTTATGGTAATAGGCAAATTTTTAGCTAAATTACTAAGATAGAGTTGAGTAAGTAAAAGTGAAGAATTTAAATAAATCATTCGCACACGTGTTGGGCTTTTCATTTTTATTTGGCATAAGCACCGTAAGCTTTGCTGAAATTATTATGAATCCAAACACGAGTCAATCGAATTTGAGCTGGTCATCTGATGATGTCAGCCAACTTTTAAATCAAGATGTTTCATCTGCTACAGATGAGCCATCACCACAGGGTTCGACCAAAATCACCACCAGTGTGCGTAGTTCGAATGGCGTAACGACACAAAATGCACCGTCACAAACGGTACGTATTGTGGATACCAATAATTATGCCAACCAACCGAGCATTAATGCACGTGCGGCGATTGTGATGGATGGTCAAACAGGCGAAGTGCTGTACAGTAAAAACAGTAATGTTGCGCGTTCTATTGCATCGATTACCAAGTTGATGACTGCTGTGGTTATTTCAGATGCCCGCTTAAACATGTCTGAAAATATTACCTTACAGCAAGGTGATTTTTCATGTTCTGGCTGTAAGAGCTCAAGTTCGACTTTACGTGCCGGCGATAGCATGAATCGTGCAGAAGCATTGTTACTGGCGCTAATGAAGTCAGAGAACCCAGCAGCATCGGCTTTGGCACGTACTTATCCGGGTGGTCGTAGTGCATTTTATAGCGCGATGAATGCCAAAGCGCGCTCATTGGGCATGACCAGCACGCATTATGTAGAGTCTACAGGTCTACATCCGGGCAATGTTGCTTCAGCGCGTGATTTGGCGATTTTGGTGAATACAGCATCGCAATATGGTTTAATCCGTCAGTTTTCTACCACACCAAGTTATGACTTTAACTTGGGCTACCGTGTATTAAAATCCAATAATACCAATGCCTTGGTGCGTAATGGTGGTTGGAATATTAATATTTCTAAAACAGGCTATATCAATGAAGCAGGGCGCTGTGTTGTGATGCATACAACATTAAATAATCGTCCAGCTGTTGTTGTGTTACTGGGAGCCGATACCTCTCAAGCACGTACAGATGATGCAACGCGCTTAATGACTTGGGTAACTCAGTTACCAAAACGAATTTAAGGCTTAACTTCTTACTCAACTTGAGCTTTTTATTTTTAGGCTAAATTTAGCCCATAAAAAAACCCTGCTAGTGCAGGGTTTTCTTTATTCAATCAAATATGTGATTACATATTTGACAAAATTGAATCACGAACTTGATCCATTGTTGCATCGATTGACAACATTACGGCATCAGAGCATTGTTTGATTGCAGTATCAGGGTCTTTCAAACCATTACCTGTTACGGTACATACAATCACAGAACCTTCAGGGATTTTACCTGCTTTAAGGTCGCGGATTGCACCACCAATTGATGCTGCAGATGCAGGCTCAACAAATACGCCTTCATACATCGAAAGCATACGCTGTGCATCTAAAATTTCAGCATCAGTCAGTTCATCAAACCAACCTTGAGAATCGCGTACAACTGCTTTTGCATGGTTCCAGCTTTGTGGGTTACCAATACGAATTGCTGTTGCAATTGTTTCTGGATTTGCTACAGGTGCGCCACGTAGGAATGGTGCGGCGCCAGATGCTTGATAGCCTACCATCACTGGTAAACCTTCTGGTTTAGGGCCAGTGAAGGCGTCAGTTGCCGCATCGTAAATCACTTGTTCAAACTCACCTACAGGTTGGTTTGCAACAGCTTCTGTATAACCCATCCAGTGTGCAGTGATGTTACCCGCGTTACCTACAGGTAAGCAGTGGTAGTCTGGTGCACGACCGAGTTCATCAACGATTTCGTAAGCAATGGTTTTTTGACCTTGCAAACGGTATGGGTTGATTGAGTTTACGATGGTTACAGGTGCTTGGTCTGCAACTTCTTTCACTAGGCGCATGCCATCGTCAAAGTTACCGCGGATTTGCATGGTGATAGCACCATACATCATTGCTTGCGCCATTTTACCCATGGCAATTTTGCCTTCTGGGATTAAAACGAATGCTTTGATGCCAGCGCGAGCAGCATAAGCGGCTGCAGCTGCTGAGGTATTACCTGTAGATGCACAGATAATTGCTTTTGAGCCTTCTTCAACAGCTTTTGTTACCGCCATGGTCATACCACGGTCTTTAAATGAACCAGTCGGGTTTAAGCCTTCGTACTTCACATAAATTTCAACATTTTTGCCAATTAAACGCGGAATATTTGCAAGTTTAATCAGTGGGGTATTACCTTCACCTAAAGAAATCGCTTTAGTAGTGGCAGACACTGGTAAACGGTCGCGATAGCGGTCAACTAAACCAGTATAACGATTGGCATTCGACATGATGATGTTCCAATTGTGTATAGAGCTTGGTAAGGGGAGAATTTCCCCTTAACCCGATTAATTATCAAGCGATTCTAAACGAATTCGTACAATTTCGCCATGAATGACAGGCAATGCTTGAATTTGTTGAAGGGCTTCATCCATTTTAGATTCTTTCACTGGATCGGTCAGAATCACGATAGGAATAAGGTCTTTTAAGCGCGATTGTTGCATGATGGCATCAATGCTAATGCCTGCACGGCTTAAAATAGTGGTCACTTCAGCTAAAACACCAGTTTGGTCTTCAGCATTAATACGGATGTAGTAACCTGTTGTCATTTCTTCGCGTGGCAGAATAGGTAAATCGCTTAAGCTTTCAAAAGCTAATTGCGGAATAGTCCCTGCACCATCTTCGGTATAAGAGATGTCACGTACGATATCGACAACGTCAGCAACAACTGCAGAAGCTGTAGGGCCTGCACCAGCGCCAGCGCCATAGTAAAGTGTTGGACCAACGGCATTGGCTTGTACTAATACAGCATTTTTCACGCCATTTACATTGGCAATCAGCTGTTCTTCTGGAATCAGCGTCGGGTGTACACGTAATTCGATACCGTTTGCTGCACGGCGTGCAATACCCAAGTGTTTAATGCGGAAACCTAAATCTTCAGCATATTTCACATCTTGTGCAGTCACTTTGCTAATGCCTTCAGTGAAGACTTTGTCAAATTGCAATGGAATACCAAAAGCGATAGATGCAAGAAGTGTCAGCTTATGTGCAGCATCAATGCCTTCAACGTCAAAAGTTGGATCTGCTTCTGCATAACCAAGCTCTTGCGCTTCTTTGAGTACATCGGCAAAGGCACGGCCTTTTTCGCGCATTTCAGTCAAAATGAAGTTGCCTGTACCATTGATAATGCCAGCTAACCAATCAATTTTGTTGGCAGCCAAGCCTTCACGCATGACTTTAATAATTGGAATACCGCCAGCGACTGCAGCTTCATAGGCAATTTGTACATGATGATCATCAGCCAGTTTGAACAGCTCATTACCGTGCTCTGCGAGCAGGGCTTTGTTGGCTGTCACAATTTGCTTACCGTGTAAAATAGCTTCTTTGATCACTTCATACGCAGGGTGAATACCCCCCATAACCTCAATGACAACATCGACATCAGGTTGGCGAACGATCTCTAAAAGATCTGCGCTTTGTTGAACTGATGCAGGTAAATCAAGGTCAGGACGCGGGCGACGCGTTCCCACATGGGTAATTTCAATTTCACGACCGGTGCGACGTTTAATCTCAGCAGCATTTTCTTTTAGTAGTTTAAGGGCACCACCACCCACAGTACCAAGACCGAGGATTGCCAGACGAACTGGTTTCACGTCACACTCCATTTATTTCAGCAAATTTTTTAAGTGAACCTAGATCATAGCTAAAAAAAGCCTATGACTCTAGGAGATTCACAAATTTATATCTATCTATAAAAAACAGTAATTTAATCAATAAATTTTATTTATTTAAGCGTCCAATTAATTCGCTAGGCTCCATGTAGCCACCCAAATAAACACCGTCGGTATTATAAATTGCAGGAGTGCCATTTACGCCAATATTCAGACCCAATTTGTACATGTCGCGGACTGGGTTTTTGCATGATGCAGGAGGGAGTTGAACCCCTGAAATCGCTTGATTGAAGGCTTCTTGACGGTTTGCACTACACCAAACACTTTCCATTGCCGGCAAAAATTGGTCACCACGTGGCCATGCAATATAGCGAACTTCGATGCCTTTGCTGGTAATCTCATCTAAATGTTCATGCAGTTTATGGCAATACGGACAGCTTGCATCGGTAAAGACGTAGATCACATGCTGTGTTTTACCTTTTGCTTTGTAAACAATGAGATCTTCAGTTTTGAGTTTTGCTAATTCTTTTTTGGTCACTTCAGACTGCAAACTTTCGCTGACATTATGCAAAGTTTTGTCACCTAAGCGGATGACATCACCTTGAATAATGTATTTGCCGTCGGCTGTGGCATACACAGAAGACATGCCTTCAAAGCTTACCCAGAATAAATTTGGGACTTCGGTGGCTTTTACACTGCTAATTTTGGCAGTAATGTTGGCTTTTTTCAGGCCTTCTTGCAGGGTCTGAATGAGACGTTGCTGTTGATTGCGTTCTGAAAGGGTAGAGGCTTCGCCCGTTGCTGGCGCACTTGCGGTTAAAGGCGCTTGTTTTTCTTCATCATTATTTGATTTGCTGCAAGCACTTAAAGCAAGGCCTGTAGCAAGTGTACATGCGATCACAATTTTTGAACGGGTAAATAGCATAAAAAACCCTTTTCTTTTCGCTTTTTAAAAAACAGGTGAGCTAGCATAGCAAAAAAATCGGGTGTGAAAAAAACTTCTTGGTCTGATATGCCATACCGTTAAGCGCGTGGATGAAACTGAGCATGGAGCTGTTGCATACGGACTTGCGCCACATGGGTGTAAATTTGTGTGGTTGATAAATCACTATGACCTAATAACATTTGTACCACACGTAGGTCTGCACCATGATTCAGTAAATGTGTTGCAAAGGCATGGCGTAATGTATGTGGTGAAAGTTCTGCTTGTATGCCTGCTTGTAAGGCGTAACGTTTAATGGCGTACCAAAAATTTTGTCGACTCATAATCCCGCCCAGTTGCGTTAAAAACACATAGTCAGTCGCAGTTTTATAGAGTTGTGGTCGTGATTCATTGAGATATTTTTCGACCCATTCACAGGCAGCCTGACCCATGGGCACCAAGCGTTCTTTATTGCCTTTACCGACAATGCGAATATAGCCTTGCTTCAGATTCATCAACTCTAATCTTAAATTTAAGAGTTCCGTCACACGTAGGCCACAGGCATAGAGCACTTCTAACATGGCACGATCACGTAAACCTAAAGCGGTTTGAATATCGGGTGCCAAAATAAGTGCTTCGACATTGGCTTCAGACAAATCCTTGGGCAGAGCTCGACCGAGTTTTGGGGTTTTATGTGTGCTGACAGGGTTGTCACTGCGCAGTTTTTGCTCCCGCAGAAATTTAAAAAACGAACGCATGGCAGATAAGCAACGAGCAATTGAGCGAGGGCTTTTACCCTGTTGCGTTAGATGTAATAAAACATCAGAAATATCGTCTGCAGACCACGTCGGCATTGGGTGAGTAAGGCATTCACTACATTGGATTAAATCCGATAAATAGGCATTTCGCGTGTGCGGGCTAACGGTCTGTGCGATTAAATCGTCTCGATAACCTTTTAAAAAACTATAGTGTTCCGGAATGCTAACAGGAGTTGGAATACGAGGTTTTTTATTTAGCATGACGCACTCAGAATTAATGAATATAACCGATGGTGATGATTGATTTTATCAAATGTATTGTAACAATTCTTAGTAATCAATGTGCTATAACAGATGCGAATCATTATCGTATCTGATTTGGTAATTATTCTCATTTGTTTGTATACTGTTCAAAATATTTAAGGGTTGGATGCGGTGCGTTTATCTGATTTAAAAGTCAAACAAACTGCCATCATTAGCAAAGTAAATCGTACTTTGGATGGCGAAACTCAGACTGATTTAGTAGCAAGTCGCCTAGAAACGTTGGGTTTTGTTGCGGGTACGAAAGTACAAGTTATCACCAAAGGCATTTTTGGTGGTGATCCTATTTTAATTCAAGTTGGATTTACGCGTTTTGCTTTACGTAAAGTCGAAGCCGAAAAAATTGAAATTTTGCTTGAAGGAGCGTCAGCATGAGTGATGCTCTTCGTATTGCTTTAGTCGGGAATCCCAACTGCGGTAAAACCTCATTATTTAACCATTTAACGGGTACGCGCCAAAAAGTTGCGAACTATGCGGGTGTAACCGTTGAGCGTAAAGTTGGTCAATTTGTATTGCCTTCAGGTAAGCCTGTACGTGTGTTAGATTTACCCGGTACATATAGTCTGAATGCGACCAGTCCCGATGAAGCGATTACCCGTGATGTGGTACAAGGTAAAATTGCAGAAGAAGGCCAACAAGATGCATTTTTATGTGTGGTGGATGCCACAAACTTAAAACTGCATTTGGGCCTTGTCATGGAAATGATTGAGCTGAAACGTCCTATTCTACTGGTATTGAATATGATGGATGAAGCACGTCGTCGTGGCATGCAGATTAATACGCAAAAACTTTCTCAGCGTTTGGGTATTCCAGTGGTAGAAACAGTGGCTGTACGTAATGCAGGCATTGAAAATCTCATGGGTGCGCTGGATGCAGGCACCTTTAGAACACCTGATGCTGCGTTGAGTGACGTGGGCAAAGCAGATTCTGTTCATGCACAAATCGAAAACATCTTAAAAGATGTAGTGGTGTATGTAGACCAAGAAGATAAGCGTTCTGACTTTTTAGATAAAATATTTTTACATCCTGTGTTTGGCTTGATTAGCCTTGCTGTGATGATGTTTGTGGTATTCCAAGCGGTCTTTGCATGGGCTGCGCCATTTATGGATGGTATTGAAGGCTTCTTTGGTTGGTTTGGCGAAACCGTTGGTGCTTATATTTCACACCCAATGCTCAATAGTTTGGTGGTGGACGGCATTATTGCGGGTGCAGGTGGTGTTGTAGTCTTCTTGCCACAGATTTTAATTCTTTTCTTCTTTATTTTGGTTTTAGAAGAATCGGGTTATTTACCTCGTGCCGCATTCCTTTTAGACAAGTTGATGTATAAAGCTGGCTTAAGTGGCCGTGCCTTCATTCCATTGCTATCAAGTTTTGCATGCGCCGTACCTGGCATTATGGCAACTCGAAGCATTAGCGACCCACGTGACCGTTTAACCACGATTTTTGTTGCGCCACTGATGACCTGTTCGGCACGCTTACCTGTTTATGCGCTACTGATTTCTGCTTTTATTCCAGAAAAAATGGTTTGGGGAGTGTTCAATCTACAAGGCTTGGTACTGTTTGGCTTATATGCAGCAGGGATTGTGAGTGCTTTATTGGTTGCGACCGTACTTAAATTCTTCCAAAAAGATAAATCACAACATGCACTTTTAATGGAATTACCAAGTTATCGTATTCCAGATTTTAAGAGTGTTTGGATTGGTCTATTGGATCGCGCCAAAATCTTCTTAAAGCGTGTGGGTGGTATTATCTTTGCGCTTTCAATTTTATTGTGGTTCTTGTGTACCTTCCCTCAACCGCCAGAAGGTGCAACGCTGCCAGATATCGATTATTCATTTGCAGGGATGCTTGGGCATTTAATGCAACCTATTTTTGCACCACTTGGGTTTAATTGGCAGATTTGTATTGCCTTAATTCCAGCAATGGCTGCACGTGAAGTGGTTGTGGCTGCTTTAGGTACGGTATATGCCTTATCTGCAGCAGACGATGATGCTGTGGCACAAGGGCTATCAACACTCATCAGTACGGGTGACTTAAGCTGGTCATTGGCAACAGGTTTGTCACTGCTCGTTTGGTTTATTTATGCACCGCATTGCTTAGCGACATTGGCAACAGTGAAACGTGAAACAGGCTCAATGAAAACAGTTACATTCATGACGATTTACCTGTTTGGTTTGGCATATTTCATGTCATTTTTGACCTATCAAATTGCATCGCATTATTTAGGTTAAAAATTTAGATTAAAACATTTTACTTTGATGGTAAAAGGAGATTGAGATGATTGAAATTCTAATTGTGGCTGCTTTGGTCATTTGGAGTGCTGTCGTGGTGTTTAAAAAGGTATTTCCTCAAACATCGAACTCAGTCTTCACGTCTATTTCAAAAGCTTGTGCACGCCGTGGTTGGTCAAAACTGGCAACATGGTTAAAACCTGCTGCGGTTGCGGGTTGTGGTGGGAGTTGTGGTTGTTCTGCTACAGAAGAAGCACGCCCTCAAAAAGAGCAAGTACAGGCGGTTAAATGGAAGTAATTGCTTTAGCCATTGAAAATATGCTGTGT
The DNA here is from genome assembly GCF_013391565.1 of Acinetobacter sp. SwsAc6. NCBI lineage: Bacteria > Pseudomonadati > Pseudomonadota > Gammaproteobacteria > Moraxellales > Moraxellaceae > Acinetobacter > Acinetobacter sp. SwsAc6. The sequence goes on from NZ_JACAXE010000001.1 coordinate 55,060, forward strand.
AAAAGAAAACCGTCATTTTTATGACGGTTTTTTTACGCGCCGACACAAAAAAACCATCATAAAGTTAAAACAGAAAAAGCATTCAAAACAGCAAAGTGCTAACATTTCCACAGTTGTAAAATAGACCATAAACAGAGGCAAAAATGTTAATACAACGTGGTGGATTAAAAGTCGTTGCTGGGCTCGGAATATCTGGTGTTGCAGCAGTTAATTTCTTACATGACAAAGGCTACCGTGTTGCAGTAACAGACTCTCGAGAAACGCCACCCGGACATGACCAAATCCCCAGTGATGTGCAAACCAGTTTTGGTCAATTAGATCAAGAATTGTTATTACAAGCCGAAGAAATTGTCATTAGCCCAGGGCTTGATCCAAAATTAGTAGAAATACAAGCTGCGGTTGCAAAAGGCATTCCTGTGGTGAGTGAAATTCAAATTTTACGCCGCGCAACAGATAAACCGATTGTTGCCATTACAGGTTCAAATGCGAAAAGTACCGTAACCACTTTATTTGGCTTAATGGCTGCTGATGCTGGTAAAAAAGTGGCTGTGGGTGGTAACTTGGGTCGTCCTGCTTTGGACTTAACCAAAGATGATCCTGAGCTTTATGTGCTTGAACTCTCAAGCTTCCAACTCGAAACCACATCCAATTTGGCTGCTGAGGTGGCTGTAGTGCTCAATATGAGTGAAGACCATTTAGACCGCCATGGCGATATGATGGGTTATCACACAGCGAAGCACAGAATCTTTCAAGCTGTGAAAAAAGTTGTATTTAACCGCGACGACTCTTTAACACGTCCGTTGGTGCCAGATGCTACCCCAATGCAAAGCTTTGGCTTAAATGCACCTGATATTAATCAATTTGGTGTGTTGAAAGACGATGATGGCACTATTTGGTTGGCACGTGGTCGTGAGCGTTTACTCAATAGTGCAGACATGTATATTCAGGGCACGCATAATGTAGCGAATGCATTGGCATGTTTAGCATTAGGCGAAGCAATTGGCCTAAGCCTAGACAGTATGTTAAATACCCTAAAAACCTTTAAAGGTTTAGAGCATCGCTGTGAGTTCGTGAAAGAATTGCATGATGTGCGTTATTACAACGACTCAAAAGGCACCAATATTGGCGCGACATTGGCCGCAGTGGATGGCTTAGGGGCTGCCATTGAGGCCAAAGGCGGTAAAGTGGTCATTATTTTAGGCGGTCAAGGCAAAGGGCAGGATTTTACTGCACTGCGTGATTCGCTACAAAAATATGCCAAGGTTGCAGTACTCATTGGTGAAGACCGCCCAATTATTGAAAAAGCAATTACAGGAACAACCACATTAGTACATGCTGAAACTTTAAAACAAGCAGTTGAAATGTGCCAACAACATGCTCAAGCGTATGATGTCGTACTACTATCACCTGCATGTGCAAGTTTTGATATGTTTAAAGGATATAGTGAACGCGGCCATCAGTTTGTCGACTGCGTGAACGCATTGGCTTAAAAAAATGATAAGGAAAGTTGTATGGCTGGGTTAGCTCAGACGACCATAACTAAAATTACCGAGGTATATGAGCGCTGGGCACCACGCGTGCCCGCCGAAATTACCACACGTAATGTGCTCATATTTAGTGTATTGGCATTGCTGTGTATTGGTTCAATTATGGTGGCATCGGCATCTATGCCGTATGCTGCACGTTTACATGAAAATCCATTTCACTATATCACGCGACATGGGATTTCAATTTTAGCTGCTTCTATGGCGGCTTATGCAGTATATAAAGTCCCTTTAAATGTCTGGTTTAATAATACTTTTCCATTTTGGATATTAACCATTTTACTGCTGGCCGTGGTGTTGGTCGCTGGTACAGAAGTCAATGGTTCCACCCGATGGATTAAAATTGCAGGCTTTACCTTACAGGCTTCTGAAGTGGCGAAGGTGATGATGGCCATTTTCACCGCCGATTATGTGGTACGAAGGGCAGAGGAGGTGCGTAATAGCGTCTCTGGCTTAGTGCGCTTAGGTGGGGTCATGATTATCACGGTCGGCCTGATTTTGGCTGAGCCCGACTTAGGGGCAACCGCTGTAATTGTCTTGATGATTTTAGGCGTATTCTTTTTGGCAGGCGCGCCTGCTGTACAGTTTATCGCGTTCATGGCCTTTATTGTGGTGGGCTTAATTGTCGCGATTGTCTTTGAGCCATATCGTTTACAACGCGCCTTATCGTTTACCAATCCTTGGGCCGATCCGCTGGGCACAGGTTATCAGCTCTCTAATGCGTTGATGGCTTTTGGTCGTGGTGAATGGTTTGGGGTTGGTCTCGGTCATAGTATCCAAAAAATGTCCTATTTACCTGAAGCACATACTGACTTTATGTTGGCTATTTTGGGTGAAGAGTTCGGCTTTATGGGGATTACCACCGTGATGATTCTGTCATTCACACTGGTGGTCTGCAGTATTAAAATTGGTCATCGTGCCTTACGTAATCAATACTTGCGTGCAGGCTATTTGGCTTATGGCATTAGTATTATTTTCTTACTGCAAATTTTGGTGAATGCGGGCATGAACATGGGGATGCTACCAACAAAAGGTTTAACCTTGCCTTTTATTAGTTATGGTGGTTCATCTTTAATTATGTGTGCGGTGATGATGAGTTTAATCCTTAAGATTGAAAGCACGACCAATCAAGTAAACCCAAGTAAAGAAGAATCGAGCTTCTAAGCCGTTTAAAGTTGAATCGATCAGCCGAGTAGGGTGAAAACCGTACTCGGCATTTTTATGCCCGTGTGGGCGAATGTTCAGCTTTGCCCTAGGTGTATACACAGAATGAGCGTAATAAGCGCCGTATAAAAGATGGATACAGTTTAAAAAATCTAGGTTATAACAGTATAGAAAGGTAATACACAGGCGTAGCGGTGTGTTTTTAGGTGTAAATACCTTCGAGCATAGTTTGATGTGGAATATATGTACTTGACCACTGTGCAACCGCTTGTTGGAGCATACGTGCAGGGCGGTCGAGTTCTACTTCGGGTTGATGTAAAGCTTTGAGTGCACGTTGTAGCAATTGCGAAGGTTGGCTTAAATCTAAAGCTTCGGCCATATTTTGCTTAGAAAGTTTTTGCCTTTGATCATTCATGGCAAGCGGCAAGTGCATATACTGCAGTGGCGCATAGCCCAAAAGTTGACCCAACCAGATTTGTCGCTCGGTGTTGTCGAGTAAATCGGCACCACGCACCACATGCGTGATCCCTTGCAAATGATCGTCGACAACAACAGCCAATTGGTAATTAATAATGCCGTCACGGCGTTTTAGCACGAAATCACCTAAATCAAATTTTAAATTCGATTGATGCGTACCTTGAATTGGATCTGTAAATTGGATGACTTGATCTGACACTTTAACCCGAATGGCTTGATGGGCTAAATCGAGCTGTAGATCTCTGCACGTGCCTTGATAAATATGATTAGAACCGAGCATTTTACGTGTGCATTGGCAAGCATAGACCAAGCCTTGAGCATGTAATTGCTGAATCACGTCTTCATAAATGTTTAAGCGGTCTTTTTGAAAAATGATGTTGCTATCTGGATCAAATTCAAAGGCATCTATGGCACGTAAAATATGCGCTTCACTGCCAGGATAAATGCGGGGGATGTCGGTATCTTCAATCCGAACCAGCCATGAACCTTGCTGAGCGCGGGCTTCGCAATAGCTTGCAACAGCAGTAATTAAAGACCCAAAATGCAAAGGGCCGGTTGGCGATGGCGCAAACCGACCCACGTAATTCACTTCTTTCCCTTCCTGATTTAAAGGAAGGGGGAGGGATGCATTACTCAATAACATGAATTAACCGTTATTTTGCTTCTCTTTGATCTCTGCCAAAGTCTTACAGTCAATACAAAGAGTCGCAGTTGGGCGTGCTTCTAAACGACGCAAGCCAATTTCGATACCACAAGTTTCACAAAAACCGTAGTCATCGTTTTTAATTGCTTCAATTGATTGCTCAATTTTACGAATCAATTTGCGTTCACGGTCACGTGTACGTAATTCAATCGCAAACTCTTCTTCTTGTGTAGCACGGTCGTTAACATCAGGAAGTGCAGTGTTTTCATCCTGCATTGTGTTTAGCGTACGGTCAACTTCAGACATCAACTCAGATTTCCACGCAAGTAAAATATTGCGGAAATGTTGAAGTTGGCCTTCTGACATGTATTCTTCATTTTTCTTCGGCTGATAAGGTTCAATACCAAATAAGCTTGCAGTAGAACCGCCATCAGCCGACTTTGGCTTAGTTTTGCGTACGCGTTTTACAGACTTCTCTTCTGCAACATCAGTTTGTTCGTCTAAAACTTGATTTTGGTTATCATTCGCCATATAGGGCATTCCTCATCATATACGTAAATGGTTATACGCAAAAAATATGGTGATATGCATGTTATATCCACCCTTTCAAGGAGTTTCCTCCTGTGGGGGTCGTCATCATATAGACTTTTTTTCCTTTTTGATAGTCCCAGATGTCTGGATGTTTTATATCACTTTTCCATTTGAGGACATAAAGTAATAGAAAAAAAACAAATTGAAAAGTTAATAACCTGAAATTTCGACATTTATTTGTGGCTGCGATAAAGCAACACGATGTACTTCGGTTTCAAATTCGCCATTATTCTTTAAGCGTATCACTCTATATCCAGGTAAAACTTGATCTAAAGCAAAGGTTTGGCTATATGGTTTAAACTGGATACTGGTCGAAGGTGTCGATAAAAATTGAATATTATTCCATGTATTCATTGAATCTTGATGCACGTGTCCACAGATCACAATTTTGACATTACTGTGCTGTGAAATCACATCCATCAAATGTGTCGCATTTTTAAGTTTATGCTGATCAATCCATGCAGATTCCATCGCAAAGGGGTGGTGATGGCAAGCAATCAAAATATGCTGTTGTGGGTGATCACTCAGAAGCTGATGTAATTGTTGTAACTGTGTTTCGCTAATCCAGCCATCGACTTTGTCTTTGACTGCACTATTGAGCAAAATCGCACTCCATGCACCATAATGTAAAATGTGTGCTTGATCTTGCTGCAAATGGAATGGAAAAATTTCTGTACAGTCATGATTGCCTGGAATTTGATAGTGGGGAATATCTAATCCAGTCATAAACTGCAAATAACGGCTATAGGTTTCAGCAACAGGGACTTGTGCGAGGTCACCTGTGTGAATAATCGCATCGATATGTGGCACTTGTTGCTGAATGTGATGCATCACTTCGTGAAAACTTTGCTCAGGGTTGACTGAGACAAAATCTAACTCGTGTTGATCCATCAGATGTGTATCTGATATTTGAATGATGGTCCAATCAAACACGGAATCGTGTTTGTGTTGATCATTATTATTAATGAGAGGCATGTCTTTCCCCTTAGACATTCTTCATAGTATCTATCTGCATTTGTAACCATTGCAAGGCCATTATGACAGGCGCATTCTTTAACCGACCATTGGTTAATAATGCTGGAATATCAGTGTAATCGATCAGATGAAGCTGAATATTTTCACCTTCTTCTTCTAAGCCAAAAATACCACCTTGTTCGGGTAGTTGTGTGGCTGCAGCATATAAATGAAAAATTTCAGAGCAAGCACCCGCAGAAGGATAGAAGGTAAATAAATGCTGAAGCTGGTCGATTTCACAGCCTGATTCTTCAAGGCTTTCACGGCGAATACAACTTTCAGGTGATTCTTGACCATCTAATACACCTGCAATGACTTCGAGTTGCCATGCAGAATCTACATCATCAATTGCACCGATACGAAATTGTTCAATTAAGCCAATTTTTTGTTGTGTTGGGCTATACAATAACACGCCTGCGGCTTCTTTGCGTTGAATGAGTTCACGCGCCAAAGTGCGACTATATTGTTCTTGATTAAATAAGCGGTAACGTAAGCTGACTTTTTCAACTTGAATAAATCCTTTGAAGACGTGCTCACGGCTTTCTATCGTAAAATTATTCTGATTATAAGAGGCTTGTTTAATAATATTCATAAGCTTTATTAGGATGAAAAACAGCTGTTTTTCATCCTAACTGAGAATCACTCGAAGATAAAAGATTTTTTGCGTCAATTATACTTTGGAGTATAGTTTTTGACCATGTTCCTGATAAACGGCTTTCATTTCATTAAATCCATGTTCAATTTTTTGATTTAATGTATGCATTTCAGTGCTTTGGCTGGAATTATTTGCCTTGGCATATTCGCGTACATTTTGTGTAATTTTCATAGAACAGAACTTAGGTCCGCACATTGAACAGAAGTGTGCAGATTTATGTGCGTCTTTTGGCATGGTTTCATCATGCATGCTTCGGGCTGTGTCAGGATCTAAGCTTAAGTTGAATTGGTCTTCCCAGCGGAATTCAAAACGGGCTTTAGAAAGCGCATTGTCACGTGCCTGCGCACCCGGATGGCCCTTGGCTAAGTCGGCAGCATGGGCTGCAATTTTGTAGGTAATAATGCCGTCTTTTACATCTTTTTTATTGGGTAAGCCCAAGTGCTCTTTCGGTGTAACATAGCAAAGCATGGCTGTACCGTACCAACCAATCATGGCTGCGCCAATTGCGGAAGTAATATGGTCATAGCCTGGTGCAATATCAGTGGTTAAAGGGCCGAGTGTATAGAAAGGTGCTTCTTGGCAGACTTCAAGTTGTAAGTCCATATTTTCCTTAATCATGTGCATAGGTACATGGCCGGGGCCTTCAATCATCACCTGAACATCATGTTCCCATGCGCGATGGGTTAGTTCCCCTAGGGTGCGTAATTCACTAAACTGCGCTTCATCATTGGCATCTTGTATGCAACCTGGACGTAAACCATCACCTAAACTAAATGAAACATCATAGGCTTTCATAATTTCACAAATTTCATCGAAATGTGTGTAGAGGAAGTTTTCTTGATGATGTGCCAAACACCACTGTGCCATGATGGACCCACCACGAGAGACTATCCCTGTGAGGCGGTTAGCGGTCATTGGTACATAGCGCAATAGCACTCCAGCATGAATGGTAAAGTAATCGACGCCTTGTTCGGCTTGTTCAATTAAGGTGTCTTTAAAGATTTCCCAGTTTAAGTCTTCTGCAACACCATTTACTTTTTCTAAGGCTTGGTAAATTGGTACTGTGCCAATGGGTACAGGAGAATTACGAATAATCCATTCGCGGGTTTCATGAATATTTTTGCCGGTTGATAGGTCCATAATCGTGTCGGCCCCCCAGCGGGTAGCCCAAGTCATTTTGGCAACTTCTTCATCAATGCTTGAACCCAATGCCGAGTTGCCAATATTGGCATTAATTTTGACTAAAAAATTACGACCAATAATCATCGGTTCAATTTCAGGGTGATTAATATTGGCTGGAATAATCGCGCGGCCTTCAGCGACTTCTTTACGCACAAATTCAGGTGTGATTTCCATTAAATTATGTGCGCCAAAGTTTTGACCTGCATGCTGGCGCATATCCACACCTTCGCTTTGGCGTTGGTTTTCACGAATTGCGATGTATTCCATTTCTGGGGTAATAATGCCTTGTTTGGCATAATGCATTTGCGTTACATTTTTTCCAGCTTTTGCACGGCGTGGTTTTTGTATGTGTGCAAAGCGAATCTCTGCCGTACGAATGTCACGTAGGCGTTCTTGGCCAAATTTAGAGCTGAGTGTGTCTAAACATTCTGTGTCGTTACGCTCGGCAATCCAAGCTTCACGCACGTGAGGTAAGCCGACATTGAGATCGATATTGACATTTGGGTCGGTATACACGCCAGAGGTGTCATAGACCATCAGTGCCGGATTTTTTTCCAGGCCTTGCTCGGTTGGTGTATCCGTTAAAGAAATTTCACGCATGGGAACTTGTATATCTGGGCGTGAGCCTTGGAGATATACCTTACGTGATGCAGGTAAAATTCGAGTGAGATCTTTAGCATCTTGCTCATGTTGAGCAGAAAGATCTGTAGCGGTGAGATTCGTTAATTGGTTCATTACAATGATCCTTATGAATGACATCAACGAATCAAGCACGACCAAAAACAGGGGGCAAGTTGTACTTATGGCGCGCCTGAACATATAAAAATATGTAAAAAGCAGGGTATTTCTACCGACCAATAGACAAGATATAGGCTTTCAGTTTTTAGCTGGCTTGATTCCTACGCAGGTATTAACCTGATCAGGTTCAACGGTACTCACCTTTAAAAGCATGTAATGCTTTTAAGTGATCTCAGCGGGAGATTACCCGCGCTCCGTCAAGCGATGCTCTAATTTTAGCGGAGTTGTACTGAAAAACAAAGCACGAAGCGACAGTAATCAGTACGATAAAAATGCTTTGCGAAGATTTAACAAGGTGATGATGTGTATACATCACAGACAGATAGCATCACTAAAACAGTCTTTGCTAGAGTTTTGGCGTGTTAAATCAAGATAATGTATCAATTGTTGTTCGGCAGTTGCAGATGCAGGAATCTTTTGTCTACGTTGCTCTTCGCTCATGTGATAGAACTGAATAAATTTCTTCGCCAATTTTGATAATTCAGAATCATGGCGTTGGGATAGTTTTTCAATTTCCTCCCAAGAGCTTACTCGTACAGAATATTGGTCATGATAGCCTTCTGATACGGGGCTTTTGGGTGCACCAATAAATAAAAAATAACGATATTGTGCGAGAAGCAATTTAGCATCACTTAAGTAGCTACTTTGTGGATATTGTTGAATATAATCTTCCCAATAGAGCGCGCGCCGTGCCACTTCAAAGGGTTCAATGAGCAGGCTTTTGTCTTGAATAGCAGTTTCAATATTTTGATGCGCCAAGTTTTCAATAAATACTTTTTCAGCCTCTGGCATATATGGCGCAAAAATCCGGGCCAGATATTCAGGGCTACGACGGTAGCTCAGTTGTTCATTGCCTGCATCCACCACTTCAACATAGGCTTGTCCTTGGTGTTTGAGTAAGTATTGATCACGGGCGGTCAGCTGTTCAAAATGACTCTGATGAATGGTGGGGTGTTGTGCCATATCAAACGCATAGCGCTCAAAGGCGATTTGCTGTGCAGGGGTACGGGTAACTTGTAAAAAGTTATCGTACATTTTTAAGGATAGGCTTAATAAGGCTTTTTGTTGCTCAAGATTAAGCAAAGGCAAGCAAACTTTTAAATCTTGATTAATTTGTTCTAGGGCAAAAGTGGTACGCTGATCATTAATCTCAGCCATATTTTTTTTAATATTTTGGCACATGAGCGTGAGATCAACTGCCGTATTTTGTACTTTAGGTGTTTCAATTTGCTCTTTAATTGGGTGTGGCTCATCTTGTTGCTGACAGGCAACCATTGCAATTATGCAACCAATAAGGAGAATTCTGTATGGAACAGAAAAAAAAGAACGTAAAGACACAGTCACCCAGTCACAAAAAATTGAAATTTGTCCGATAGAATGTCGGTATTTTATAGCGCCAAAAGCATGAAGAATGTGTAGTATTGTGCATTGCTTTGTTACAGCGTTGTCAGCGTTTATGATTATTTCAGGAAAATACGCTAAATTATAAGAATCACTGTAAAAAATTAATAAAAATCATACGGAAAATTGCATAAATCGCTTTAGTATTTGCTTTGACTTCAGATTGAATGTCAAAGAAGCGATAAAGAATTGCAGGGATTTGCCAAAAAAAATGAAGATAAATTACTTACTCTGTACGTGTGCGTTGTTCTTAAGTCCATGGGCCACTGCCTTGGATTTGGTCGATGCTTATGAACGAGCAAAACAGTCTGATCCTACTTGGCAAGCCAATCAGTTGCAGTATAAAGCCGATCAATTGAACCTTGGTATTGCTTCAGGCAATTTATTGCCCACGATTAGCTTATCGGGCAATGTGACCCGTAAAAACCAAGGTGAAAATACATCAGGTGCATCGGCAGGGTTGAATATGCCTAGCAGTGTGACCAGTAAACAAATTGCTTTAACAGCTCGCCAGCCACTTTTTCGCTGGGATGCATGGGAAGGGTTAAAGCAAGTCAAAACCTCAATTAATTTGAGTGAAATTAGTCTTCGGTTACAACGACAAGATCATATTTTAAATGTCGCGGATTCCTATTTTAATGTACTGCGTCAGCAAGCTTTAACCGTGGCTAATTTACAAGAAGAAAAAGCACTATCTGAACAGCTCAAAATGATGGATGCCAAGCTCAAAGAAGGCTTAGTGGCTAAAAGCGATGTGAGTGAAGCCAATGCGCAGTATCAAAATGCGCGGGCGAACCGCATGGCCACACAAGTACAATTGGTGTTGGCACAAGAAAAACTCCAGCAAATGATTGGCCCTTATACTGAAAATTTAGCCGTGCTACGTGATGATTTTGAATTTCAGAAACCTGTTCCAAGTAGTATGCAGGCTTGGGAAGATTTAGCCATGGGGCAGAACCTCGGTATTTTGCAAGCACGTATGCAACAACGTTATGCCGAAGATAAAAAGCGTGTCGAAAAAGCGGCACTTTACCCACAAATTGAAGCTGTTGGTACGTATGGTTATGCCAAGCAAAGCCCAAACTCGATCATGTCGCAAGATGGTCAGTTTAACCAAGTGGGTGTAGAAATGAATTGGAATCTGTATACGGGTGGGCGTACGCAGAAGTCGATTAAACAAGCCGCAGTGAATGTGCAAAAAAGTGAAGCAGAATTAGACGCAGCTGTCCGTAAAGCCACAACGGATGTCAAGCAAGCCTATATGCAGGTAGACACAGATCAAACGAAGATCCAAGCGCGTAAAGCTGCAATGGAGTCTTCTGCAACGGTGTCGAAGGCTTCACAAGCACAGTACCGTGAGGGCTTAAAAACCATGGTCGATGTACTATTGGCGCAGCGTAACGCTTTTTCTGCTAAGCAAGATTATTTAAATACCAAATATGATTATTTGGTCCATGTATTGAAGCTTAAAGCGGCTGTGGGTAAGTTGAGTGAAACTGACCTTGAAGAAATGAACATCTGGCTGTCTCAACCTACGGTCGATATGCGTATAAATAAACCTTAAGTCGTCATAAAAGCTTCATAATGGATATGTTCTAATAGAGCCTATTAAATTCTCTAAATTTGTTGCTGTGGAGTGCATGCATTGAGCCCAAACAACCCAATTTTAAATCACCATATTTCGTCTCAATTTAATGAAGATTTACAGGGTGTAAACACGAAGTTTATGACCATGGGTGGTTTGGTTGAACAGCAGGTGGCAAATGCAATCCATGCTTTATTGGATACCGATGCCGCGATGGCGATTGATGTGCAATTTCAAGACAATGCAGTAAATCGTTTAGAAACAGAAATTGATGAAGCGCTGACCTTAATTTTGGCACGTCGTCATCCTGCAGCTATTGATTTACGTATGGTGATTGCAATGTCCAAAGCCAATACAGATTTAGAACGAATTGGTGATGAAGCTGCAAAAATTGCCCGTATTGCACAAAGCTTATGTGAAGAGGGTGGTTCACCTCGCGGTTACATGGAAACTCGTCATATTGGTAACCAAGTGCGTGTCATGATTCATGATGCCTTAGATGCTTTTGCACGTTTAGATGTAGATCAGGCTTTAAAAGTACTGTTGGCTGATGCCGATATTGACCGTGAATATCAGTCTGCAACACGTACTTTAATGACCTATATGATTGAAGATCCGCGCCATATTACGCGTGTGATTAATGTAATGTGGGTACTTCGTTCTTTGGAACGTATTGGTGACCATGCACGCAATATTTCAGAGCAAGTGATTTATATGGTGAAAGGTCTTGATGTGCGCCATACCAGTGTAGAAGAAATTGAGTTGAAGGTTCAGCGCTAAGCGACTGAATGAAGCTTAAAAGCCTGCGAATTGCAGGCTTTTTTATTTTTAAGTGCGTATGGTTTGCTTAACTATGTGTTTCTTCTTCACCATCTTCTTCAAAGGTTTTGGCAATTTTTTCAATATTGAGGCTCTTGGCCATCGCATCAAAAATATCTTTATACACACCTTCTTGATGATAAAGCTGATGATGTTCGCCATGTTCTGCAATACATCCATCTTTCATCACATAGGTGTAATCAGCATCAATAATTTGCGACAAACTGTGGGAGATAATGACCACAGTACGGCCTTGCTTAATTTCATCGAGGCTGTGTTTGATTTGCTCAGTGGCAATCGCATCTAAGCTGGCTGTAGGTTCATCTAAAAAAATAATCGGTGGATTTTTTAAAAACATTCGTGCTAAGGCAATGCGTTGTTGTTGGCCACCGGACAGCATAAGTGCATCTGTGTCATAGCTATGTTCGAGTTGCAAAATTTGCTCATGAATTGAGGCTTTTTTTGCAGCTTCAATGACATCGTCTAAGCTGGCATGGGTTTTACCATAACGAATATTTTCAAAAATTGTGCCTTGGAAAATATGATTTTTTTGCAAAACTAAACCAATATGTTCACGTAAATAATGCGTATCGATGTCTTGCAGGGGAATCCCATCAATCTGAATTGTTCCTGCTTGAGGTTGGTAAAATTTGTCTAAGAGACTAATTAAGGTCGATTTTCCTGCACCCGACAAACCGACTAAGGCAGTAATTTTATTGGGTTGAATGGTCATATTGATCTGTTTTAAAGCTTGATGACCATTGGGATAGGAAAAGTCGACATTTTGTAGTTTAAATTCACCCTGAATTGATGGCTTTAAGGGGCCAGAATGTTCAATTTCATCATCCGCTTCAAGAATGCCAAAGAAGCTTTCGGCATAAATCATGGCATCATTCACTTCATCATAGATGCGATGCAAAGAGCGAATCGGAGCTGAAACATTATTAAAGAGTAAAACATGGTACATAATCATCCCAATGGTCATTTGTCCATCGAGCACAAAATAGGCTGTTAATATAATAATGAGCACAATGCCAATTTGTTCAATAAAGGTTTTTAAGCCATCAAACACAAAACTGGTTTGGCGCGTGCGCATTTGGTTGTGGGTGAGTTCTTTTTGTAGTTTTAGCTGTTTTTCTGCTTCAATCGATTCGCGATTAAACGACTTAATGACGGTAATTGAATTAATAATACCTAAAATCCCTTGGCTTTTTTTCTCACGACCGTCACGTAAGTTTCTACGCCATCCCCCGAGCTTTTGCGCTTGTTTATAGGTCAGCCAAAAGTAAATTGGCACAATGCTAAGGGCGACTAATCCGACATAGATGTTGGCATAAAACATGAGCCCGAGCGCAACAATGGCACTGGTAAATAAGGGCAAGATATCAATAAAAAATATTTGCACTAAGCGGGTGAGAGAGCCAATCCCACGGTCAATACGAGTTTGTAATTTACCCGCTTGGTTTGCATCGTGATTAAAAAAAGCCAAGCGATAGGTGAGAAATTTTTCAATAATGCCTTGAGCTAAATCTTGCGATACAAAAATGCGCAGTTTCTCGCCATAAAATTTTTGACCAAATTGCACCACCGCATTGAGGATTTCTTTGCTTAATAAAATGATGCTAATGGTGATTAAGATGCGCCAGCCTTCGGCGAGACCCTGACCAGCCTCTAACAGCGAATTGATCCGATCGACGGCATATTGCAAGGTGAGTGCATTGACTTGTGTTGTTAAGGCGCCAATAAGCGTTAAAATTAAGGTCGCGATAACCAATAATTTATAAGGATGCACAAAGGGGCGTAACTTATGAAAGAGTTGCCAAAGGCTCATGGGCAGTTATTTTTATTGTTGAATTGATTTTAGTGTAAGTATTTCAACCCATACCAACAAGCGACTTCCTTGTATTAAATTGTGAGCAAAATTGCATAAGTATAAGTCTACAGTAGGCCAGACAAAACAAAGTGCCCTCGACCAGAGACATTACTTTTATTGAGACAAGAAAAAAGCCCATAGAAACATGAGCTTTTTACTTCTGAGGAGTGTCTTCTTTATATCGCACAAAGATGTCATGGAACATTATGGTTGATGAAGAACAATAATCATATTATGAGAATCTATCTAAATATTCAACTATTTTTGTGCAATCAAAGATGCTTTTATAGAGGTGAATGCTGTGTTTGCTCAGCCAGTGTATTGACCTTTTTCTCAATTAAACTGGCATTTTCTTGCAAAATCTCAATGAGTTTTTGTAGATTAACAAACTCAAAGCGGTTTTTAGATGCTAACAAGGTCAGTGCGAGTGGTGGTTCTTTGCTGGAAAATTTGATCGGCACGGACAAACCAGAAATATTAGGATCGAGTTCACCTACAGAAAAATAATAGCCTTGCTTTTTAATCTTCTTCATTTTTTCTAAAAACTCATGCTGATCTTGCGCAAAATTGACTGCTGATAATTGTTCTGCAAAGCGTTGATAGTAATCCAGCATCATCTGTTTAGGTAAATGTGAAATCATAACTTTGGCTGATGAACCGACAAAGACAGGACGTGGACAACCGCGACCATACGACAGCAGCAAGGTGTTTTTATACACTTCATCATGTAGATCAATGCAGGAATCATGATTTAAATGCGTTAATAGGCAAGAAAACTCTGTCCGTTCGACAATATCTTGCATAAACGGCGTGCTGATTTGGACCAAGGGATCTGTGGTACGTGAAATATAGTCCAAAACGGCTATTTTTGAGCCCAATGTATAATCGCCAGAGGTTCCACTTAGGCGTTGTAATAGTTCTACAGAGACCAATTCTTTTAAATAGCGGTAGCTCGTGGGTTTTGATAAGCCAAGTTCTTCACTGATGATATCGACATTAATGACGGGACGTGAAATAGAGAATAAGTCCAAGACAGTAAGAATTTTACCAAAACTGGATAGGGCCATAAAAAACCTACTTGCTCAAAATAAGCGGAAAATTTCAAATTAAGAGTTACTTTATAACAAAAACACTGCTGCTCTGCAGGAGTTTTCGACACATTCTGTATGTCAGCTGTGAGCTTCAAAGGAGAATCTTTGGCTCTTGGATTGCATTTTAATTAGAAAGTATGAAGATAAAATAAGTTAAATTATCACTATTGGATAATTTATATTGACTTTAAATGCTAAATTTGAAAAAATGCAACCAAAATATCTAATGGCGAATTATTAACCTTTATTTGGGTTGGTGCATTCTTTCGCCAAATTTCTTTGCTTTTAAACCATATCTACGTAGGCATCGTATTGGATGTTGGACCTGCTCAGGTCGAGTCATCCCTGTGAGTTCGTGGTTTAAAAGCATCATCTTTGAGAAAGACATGTTATTAACCAAACAATTACTTGCATTTCGTCCGAATAAAATGGACTGGATTTTTGCGACTAAAACGTTTTTAGCAGGCATGCTTTCACTTTATGTTGCATTCGCTTTAAATTTGGCCTATCCCATTTGGGCGATTGGCACTGTATTTGTTATTGCCAATCCTTATGCAGGCATGACGTCTTCTAAAAGTTTGTATCGCGTTTTAGGGACGCTATTGGGTGCGGTCGTTTCCGTTGCTGTTACACCGTTTTTAATTAACACCCCTTGGCTATTTACTTTCTTTTTAGCCTTTTGGGTGGGTTTTTGTCTTTATATTTCACTGTTAGACCGAACCCCGCGTAGTTATGTGTGTATGTTGGCGGGCTATACCACGGTGATTATTTGCTACAACATTATTTATAACATCGATACCAGCTCTATATTTGATATGGCTGTAGGGCGGTTTTTAGAAATTACGGTTGGGGTGGTGTGTAGTGCGATTGTGACG
The DNA here is from genome assembly GCF_013391565.1 of Acinetobacter sp. SwsAc6. NCBI lineage: Bacteria > Pseudomonadati > Pseudomonadota > Gammaproteobacteria > Moraxellales > Moraxellaceae > Acinetobacter > Acinetobacter sp. SwsAc6. The sequence continues at coordinate 70,772 of NZ_JACAXE010000001.1, forward strand.
ACCACTATTTTTCCAATGCATATTGGGCCTGCTGTAAAAACCCGAGTGTCAAAAGCACTTTTAGATACAAAACAGCTTTTTGAAAAAATATTAATAGATGAAAAAGCATTAGAAAATTACAGCACGGCGCTGAGTCATATTGCACGTGATATTGCTGATATTCATGTCATGGCCGTGCATTTGACTTATGAAAAATCAACTTTGAAGGGGATGACCAAACCCTTACAAGAGTTATTGCATCAGCTCAGTATGCTGGTGAGTAATATGGTTGCCATGGCAGAACGCATTAAACAACTCGATGAAATTGATACGAATTATCGACCACAGCTAGAGCTTGCAAGACAACATATTGTTGAATTTTTGGATACACATGAAGATTTTTCTGAGCGTGAATTAAACACTTTACCTGAAAGTTTTGAACAGGATTTTGCCAATATATCGGCGGTGGCAACCTCATCACAACAAGTGGTTATTCAGAGCTTTAAAATGGATATTCGCCATTTTATTCAGAATGTACGTGCAATTAAATTGATTTGGCAGCGCATACAAAAAGGTGATGCATCTTTACCTGAGAGTGTTGCGCCCTTAACCACTACTTATCCAAGTCTACATCGAGATCATGGGATGGCGGTGCGAGGAGGAATTTCTGCATTTTTAATTGTGCTGATTGCCACAGGTTTTTGGATTATGAGTGGCTGGAAGGCCGCATTTATGTTGGCTGAAATGGCGGCAATTAGTGCATGTATTTTGACGTCGATGGATAACCCTGTGCCTGCTTTGAAAATGTTTATTCGTGGGAATATTTATGCAGGGGTTATGGTGTTTATTTATGCCTACGGTATTTTTCCGCACGTCACCGAGTTTTGGCAGTTGGCCTTGGTTCTTGCGCCATTTGTAATGTATTGCTTAATGATGTTTCCTCATCCGCCCTTAACTGGCTTGGCTTTACCTGTCCTTATGGGAACGATTATGGGACTTAACTTTCAAAATCGTTATTCGTTAGATCAGATCTTCTTTTTTGATGCGTCTATTGGCACGGTACTTGGTCCAATTATTTCTGTTTATGTAATTCATTTGGTTCGAGCGATGTCGCCAGATATTACGGCACAGCGTATTTTGGCCTTACATTACAAAGATATCAGGCAAGCCTTATATATCCCTTATGGAGTGAACTTCCGCATTCACCTACGTGGCATGTTCGATCGGATTGGTATTCTCAATACCAAAGTAGTGCAATCAGACTTATTAAAGAAAAAGATTAATTTGGCCCTGATTGAGTCCAGTGCGGTTATTGATTTAACCCGTCTTCAAGAGCTGATTTCTAAGTTGAATGACGAGCCTGAACTTTGCCTAAGTTTGGCAGCGTTACAGTCTCATTTAGATGATTACTTCCGTGCGAAAGAGCTATATCAAGCAGAAGGTCAGTATCGAAATGAAATATTAAGCCAAATTCAAACATTAAAAATTCGAGCTTTAGATATGGAAAATTCGGATCTTTCTCAGCGACTACAGATTTCACTTAACAATATTCAAAGCAGTTTGTGTCATGCAAGTTTTGATAAAACTGAACAAACACATTGGGTGGGAGCATAAATATGGGTGAACTCAATATCTATGGTGTTTATGTCCCCATGCTTTTAGTGCAGAGCGTAATTGCTTACGTTGTGCTGTGCTTAGCGATGTTAGTAATAGACCCCTTAATCGCAAAAGGGTGGATCCCGTTACCTAGCGTTTTCTATTTATGTATTTATGTCATTTTACTATGGCTAATCCATTGGGGTTTTATTGTGTGTTCTGTTTAAGCACACAAATAATTGAAATGAACGAGGTAAAATGAAAATGGCATCTTTTGATTTGCGTAAAATCATACGACCCGTAGGTTTACTGGTTGTTGCGATTTTCGCGATATTGGCAATTACACATATTTGGAACTATTACAATGCAGCGCCATGGACACGTGATGGACGTATTCGAGGTGATGTCATTCAGGTCTCTTCGGATGTTTCAGGTTTAATTACTGAAGTTTTGGTTCAAGACAACCAAACGGTGAAAAAAGGGCAAGTTCTATTTAAAATCGATGTTGCACGCCAATCTCTTGATGTTGAGCAAGCGAAATCTGATTTGGCGAAAGCGAAAGCAAGCCTAGCCTCGGCGGAAGCCTCGTTACTACAGGCCAAAGCCAATGTTATAAAATCTGAAGCCACTAGAAATTTAGCAGACAAAAATGCAAATCGTTATTCAAACTTAATGGATGGCGCAATTTCAAAACAAGAACAAGACCAAATGTTTGCGCAAAGAGACCAATCTCATGCAGAGCATGAACAAATGCAGGCATCGATTGAGCAAGCCAAAGCCAATATTGTTCAGCAAAAAGCATTAATTGAAGTGGCAACCAGTAATTTGCATTTAGCACAATTGAATTTAAAGCGTTCAGAAGTGGTTGCACCTGCAGATGGCACATTATCCAACTTTGAATTAAAAGCAGGTAATTATGTCAAAGTAGGTCAAGCTGTTGCAGCTTTACTTGACCGTGAAGAACTTTATGTGGTGGGTTATTTTGAAGAAACTAAATTGAATAAAATTTATGTGGGCGCACCAGCATCTATTCAATTAATGGGGGATTCTCATAGCTTAAAAGGGCACGTTCAAGGGATTGCTTCAGGTATTGAAGATAGGGAAAGAACTTCAACCACAGGTTTGTTGGCCAATGTGAATCCAACCTTTAGTTGGGTGCGTTTGGCACAACGTGTTCCGGTAAAAATTGTTTTAGATGAAGTTCCTAAAAATGAATTGGCATTTGTTGCAGGTCGTACTGTGACAGTTCATATTTTAGAAGATAAGCAATAAAAAATCGTTCATTTCAAATATTCATCTAAAAATGAAAAAAGCATCTGATTCAGATGCTTTTTTTTATGAATGAAATCTGATTTAAGGTGTTAAACCTTCAGGGTTTCGATACCAACTTTCAATAAATAAAGCAGCTGCAATACTGTCTGCAGAGAGCTTTTTAGCGCGACCTTGAGCTTGATAATGATCGAGTTCATCCCGTGCTTCACGTGTTGTTAAGCGTTCATCCACCATTAAAGTTTCAATATTGGTTTGGTGGCGTAAGCGGCGGGCGAATTTACGTGCTCGTGCAGAAAGCTCTGATTCGCTATCATCCATATTAAGTGGTAAACCCACCAAAAATAAAGTCGGTTGGTATTGCTTCACAATTTTAAGTAAATCATCCCAAACCGGAATTCCATCTTTCATGGGAAATAACGGTAATGGATTGGCACTTTCAATAAGCGATTGGCCAACAGCCATGCCCATTTTTTGTGTGCCAAAGTCAAAGGCCATAATTAAATGCGGTGAAGATAAATCAGGCATGTCCTATCTCGGAAGAAAGCCAATTACGGTCGACGCCCATTTTTTTGTAGGCTGCATCCCAGCGGTCACTGTATGGCAAGTTAAAAATTAAATCCATATCGGAGTCACAAATGAGCCAATCACCACGAGAAATCTCTTGTTCTAATTGGTTTTTGCTCCAGCTGGCATAGCCTAATGCAATTTGATAACGACCAACACCTTCATTGTGTGCAATCGCATCTAAAATGTCTTTTGATGTAGTAATACAGACATTTTCACCTACCGCAATGGATGAATGCCATGTGGGTTGTCCCGTATGAAGTACAAAGCCTGCTTCTGGACGTAAGGGACCACCTTGCAAAACTTCATGCGGATTGACGTTATCCGCATTAATTTCCAGATCGTTGAGCAACTCTTTAATTTGCAGGCCAGAAGGGCGGTTAATGATGATGCCTTGCGCGCCATCTTCATCGTGGCGTGCCAAATAAATCACCGTATTTGCAAAAAATTCATCTTGCATATCTGGCGGTGCAATCAAACATTGATGCGTCAGATATTGTTTGCTCACCGAAGGGCGTCTCCCTATCTCTATGATTGTCTTTATGATCTTTAATTTATTACACGTTACAAGAGGAATAAGATTTCGCCAAATACTTTTTGCATTTGGCGCGTTTTAATTCGTATCTTTTGCTGATTTGGGCTTAAGCGTGTTGAAATTTTAGATTGCGTAACTGTTTAGCATGTTGGAGTGTTGTTTCGCTAATTTCTACACCACCTGTCATACGCGCTAATTCTTGAATACGGCCGTCTTCTTCTAATTCTAAAATTGTACTGCTGGCTGGGTCAGTCTGACGCTTTTTAACCAATAGGTGTTGGTCTGATTGTGCGGCCACTTGTGCCTGATGAGTAATACATAAAATCTGCACATGTTGTGCCAAATCAGCCAATAAACGACCGACGATTTCCGCTGTACCACCGCTAATACCAACATCAATTTCATCAAAAACAATAATTTCGGCATCGGTTTTTTCGGCATTCATCACCTGCATCACCAAGGCAATTCGCGATAATTCACCACCAGAAGCAACTTTTGCCAAGGGCTGTGCAGGAATGCCTTTGTTTGCGGTAAAGAGCAACTGAATGAAACTTAAACCTTCACTCGAGGCTTGCTCGAGTGGTTCAAATTTAAATTCAAAATGTGCTTCAGGCAACGCCAACTGTTTAACTTGCTCGGTTAATTGTTTGGCTAATGGTGTCGCTGCTTCACGGCGAATATGGTCTAAATGTTCAGCTTTTGCTAAAAAGTCTTGGTAAGACAACTCCACTTGCTCTGCAAGGGTTTCAGGGTCTTCCAATTCATGCAATTGCTGTAGTTCAGTTTGCCAAGTATCAAATTGCTCTTTTAAAAGTTCAGGTTGTGTACGGTATTTACGTGCTAAACGATGGAAGACTTCAAGCTGGGTATTGAGTTCTTCCATTCGTTCAGGATCAAAACTTTGACGGTCAATGAACTGGCGCAAGTTTGCTGTCGCATCATCTAATTCACTTTGCGCATTCAGCACAGCATTGTAAATTTCAGACAGTTGTTCACTACGCCCTGCATGCGACTCTAAACGGCGCAAAATAGATGAAATTTCTTGATTAATGTTTTGTTCTGCATCATCTAGGGCAGCCAGACCATAACCACAGTCTTGCATAATATGTTCATGATGACTTAAACGATCGAATTCTTGTTCAATCTCTTTGTAGTCTAGCTGTACAGGTTCTTCGAGTTCTTCAAGCTGTAATTGTAAGGTTTCAATTCTTTGCTTACGTGTCGCTTGTGCATCGAGTGCAGTTTGATGCAGTCGAATATTTTTATGCCACAGGCTATATGCATCACGTACTGCTTGAGCGGGTTCATGGAAGCTACTATAACGATCGATCCAGTGTTTTGGATAGGGCGGTTCGAGTAATTGTTGCTGACTATGCTGGCTATACAGTTGAACCAGTAAGCGCCCTAACTCTTTGAGCTCAGATAGACTGCTTGGTCGGCCATTAATCCATGCTTTGCTTCGACCCGTTGCAAAAATCACACGACGTAAATGGATTTCCCCTGACTCATCATCTAACTCCTGCTCTTTTAGCCAAAGCGCTTCTGGTGAGCCTTCTTGATAACTAAAGGTGGCTGTAACATCGGCTTTATCTGATCCATAACGCACATAATTGGTATCTGTACGTTCTCCTAAACACGCTGAGAGGGCATCCAATAACAAGGATTTACCTGCGCCAGTTTCACCCGTTAAAACGTTAAAACCTTTTTCAATATCAATGGCTAAATGGTCGGCTAATGCAAAATTGATCAGAGTTAAATGTGTCAGCATACACGCATCCGAGCTGCGAAGAGTTTGAGTTTTAAGATAGACAAGTTTTGTTTTTCTCACAAGACGGCTTAGTTGAGATAAGACCGAAAAACAGCATCATTTTAACGCAATTTGGACAAGATGATATAGGAGAAGTGATGATGATCATCATCGCCGATATTTCATGGGGTTAAATATGAGTATTGATCACAATACTGTCATGTTTTGGTCACTTAACTTAGATATAGCTACAGTAATTTTACAAAAAATAAGCTGTTGGTCTAATTTTGGCATGTTCTTCGCTAGTTTATTTTATGATAGCTTCAAGTCCAATGATTCTTTAAAGTGCTCATAGACAAAGTTTTACATGTCATATTTTTGTATCATAAAAAGTGATTTGAGATTCAAAAATAGTTGCTTTAGACTCAGTCTGCTTTTGAAGCAGAATCGTCAATATGGATATGAGCTTTGGCGATGAAGGCGGCATGATCACTTGATTCCGTCTGTGCATTCATTGATTGATTAGTTCAAGTGGCGGAATTAAACTAACTCAATCTAAATATTATAAATATGCTTTATCTGGAGAAATACGCATGTCAGCGCAGTTTGATCATGTATCAGTTGTAAAAAAATCAAATGTTTATTTTGGTGGTCTATGCATTAGCCATACCGTTCAATTTGAAGATGGTACCAAGAAAACATTGGGTATTTTGCTTCCAACGGAAAAGCCACTGACATTTGAAACACATGTCCCTGAGCGTATGGAAATCATTTCAGGTGAATGCCGTGTACAAATTGGCGATAGCGAAGAAAGCGAATTGTTCCGTGCAGGTCAGTCCTTCTATGTACCGGGTGAAAGCCGTTTTAAAATTGAAACAGATGAAGTGTTAGATTACGTATGTCATTTTGAAGGCTAAGCGATTCCGTAGCCAAATTGAAGTAAGGCAAGGAAATTTTGCCCTGAATCAGTTAAACTAATGCTATCGCAAAAATCCTGTAAAGCTGGCTTTGCAGGATTTTTTATTTTATATCTCTCCAATTGTTGTCGTTAAGAGGCCGTTCATGGCAAAACCTGAATATTATTATGGCGTTCATGCAGTGGAATCATTGCTTGAGCTAGAGCCAGAGCGCGTTTTAACTTTATTTGCTTTAAAAGGCCGTGATGATCAGCGTTTACAGCATGTATTTGAATTGGCTGAACCGTTTGGTATTAGCATTCAAAAAGCGAGCCGTGACACCTTAGAAAAGCTAGCAGGTCAGCCTTTCCATCAAGGCGTTGTGGCCGCTGTGCGTCCATACCCTACGCTCAATGAAAAAGACTTAGATACGTTGATGGCTGCTTCAACACAGCCGATCTTGTTGGCGTTGGATCATATTACAGATCCTCACAACTTAGGTGCATGTATCCGTACTGCGGCCGCAATGGGGGTTGAGGCGGTGATTGTACCTCGCGATCGTGCAGCGAGTCTTACACCAACAGCGCGTAAAGTGGCAGCGGGTGGGGCAGAAAAAGTTAAATTTATTCAAGTGACCAATTTGGCACGTACCTTAGCGCATTTAAAAGAAGAGTTTAATGTGCGTGTTGTGGGAACTATGCTGGATGAAAAAGCATTGCCAATCCAACAGTTTGATTTTACAGGCACACCAGTTTGTGTAGTGATGGGCGCTGAAGATACAGGCTTACGCCCAATTACGCAGTCGCAGTGTGATCAAACGGTATATATTCCAATGAATGGTAATTTACAAAGTTTGAATGTCAGTGTTGCTACAGGTATGGCTTTGTACGAAGTATGTCGCCAGCGTAATCACTAATACACTCATATTGAGTGAGTTTGACTTAATTTAAGAAATAAAAGTTTATGTCTCCCCAAAAACAAGGTTATCTCTATGTTCTGATTACAATGTGTATTTGGGGGGGATTTACTCTGACTGCACGGCTCAGTGCAAACTGGGGAATCGGCGCATGGGATATTACCGCACTGCGCTTTTTATTGGCCTTTTGCATATTAATGCCGATCTTAATCTATAAAAAAGACACCGCTTTTTTATGGAAAAAAGAACCTTTTATTTTGGCCATGATTGGTGGTGTAGGATATTGTTTAACCGCATATTCAGCATTTCATTATGCACCAGCTGCACATGCAGCTATTTTTCTCAATGGCTTTATTCCGCTGTGTACAGCAATCGCTGCCTTCGCTTTATTTAAGCAGGCTTTTGATCGGCATACTTGGGCGAGTCTAGTCATTATGATTGGTGCGATTAGTGTCATGAGCTTCTTAATGTATCGTGAAACTGGGGTCGCATTTGGTCTAGGGGATCTCCTATTTGTCATGAGTGCCATTTGGTGGGGTGTTTTTAGCGTATTGCTAAGACAGTGGCAATTAAGCGCATGGCATGCGATGGCTGGGGTTGCTGTATGGTCAGCGATCGTATTTGTGCCAATTTATCTTTTATTTCTGCCTAAGCATTTAAGTGAGCCTGAGCCGATGCATTTGCTGGCTCAAGTTTTATATCATGGCATTTTTGTGGTGATTGTTGCGACCTTAACCTATGTGGAAGCAATTAAACGCCTTGGAGCCTTTAAGGCGGGCAGCATTGTCACACTGGCACCATTTATGGCTGCAATTTTGGCCGTTCCATTGCTGAATGAGCCTTTAAGTTTTGCGATTATTTGTGGTTTATTCGGGATGGCAATAGGTGCTTTGCAGCCATGGCGTTGGTTGCGCCGTCGTTAAGTTGCCGAATGATCTGTGAATGAATGTGCAAAAAAAGCAGTCTGTATTAAGACTGCTTTTTTTCTGCGCGTTTTAAGTATTGTTGATGTAGGGGCGTTAACTGTTGATATAAATGATCGAGATGACCATCATTCACAACAATATCATCAGCCAAGGCGCGTTTATCTGCCCGTGACATTTGTACCTGGATAATATTTTGAATTTGTTCAACACTTTGGCCATCACGTTGGCTGGCACGTTGAATTTGTAGGGATTCGCTCGCATCAATTAAAAGGGTGTGATGGGTCAGTTCATGCTGATTGGTTTCAAACAAAAGTGGTGAAACCAAGATGACATAAGGACTGCTGGCATGCTGTAGTTGCTGAATAATGGATTGGCGAATGGCAGGGTGAGTGATCTGTTCTAAGATTTTACGTGCTTCAGGTGATTTAAAAATATGTTCACGTAAAGCAGGGCGGTTTAATTCGCCATTGTCGAGTAAAACCCAATCACCAAACGCACGTTGAATATCGAGTAATGCACCATGCCCAGGCGCTACAACTTCTCGTGCCACAATATCGGCATCGACTACAGTGATATTTTGAGATTCAAACCATGCACTTGCAGCAGATTTACCGCTTCCAATACCACCTGTAAGACCCAAAATAAATGTCATGCCGAGATTACCTTTATGCTTGACCGAGATAGATTTTCATAATTTTCTCACCCCATAAAAACGCAATCCAACCAGCAATGGCAATATAAGGGCCAAAAGCAAATGGCTGGTTTTCTTTACGAACTTTGAGCAAAATAATACCGATAATCGCACCAACAAAAGAGGATAAAAGCACAATGAGAGGCAACATGAGTGGCCCCATCCATGCGCCTAAAGCCGCTAATAATTTAAAATCACCATAGCCCATGCCTTCTTTGCCTGTAATGAGTTTAAATGCGTAATAGACAGTCCATAAGCATAGAAAACCCAGTAAATAACCCCAAATCGAAGCGGTCGGAGAGACATAAATGGCATAGCTATTAATCCCTAAACCTAGGGCAGCTAGGGGGAGGGTGTAGCGATCTGGCAAAAGCTGTGTATCAAAATCGATAAAAGTCAGTGCGATCAGCATATAAGTCAGCACCAGACCAAAGAGCATTTGTAACGTTGGGCCAAAGACAGCAACAACAATTAAAGCACAGACAGCTGTGAGTAATTCGATACAAGGATAGCGAATACTAATTGGGTTATGGCAACTCCCGCATTTGCCTTTTAAGCTTATCCAGCTGATCACGGGGATATTTTGATACCAGCGAATTGGAGTGTGGCACTTAGGGCAGGTTGAGGCAGGCTTGCTTAATGTGATCTTTGTTTCATCAATGATAGGTTGTTCAGGGTGAAGGAAAAGTGTGCAGTCAGTTCGCCATTCCTGTTCCATCATTTTTGGGGTGCGATATATAACGACATTTAAAAAACTGCCGATACAGAGACTAAAAATCCCAACAACGCAATAAAGCGCTGTTGGGTTTTGAATTAAATATTCTACTAAATCTTGCATTAAACCACGGAACCCATTTGGAAGATTGGTAAATACATGGCAATTACGAGACCACCAACAAGTACACCTAAAACTGCCATAATTAGAGGTTCCATCATTGCTGTTAAGCCATCTACGGCATTATCTACTTCATTTTCATAATGGGTTGCAACTTTGTCTAACATTGAATCGAGAGCACCAGATTCTTCACCAATCGCTACCATTTGCACCGCCATGGATGGGAATTTATTGGTAACGCGCATGGCAAACTGCAATTGTTGACCAGTTGCGACATCATCGCGGATTTTTAAGACCGCTTCTTCATAGACACAGTTGTTGGTTGCGCCTGCGGTAGACTCTAGCGCATCAATTAAGGGTACACCCGCAGCAAAAGTAGTTGCCAGCGTACGACTATAACGCGCGATAATCGCCTTATAAACTAGGTCACCAAAAATAGGAGCTTTGAGTGCAGCTTTATCAAGAAAATCACGGAATTTTTTACTACGTTTTTTCGCTTCAAGAAAACCAGCAATAATGGCAGCAATAACAATAATTAGAATAAACCAATATTGTTGTGTCCATTGTGACATATTCACAACCATTTTGGTGAAAGCTGGAAGGTCTGCACCAAAAGAGGTGAAGAGTTCTTCAAAAACTGGAACAACTTTGACCATTAAAATGATTGTAACAATCAGCGCGACAACAACGACTGTCGCAGGATATTTCATGGCTTTTTTAATTTTTTGTTTGAGAAGTTCACTCTTCTCTTTATAGATGGCTACACGATCCAGCATGGTTTCTAGTGCACCAGACTGCTCGCCTGATTCCACCAATGAGCAGAATAGGTTATCAAAGTATTGTGGATATTTACGTAAAGCACCAGCGAAGGTATTACCACCTTCTACTTCTCCTTTGATCCCTAATACAACTTCGCGCATGGCAGGGTTTTCTAAGCCTTCAGCGACGATTTCAAAACCTTGAACCAATGGAACACCAGCTTTCATCATGGTGGCCAACTGACGGGTAAAGATCGTGATATCTAAGGTTGTCACTTTCTTTTTCATAAAGCCTTCAAGAATATTTTTACGCTTTTCACGAATATTCTTGATGGTAATCCCTTGCTTACGCAAAGTGACTTTTGCCAGCGCCATATTGCGCGCAGGCATTTCCCCTTTAATTTTGGCCCCTTTACGGTCAACCCCTTCATAACTGAAGGTTGGCATCATCTGCCCTTTTTTGACAGCCATGATTTATCCTTATTTTATAAATACTAAATTATTCACTGGTTACACGATTGACTTCTTGTAAGGAAGTCACCCCCTGCATAACCTTAATGAGGCCAGAACGGCGTAAATTATTAAACCCTGCTTTGTCTGAGGCATCTGCAATTTGTATGGCGTTACCATCTTCCATAATAATGCGAGAAATTTCAGGTGTCACTTTCATTACTTCATAAATACCGACACGGCCTTTATAGCCTTCTCGACATTCTGAACATCCGACGGGTTGATAAAGCTTAAAATCTGGATTTGCGAGATCTTCTTCGGTAAAACCAAGCTCGATTAAGCTTTGGTGTGGAACTTCAACGGGTGCTTTACATTGTGAACAAAGACGACGCGCCAAACGCTGTGCAATCACTAAATTGACTGAAGTTGCAATATTAAAAGAAGGTACACCCATATTACGTAAGCGGGTTAGGGTTTCTGGGGCGCTGTTGGTATGCAGTGTTGACATCACCATATGGCCCGTTTGCGCAGCTTTAACCGCAATTTCTGCTGTTTCAAGGTCACGAATCTCACCAACCATGACAATGTCTGGATCTTGACGCAGGAATGACTTTAATGCTGCAGCGAAGGTTAAACCAACTTTGTTATTGACGTTAACCTGATTAATGCCTTCCAAGTTAATTTCCACAGGGTCTTCGGCTGTGGAAATATTGGTGTCCTCTCGGTTTAAAATATTTAAACCCGTATAGAGCGATACGGTTTTACCCGAGCCTGTTGGACCTGTGATGAGTAGCATGCCTTGGGGTTTATCAAGTGCTTGCATGAACAATTCTTTTTGCTCAGGCTCATAACCTAATGCATCAATCCCCAGCATGGCACTAGAAGGATCGAGAATACGCAGTACCAGTTTCTCACCAAATAATGTTGGGAGTGAGTTGACACGGAAGTCGATGGATTTTGTTTTTGATAGCTTGAGTTTAATACGGCCATCTTGTGGGATACGTTTTTCGGAAATATCCATCTGTGACATCACTTTTAAACGTGATGCCAAGCGATTGGCCAATTGTAGGGGAGGGTTGGTGATATTGCGTAATACACCATCTACACGATAACGGACACGATAACTTTTTTCATAAGGTTCGAAGTGTAAATCCGATGCGCCCATACGAATCGCATCAACCAGCAATTTGTTAATATATTTAACAATTGGTGCTTCTTCGCCTTTTTCTTCATCTTCAGAATCTTGTGGCTGGGGTGTACTGGTTCCATCGTCAAGATCTAAATCAAAATCATCATCAAATTCAAAGGTACTTTCTTCGGCAAACTGTTGTTCGATTAGTTTTTCTAGTTTGGCATGTTCAACAATAATGGCTTCGGTCTGCATTTTACTGCTGAATCGAATGGCATCAATTGCATCAATATTGGTTGGGTTACTCGTTGCAACAAAAAGAACATTGCTATGTTTAAAAATAGGTAAGACCCGAAAGCGCGTAATGAGCTTTTCATCTAAGCCCTCACGAATGATTTGGCTCGCATCGTAAGCACTAATATCAAAAACAGGTTCAGCGAATTCAATAGAGATCGTTTCAGCAATGGTGAGGCCAGATAGTCCAATTTCGCTGACAAGATAGGCTACGATGTCTTGGTTGGCTTTTTTTGCACTCAACATAGCTTGTTGCATGTTTTCAGCAGAAATGTGCCCTTCGTCGACTAAGCGACGAATAAATCCTGTAAATCGTGGAGAACCTTGTAATGCTGTCATGCGTAAATAAACCTATGCTTCAATTTGTTTATAATTGGTTTTATTGAAATTATACTTTCGTTAAATAAAAATACCATATCTGAAAATGATGTCACTACCTTAATATCGGGAAAAACTTTGAACTGGGCCTTAATCTAAGCAGAAAAAATGTAAAATAAATTGTAGTCAGTGGGCTCAAATAAAAAAATTATCCTCAAATGTCAGTGGAAATTTTCATTAAATTTCACAATTCCGTGTAGAATGTGCCCGTTTTCATCGAAAGTTTTTATAGGTTATATATGTCGGGTTCGACGATTACGCCTTGGGTGGTTGGCAATTGGAAAATGAATCCAATGCAAGCAGATGCCAAGCAGCTGGTTCAAAACTTAAAAAAATTATTGCAAGATCAAGAAATTGCTGAATCTGCATGTCAGATTGGTATTGCGCCAATCAGCATTGCACTTCAAAGCATTCAAGCAGAATTACAAAGGGCAAATCGTCATATTGCAACGGTTGCACAAGATGTTTCACGTATAGCAGGTACAGGTGCATATACAGGTGAGGTGAGTGCTGAATTACTTAAAGATAGCCAAATTGAGTTTGTACTGGTAGGTCATTCAGAACGCCGTGAATTTTTTGGTGATGCCCCAAATATTTTAAATGAAAAAGTTAAAAATGCGCTTAATGCAGGTTTAACCGTCATTTATTGTGTGGGTGAGAGCCTTGAACAACGTGAAAATGGTCAAGCTGAACAAGTGGTATTACAGCAAATTTGTGATATTGCAAGCGTGGTAAATGCTCAGCAATGGGAAAAAATAGTTATTGCCTACGAGCCAATTTGGGCGATTGGCACAGGTAAAACTGCATCGCCAGCAGATGCGCAAGCGATGCATGCAACTATTCGAGAAGGCATTAGTCAGATCACGCCTATAGGTCAAACAATGGCGCTATTATATGGCGGTAGTGTTAAACCTGAAAATGCAGTAGAGTTAGCTGCTTGTCCGGATATCAATGGTGCACTAGTAGGTGGTGCTTCTCTGAATGCCGAATCGTTTTATAAAATTGCTCAGGCATTTGCGAATACAAAATAATTAGGAGTGCAGCATGCAGACTTTCGTGTTGGTAGTACACATTATCTTAGCCGTTTTGATGATTGTTTTGATTCTGGTTCAGCATGGTAAGGGTGCTGATGCAGGTGCATCATTCGGTGGTGGTGGTGCTGCGACCGTGTTTGGTGCATCAGGTTCAGGTAACTTTTTAACGCGTTTAACGGCGATTTTAACGGCGTTATTCTTCGTAACAAGCTTAACTTTGGCCATTTTTGCGAAGAAACAATCTACAGATGCGTATAGCTTAAAAGCAATTTCGAATGTACCTACTGCTCCTGCTAAATTGCCTGAAACTTCGCCAACTGCACCAAAAAGCGCAGACTAATCAGAATTAGTTCTTTCTTTTTTTGAGTGATGCGTCTAGAATGCGACACAGCTGCGGTGGTGGTGGAATTGGTAGACACGCTACCTTGAGGTGGTAGTGCTTTCGGGCGTGGGGGTTCAAGTCCCCCCTTCCGCACCAACTTATAATCCAGAACATAAGTTGGTGCTTTGTAGCTAAAATCTGTTGATGCGGGATGGAGCAGTCTGGTAGCTCGTCGGGCTCATAACCCGAAGGTCGTTGGTTCAAATCCAGCTCCCGCTACCAATCAACTTTATTTATGAAAACAACATGAATAAACAGCCAATTTGGTTGAGATAAATTGCATGTCGGTGCGGGATGGAGCAGTCTGGTAGCTCGTCGGGCTCATAACCCGAAGGTCGTTGGTTCAAATCCAGCTCCCGCTACCAATTTCTGATCTTCGGTGCAACGCGATCAGGCAAATCATTACAATGTTTTCGATTGAAAATTAGGAATGAATTGTATATAATTTTTGCACGTTGATGCGGGATGGAGCAGTCTGGTAGCTCGTCGGGCTCATAACCCGAAGGTCGTTGGTTCAAATCCAGCTCCCGCTACCAAGTTTCTAAAAGGCTCACAAAAAGGTGGGCCTTTTTGCACAGTGGACTTTAGTTTTCTGTGCAATACTAGGGGCGTTTACGCCCTTTTTTATTGGCTATTGTGCAGTGTCGACATGATTTGGTCATAAAATGACGCTTCACTATAGGTTGTTTTCTGGCTGTTTCTGGCCAATGAATCGCACAAATTTAACGAGAGTAAATGAAGCTATCAAATAAAACTCAGGCACTCCAGGATCTAATCGCTCCAGCAGTGCAGGCATGTGGTGTAGATCTTTGGGGTATTGAATTCATGCCTCAAGGCAAGCGTTCTTTATTGCGTATTTACATCGACAAAGCAGTGGATGACGGCGCAGAACCTGTGATCAATGAAGATGGTGAAGTTGAACAAGGTCGCGGTATTGGCGTGCAAGATTGCGTACGTGTAACGCAACAAGTTGGCGCAATGCTGGATGTGCATGATCCAATTTCAGGTGAGTATGCACTTGAAGTGTCTTCACCTGGTTGGGATCGTCCATTCTTCCAACTTGAACAAATGTCGGGATATATCGGTCAGCAAGTGGCTTTACGCTTAATTAGTGCTGTAGAAAACCGCCGTAAGTTTCAGGCTAAATTGGTGGCTGTAGATCTAGAAAATGAAATCATTCAAGTGGAAGTCGAACAGCAACAAGTGCTTGAAATCGACAGTCATAATATTGATAAAGCAAATTTGATCTACCAAGATTAATTCTATAAATAAGAATCTGAACGAATAGGTGACTTATGGCACGCGAAATTCTTACCGTGGTAGAAACGGTTAGTAACGAAAAAGGTGTACCTCGTGAGGCGATCTTTGAAGCGCTAGAGCAAGCATTGGTTGCAGCGACGAAAAAGAAATTCTATGAAGGCACACATTCGGAAGAAGCGCGTTTACGTGTGGAAATCGACCGTAAAACTGGCGATTACAGCACTTTCCGTCAATGGGAAGTTGTTGCCGACGAAGATCATGAAATGCCTGCATGTCAGGATGCAATTTCAGATGTAGATCCAGCAAAATGGTCTATTGGTGATATTCGTGAGCTTGAAGTTGAATCGATTGATTTTGGCCGTATTGCAGCGCAAATTGCGAAACAAGTGATTGTACAAAAGATTCGTGAAGCTGAGCGTGCATTGGTTGCAGATGCTTATGAATCAAAAGTGGGTGAGTTAATCTACGGTGAAGTTAAAAAACAAACCAAAGATGGCTTTATCATCGACTTAGGTGACAATGCTGAAGCATATCTTGCACGTGAAGAAATGATTGCAAAAGAAATTTTGCGTCCTAAACAACGTGTAAATGCGATTTTATATAGTGTGAACCGTGAAGGCCGTGGTGCTCAATTATTATTGTCACGCTCTAAGCCAGAAATGCTGATTGCTTTAATGAAAAAAGAAATTCCAGAAATTTCTGAAGAAATCATTGAAATTAAAGCAGCAGCGCGTCAACCAGGTGTTCGTGCTAAAATCGCTGTGAAAACAAACGATCATCGTATTGATCCAGTAGGTGCTTGTATTGGTATGCGTGGTACACGTATCCAAGCGGTACAACAAGAGCTTAATGGCGAACGTATTGATGTTGTCGTGTGGTCAGATGATCCAGCGCAGTATATTGCAAGTGCGCTTGAGCCAGCAGATGTATCAAGTATTGTCATTGATGAAGATGCACATACTGCAGATATCATTTTCGCTGCGAGTGATCAATTGGCTCGTGCTATTGGTTCTCAAGGTCAAAACGTACGTTTAGCATCTGAATTGACTGGCTACAAGCTAGACATGATGCTGGAAGAAGAATACTACGCGCGTCAACAAAACGAAGCACAACAATATCTAGATATGTTTGTGACTCGTTTAGATATTGCTGAAGATTTAGCAATGGCGCTGGTAGAAATGGGCTTCACATCTCTCGAAGAAATTGCATATGTTCCTGCAGAAACATTTGATGAGATTGAGCTTGATGCTGAAACTGTTGAATTATTGCAAAGCCGTGCGAAAGAAGTTGCATTGGCAGATGCATTACAACAACAGGAAAATGTTCAAGAGCCGAGCCCAGAGCTAGCTGCAATGGAAGGCATGACACAAGAGATCGCGTATGCGCTTGCTGCTCGCGGTGTGGTAACTGTAGATGACTTAGCTGACCAAGCAACTGACGATATTTCAGATATCGAAGGTTTAGGTTCAGAAAAAGCGGGTCAACTAATTATGAAAGCGCGCGAATCATGGTTTAACTAGGAGGTAATATATGGCGGACAAGTCGATTAAAGAGTTAGCACTTAGCGTGGGTCGCCCCGTTGAGACGCTGCTGGAACAGGTTCGTGATGCAGGTCTACCGCAAGGTAAATCTGATGATATTATTACCACCGAACAACAAGATGTTCTCGTTAACCATTTGAAGAAAGTTCATGGTCAAGACGATGGACATGCAGGAAAAATCACGTTGAAACGTAAAACTACCAGTACTGCTAAAGTGGCAAGTACATCAGGTAAGGCAAAAACGATTAATGTAGAAGTTCGTAAGAAGCATACATTTGTTAAGCCTGATCCAGAACAAATTAAAGCGGAAGCTTTGGCTAAAGCTCAAGCAGATCAAAAAGCGCGTGAAACTGTTGCTCCAGTTGCATCTGCAAAAGAAGAAGCAACTGCTCAACCTGTATCTAAAGCAAAACAAGCTTTAGAAGCAATGCGTGCGGCAGCGAAGCAAGAAAGCGCGAAACAAGAAACGCCTAAAGCGGCGGTTGTTGTAAAACGCAAGTCAAACAACAAGCCGATTTCTAAACCAATTGAAACATTGGCACAGAAAAAAGCGCGTGAAGAACAAGCGGCTCAGTTAAAAGCAACTGAAGAAGCAGTACGTCGTAAATCTGCTGAAGAAGCACAACAACGTACGCTTGAGCAAATGCGTCAAATGGCATCGAAATATTCTGCTGAAGATACGACAGCAACGATTCGTGTAATTGACGATTCTCCATTAGCAGCTGGCCTTGTTGGTCAGGCTTATGAAGATTCATTTGCGAAAGAAGACCGTGAAATTAAACGTGGTACAAACACGAATAATACACGTTCACCTAAAAAAGGCGGTCGCCGTGGTGAAGAGCAGTCTTTCCGTGATAACTCACATAAACGTGGTTTAAAATCAAGCCAAGCAAACAAACATGGCTTTGAAAAACCAGTTAAAAAACAAGTTTATGATGTAGAAATTGGTTCTACGATTGTTGTTGCTGACTTAGCTGCAAAAATGGCAATCAAGGTGCGCGAAGTTATTAAATCACTGATGAAAATGGGTGAGTTAGTTACGCAAAACCAAGCGATTGATCAAGAAATTGCTGCTCTTGTTGTTGAAGAAATGGGCCATAACCCGGTTCTAGTTTCTGAAACTCAAGCAGAAGACAACTTATTTGAAGCAGCTGAAGAAGCACGTGGTGCACAATCTACGCGTGCGCCAGTGGTTACGATCATGGGTCACGTTGACCATGGTAAAACATCGCTTCTTGACCGTATTCGTCGTGCCAAAGTTGCACAAGGCGAAGCGGGCGGTATCACACAGCATATCGGTGCTTACCACGTTAAAACTGACAAAGGTATTATCACTTTCCTAGATACTCCGGGACACGCAGCATTTACTGCAATGCGTTCACGTGGTGCGAAAGCGACAGATATCGTGGTTCTAGTTGTAGCGGCAGATGATGGTGTAATGCCACAAACTGCGGAAGCGATTGACCATGCGCGTGCTGCGGGTACTCCAATCATTGTTGCAATCAACAAGATGGATAAAGAATCTGCAGATCCAGATCGCGTATTGAACGAATTGACAACCAAAGAAATCGTGCCTGAACAATGGGGCGGTGATGTACCGGTTGCAATGGTTTCAGCACATTCTGGCCAAGGTATTGATGAATTACTTGACCTTATTTCAATCCAAGCTGAAATGCTTGAGTTGAAAGCATCTGAAGAAGGTGCAGCGCAAGGTGTTGTAATTGAAGCACGTGTTGATAACAGCCGTGGTGCGGTAACGTCGATTCTTGTACAAAATGGTACATTGAAAGTAGGTGATCTTGTTCTTGCAGGTGCATCTTACGGTCGTGTACGTGCAATGACAGATGAAAATGGTCAACGTATTAAATCTGCTGGTCCTTCGATTCCTGTTGAAATCTTGGGTCTTCCAGAAGCGCCAATGGCGGGTGACGAAGTTCTTGTTGTAAGCGACGAGAAAAAAGCACGTGAAGTTGCTGATGCGCGTATGGATCGTGAACGTCAAAAACGTCTTGAACGTCAATCTGCAATGCGTCTTGAAAACATCATGGCGTCTATGGGCAAGAAAGATGTTCCTATTGTTAACGTTGTTCTTAAAACAGACGTACGTGGTACTTTAGAAGCACTACACGTAGCACTTGCTGATCTTGCAACTGATGAAGTGAAAGTACGTATTATTGGTTCGGGCGTTGGTGCAATCACTGAGTCTGACGTAACACTTGCAGAATCTTCTGAAGCTGTACTTCTTGGCTTTAACGTACGTGCTGACAATACTGCACGTCAAAAAGCAGATGCAGATGGTATCGACATTCGTTACTACTCAGTTATTTATCAATTGATTGATGACGTGAAAGATGCAATGAGCGGTAAGCTTGCACCTGAACACCGTGAAACAATCCTTGGTGTTGCTGAAGTACGTGAAGTGTTCCACTCAAGTAAATTTGGTGCAGCTGCAGGCTGTATGGTACTTGAAGGTATGCTACATCGTAATAAACCAATTCGCGTATTACGTGATGATGTGGTTGTCTTCCAAGGTGAACTTGAATCTCTACGTCGTTATAAAGATGTGGTTGAAGAAGTTCGTGCCGGTATGGAATGTGGTCTTGCAGTTAAAGGCTATAAAGACATCAAAGCTCAAGATAAGATTGAGGTTTATGATGTTCAATTGGTTAAACGGAGTCTGTAATGGCAGGCAGTCAACGTCTGAAGCGAATGGCGGATACAGTACAACGCGAGTTGTCTGAACTGATTCGTCAAGAGCTGAAAGATCCTCGCTTAGGTGGTCTAGTGACCATCTCTGCGGTGAAGGTCAGTCCTGATCTAGGCTATGCAGAAGTTTATGTGACCGTAATGGGTCGTGAACTTGGTGATGACCAAAACGAAGAGGCGAATAAAGAGACTTTAGATGTTTTAAATAAAGCATCAGGTTTCTTACGCCATGAGTTGGGTCACCGCATTAAGACGCGTATTACACCGCGCTTGCGTTTTCACTACGATAAAACCAATGCGTATGGTAACTATATGTTTGGTTTGATTGCTGAAGCTGTGAAGGATTTACCTCCTACAGATGCAACACAAAAAGATGATGAATAAGATCTCATTTGAGATCACATAAAAAAAGCCACCTTCGGGTGGCTTTTTTATGTCAGCAATTATTATTAAATCACAATCGCCAGTAAATTAGAAAACGAAGCTATTTCACTTCATCCTGAGATGTTTTTTGATGAAATGCACGACGGCGCGTACGTTGCCAAGGCAGCGGTCGGTCTAAAGCTTCAGGCACTT
The DNA here is from genome assembly GCF_013391565.1 of Acinetobacter sp. SwsAc6. Lineage (NCBI taxonomy): Bacteria > Pseudomonadati > Pseudomonadota > Gammaproteobacteria > Moraxellales > Moraxellaceae > Acinetobacter > Acinetobacter sp. SwsAc6. The sequence goes on from NZ_JACAXE010000001.1 coordinate 91,237, forward strand.
CGCCACCTTTTGAGCGTAAACGCAGGTGTAAAGCTGCTTGTGCCATTAAATTGGCAGAAACTGGCGCAGTGATGAAGGCAAAGAGTGTGAGTAGAAGTTCAGGAAAGCCAAACCGGCCTTGAAATGCAGAATAAATCATGGCTGCAATCAAGAAGCTACCGAGACCTAATGTACTTGATTTGGTCGGTGCATGTAGACGCATAAATAAGTCGGGGAGGCGGACCATGCCAATGCCACCCACCAACATAAAGAAAGCGCCACAAATGAGAAAGAACGAAACCAAGATTTCCATTAACAATTGCATGATGGTTGCTCCTTAATCGATCACATGGCCAGTGGTAAAGTAGCGTGCAAGCGCTGCTGTAGAAACAAAGCCTAGCATTGCAACCAATAAAGCACCTTCAAATAAAGACGTACTCATCCAATAAATGCCCAAGATCACAATCAGGCAAGTCGCGTTTAAAAATAAAGTATCGAGTGCCAAAAGGCGATCGACGATTGATGGTCCCATCACTAAACGGATGAGACATAAGAGCATAGAAATGGTCACTGCAATGAGGCAGATTCCAAGTGCATAAGGCAAGATCATCATGCATGCTCTCCTGACTGAACCCCAAAAATTTGCATCAGTGGTTGTTCATAACGCATTTTGATGGTGTGAATTTCTGATTCAGTGTCATCTGTGCTAAGTGCATGAACCAAAATATCACCACGGTCTTGATCGATCCCTGCAGAGACTGTGCCTGGTGTGGTGGTAATGATCATCGCTAATAAGGTGTTAACTTCCTCATGCTGTGTTTCTAAAGGCACACGAAACCATTTTGGGTGCAATTTATCAGTCGGCCCAAGCACCAATTTAGCTACGTGGATATTACTGACAATAATATCCCATAGCACCACAAGGCCTAATTGAATTGCCTTTACCCAATTAATATTGGGTGTACGAGCAATAAAGGGTTTGACTAAGTAAGGAATACCAATGGCGAGGATGACTGCCATGAGTAGTGATGCAGGATCAATACTGTGCGCCAACATCAACCAACTTAAGCCCGTGATGATGGAGACGAACGGATGTGGAAAACAGCGTTCTAGAAACGAGGTGTTTTTCATATTCAAGGTGCCTCCATCGGTTTGAGTTGGTCATTCTCTGGTTGTTCATCTGCTTGATGTTGTCTCTGAATTTGACGCTGTTTAAATTCTGAAATATGCCCACCTTTTAAGGTTTGCTCAGGAATTAAATATGGAATTAGATGTGCATTCGGGTCAACAACTTCACCGCCATACTTGGTCTCTGGAAGATTTTCTGGATCAAACGGTTGTACGCTAATCACTTCACCTGTTTCATCTTTTTTCAATAATAGGCCTTCATACAGGGCATTATTTTGAATCTGTACCGCTGTGCTATGCGTATATTGATAGATGGGTGCGGCAAATGCCATATAGGCGATTAAGCCAGCCAGAAGGACATAAATGGTTTTATCGTTGCGCTTAGGTGCAATTGCGGGCAAGACTTGATAATTGGTATAGGCTTTTTCAGCAGGATTGTCTTCTGGTTGGGTCGCACGCCAAAAAAGAATAAAACCAACACGTGTCATGGCCAAAATACTGAGTAAGCTGACCAAAAGCACCACCAATATAATCAGCAATTGATATGGAGAGTTTGCAGTCGCTTGTAAGATAAAGACTTTACCTAAGAAGCCACTAAAAGGTGGCAACCCCGCCATCATCAGCGCAATAATAAAGTAGGTGAGTGCAACCACTTTGTGCTGTTTCATCTGTGGCGCAATTTTAAAATGATCTTTAAATTCGCCACGCTGAGAGGTAATCCAGCCACAGAGCAAATAAAAGGCTGCACCAATGATAGTACTGTGAACTAGATAATACAGTGCAGCGGCCCAAGCTTGTGTATTCATGAGTGATAGGGCAATTAAGATCGTACCGATAGACGATAAAATCATAAAGCCAACAAAGCGGCGCAGACGTTCTGCACCAATTGCGCCAATCACGCCATAAACAGAGGTGACTAAACCAATCACAAGTAATAAGGCTTGTAGAATGCTGTGGCTCACAGCATCATCAAATACCGTTCCATTAATACGTAAAATCGCATAAATGCCGACTTTGGTCATAATGGTAAATAATGCCGCAACGGGTGTAGTTGCTACGGCATAGGTTTTTGGTAGCCAAAAGCCCACTGGTAACATGGCTGCTTTAATGCCAAATACTACAAAGAGAAGTAATCCACCAGCAACAGCCAGACGATGCTGATCATTTTCTAATAAAGGCATTAAACGTGCGACATCGGCCATATTTAGACTGCCGACACTGCCATAAATTAAGCCTAAACCAATTAAGAACAGTGCAGAAGCCAATAAATTAATGGTGACGTAGTGAATACCCAACTGGAAGCGTGCTTTGCCTTGACCATGTAGGAGCAAGACATAAGATGCCATGAGTAGGATTTCAAAAAAGACGAATAAGTTAAATAAGTCGCCTGTAAGAAATGCACCACATAAGCCCATCAATAAAAAATGGCACATTGCATGGAAGTAGCGTCCACGTTCATCCCATTCTTTACTGGCAAACCAAATCACTGGGAGGGCCAGTGCATAGGTTAAAACCAGCATAAATGCAGACAGTTGATCGAGTACCAAAACAATGCCAAACGGCGCTGCCCATTCGCTCAGATTATAAATATGTACCTCACCTGTACTGGCAAGGATTAAATAATAAACTGAAGTTAAAGCACCTAGAATGAGTGAGAGTAAGCTGAGACCACGGCGCCATGGTTGACGGCGGTCTTGTGCTAATGAACCAGAACCCGGGTTGCCGAGCAAGACCAACAAGAACGCTGTAAACGCAGGAATTAAAATACTAAAAATCGGTGTGTGTTGCGTAAAGAAGTGCATAAAACTAGTCATTATGGCTCATCCTCACGCGAATCGATTGGTGGTATTTCTTCTTTAGAGTCAACGTGGTCTGTTCCTGTTTCATAACGGCTACGCAGCGCCAATTGCACAATAAATGCCGTAGTGGCAAAGCCGATAACAATGGCAGTGAGTACTAAAGCCTGTGGAAGTGGGTCAGTTGCTTTGGTGGTTTCAGTCAATACCGCTGGAGCATTGATTTGAATACGGCCCATGGCAAATAAAAATAAATTCACGGCATAACCAATCATGGCCAGACCAAGAACCACAGGGAAAGTACGTGCACGGAGAATTAAGTAAATGCCTGTTGCGGTCAGTAAGCCAATCGCAGAAGCCATTAGAAGTTCTAAACTGATCATGTGCTTATCCTTTTGGTACTGGGCCAGACATACTTGAGTGACGCGAATCGCCCAAGACGGAAATCATCAACATTGTGGCACCGACGACGGTGATATAAACACCGACATCAAATAAGGCAGCCGTTGCTAAATGCATTTCACCAATGAGTGGTGGCGACACATAAAAATGTGCACTGGTCAGGAAGGGGCGACCAAAGAACCATGCACCGATCCCTGTTAGGCCTGCAATCACTAAACCAATGCCAATCCAAACTTCGTATAAACGTCCTGATTTTGCTCTGAGCAATTTCTCGGCATGGTCTTGACCCAGTGCAATGTACTGAATTACAAAAGCTAAAGAAGTAATTAAACCTGCAATAAAGCCACCGCCTGGTAGATTGTGGCCACGTAAGAAAATGTACAGGCTAATTACAAGTGCTAAAGGTAAAATCCAAGAGGCTGTAATACGGAACATCAGGGGTGATGGATTGAAACGATAGGTCAGGCCTTGTGTAATGCTAGTACCGTGGGTACGCATACCGTCCATCAAGCACAGCGTGCCAATGGCAGCAATGCCTAATACCGTAATTTCACCGAAGGTATCGAATCCACGGAAGTCGACCAAAATGACATTCACGACGTTGGTACCACCACCTAGTGGAATCGATTGTTGCATGAAGAACCATGAAATTGAATTATGATCGCGGGTCAAAATGAGCCAGCTGATCCATGCAATACCTGCACCACCTGCAATTGCAATCAGGGCATCACGCCAACGACGAGAAACACTCGACTCATAAGGTGTAAGCTGTGGTAAAAGCGATAAACTCATGAGGAGCAATACCGTAGTGACCACATCAACAGTGATTTGGGTGAGTGCAAGGTCAGGTGCAGAGAAGCAAACAAAGACCATGGTCACCACAAGACCAACTGCACCACTAATCAATACAGCTTTAATGCGTTCGTGGTGAAACCACAACATCATCCAACATGCAGAGAACAACAATAACCAAAGCACAATCGCAATCAATGGAGCACTGGTTAGCTCACGCGTACCTGTCATTAAGCCTTGAGAAAAGAGCGGTAATGCCATCACAAAAATACTAAACACCACAATCCACATGAGGTAGCGTTGGAGTGAACCTGTTTCAGTGGCGCGTTTAAATTTGCGTGAATTTAATAATAAATGTTTTAAGAACAGCTCAAACAGAACTTTACCTTGGAATTTGCCTAAGATAGGATCAAGGTCAATTTCTCGAATACGCCCATCTTTGGCCAAGGCAAAATAGAAAATAATCCCGCCGACCAAAGCAATGGCACTCATCAGTAATGGCAAATTAAAACCGTGCCAAATAGCCAGATGTGTACCTTCAAAGGCAAAATTTTGTGTACTGGCCTGTGCGGTACGATTAACAATATTTTCGACCAAGAGGGCAGGGAATAAGCCCACTAGAATACATAAAATGGCCAACAATGTTGCTGGTGCACGCATCCCAAAAGCAGGCTCGTGAGCATCTTTATTAGGCACTTGCTTGCCGATTGGGCCATCAAAAAATACGCCGTGAACCAAACGAATAGAGTAAGCCACGGCAAAAATGCCAGCAAAAGTCGCAACCACCGCAGAACCAAACATGATTGGACCCGTTAAATTTGCCAACAGTTCCGTAAAGAACATTTCTTTGGATAAGAAACCGTTGGTCAATGGTACGCCTGCCATAGAGGCTGCAGTAATCATGGTAAGGGTTGCGGTGAACGGCAGTAATTGCCATAGACCACTTAATTTGCGTAAATCACGAGTGCCTGACTCGTGGTCAATAATCCCAGCAATCATAAACAGCGCTGCCTTAAAGGTCGCATGGTTAATGATATGGAAAATGGCTGCGGCCACCGCCAAAGGTGAACCGATACCAAGCAAGCACACAATAAGACCCAAATGACTAATGGTTGAATAAGCCAGTAGGCCTTTTAAATCTTCTTTAAAAATGGCGAAGAATGCAGCCATGCAAAGGGTAAACAACCCGATAAAGGTCACGAGATTATGGTAAAGCGCAGCTCCTGCAAAAATTGGCAGTAAACGGGCAAGTAAGAAAATACCTGCCTTGACCATGGTTGCGGAGTGTAAGTATGCAGAGACTGGCGTTGGTGCCGCCATTGCATTGGGTAGCCAAAAATGAAAAGGGAACTGCGCACTTTTGGTAAATGCACCCATGAGGATAAGTAGGAGCATTGGAACAAAGAGCGCATGACTTTGGATTAAGCCACCCATCGTTAAAATTTGATCTATTTCATAGGTGTCAGTGATTTGTCCGAGCAGGATAAATCCACCCAGCATACACAGCCCACCCATTCCGGTAATGGTGAGTGCCATGCGTGAGCCACGTTGTGCAGCCTCGTAGTTACTCCAATAACCAACCAATAAGAAAGAAGAAATACTGGTCAGTTCCCAAAACACTAACAGCAACATTAAGTTATTGGATAATGAAATCCCCAGCATGGCCGCCATAAACAACATAAGGAGCGTATAGAGTTTGCTGAGTGAATTTTTTGGGCTGAGATAATAATAGGCATAGATAAAGATGAGTGTTCCAATGCCAGTAATGAGCAAAGAAAACAACAATCCTAATGCATCTAAACGAAAACTCAGGTTCAGCCCCAATTGCGGAAGCCAATGCCAAGTTTCTAAAATCACTTGACCATTAAAAACAGCTTTGGCTTGTGTCAGTAGTAGCGTGAGGCTACTTAAACTGACAGCAATTGCCCCAAAGGCTGTCGCTCCTCGTGAGAATTGTTTCAGCCATGGGATAAGGATTGTGCCTAAAACTAAAGGTAATAAGATAATAATCGGCAGCACACTCGTATCCATTGTCGTGATTAGGCCTAAGCCTAGAGTGAATCTCAATCTTTCAAGGACTGAAGGACCGCAAAGAGTAGTCCAAAACTTAATCTTGAAAGCATTTATGTGTTTAAAAATATAAAGTGCTGTATTGCGCAGCAAATAAGCGATAGCAAATTCCGATTTTAATATGAAATTTGCAAGTAAAACCGATCATATTACAGGCAATGCACAACTTCAATCTTTTTATGCAAGAGAAGGTCATTATATACCGCATGCTTCAGTGCATGGGGTGGTGTATTGTACAGTCCGCAAGGCATTTTGGCCGTATTGTAAATGTTAAACTCAAAGTGGCTTGATGGCTTTGGATTTAGAGCAAATGTTGTTGATTGGAATTGTCATCTTCAAATTGTAAGCGTTGTATAAGTTCTAAACGCTGTTGTTCATTCAGTTGTTCGCTAATTTGATTCACTAGACTTTGGATCGGGTTAACGTCGGGTTGTAAGATTTCGATAGGCAGAGGAGTAGCATCCTCTGTTTTAGGGTGATCTTCTAAATGTAGACTTGCATAAATATGTTCAAATTGCTGTTGCCATGCTTCAGGATGAAGACTGTATAGCTGTTTATTTTCCAATTTTAAACATTGAAAACGTGATGCGCGCTCTAAAAGTTCAGGGCGTTCGCCTGTAGCGAGAATTTGTAAGCGCGGAAAGGCTTGATGTAAACGCTCTAAAATTACAGCTGCCATATTGCCATCCAATTGATAATCAATGGCATCAATCATCAATACACCATCACCCTCATCGCAAGGATAGAGGCTGGCAGGGTTTAATAGACATAAGCGTCGAACGATATCGCCAATCAGTGCAACAAGATTGCGGATGCTGTTGGAGAGTTGCTGAAACATCATGATTTGGCCGTCATAATTCACCATAAACTGTAGCTTTGGGTGATATTGCAACCAAACATTGCTGATTTCAGGTAATACGATACGAATGGCATGTCTTAAAGCCGCCAGAGCAGGCGCGTGCATTTCACTATGCGCTTGAAGTAGTCGTTGTTCTATAAAGTGTTGTGATTTATCTGACTCAGTTGCAGTTTGGCTTTTGGCTAAAATCTGTTGGACCAATTGCGCACTTTGAGCATTTTCAATATCACTTACTTCACGGAACCATTCAAAGAAACGGCTAAACGTTGTAAATGGAATAGCCGAAACTTCGTAAGCATAGGCGGCCTGAAAAATTGCTGGATTATTTTTATTTAGCAAATTCACATCATTGACAAAGCGCTCTGCGGGGTAATAAGCAATTAAAGGCATGCCCAAAAGTGGGTCATCACGCATGGCACGTTGATAGATCAGCACCAAATCTTCAAGTTGTTGGGTATCTACCTTACTAATGCCAATACCTTGGCTATTGATAGTTTTGTATAGTTGCCAACGACACAGCTGAGGATCTTCACTGCTTGTATCTGGGCTTTCTGGAAAATGCCCAATATCTTCTGGAAAGCGAATTTGAATATCAATTTTAGACTGCAATCGCGTGAGCATAATATCTTGATCAAGCATCACGACGCCTGCTGTGCGCAGGTCTTTATAGCGGGCCGCAAACCATGTGAGTGCTTGATAGCTCAGACGTAAAAGAGAGGTTTTACCACTACTTTGCTCGCCTAAAATTAAGCTAATAGGCAGGTCGTGGTAATTAAATTCGGCTTTTAGGTCGGTAAAGTGTAAAGCGTGCTTAAGTTGAATTGATTGTATTTTCATAAGACACCTGTTTCTGGCTGGAGCAGGTTATCGGGCGACAGGTCTTAGCTCACAGCTTGGCGCAGTGATTTCGGCATTTCTCGTTTTAATATCTGCACCAAATCATAAATATGATGGATGTTTAAGCTTACTTTAGCACGTGTACAAGCCACGTAAAGTAATCTTAACTCTTCATCACTAATTTTATAGTCTTTCTCATTAAGTCGAAATTGGTAGTCGTCTTCTATATGAACCCGATCCCACTCTAAGCCTTTGGCTTTATGGGCGGTCGAAATAATATAGTCGGCTTGCTCAATAGGGGTGATTTTGGCCAAGGCGCGCTTTAAAGGATCTGTACCATGATCATCCACCAGTTTGACTAAGGGCTTAATGTCGCTACCGTCATTGGTTTCACAGTACTCGTGTACATCGTGCCAAGAGTTAAACCATGCCAATTCAGGTACATCCACGACACGCTTACCTTGTTTTAACATGGCTGCTGCATCGACAAAACGATTAAGCTTGGCATGGTCGGCTTGTAAACTGACTTTGTCACCATGGACTAAGCCTGCCAATAAAAGTTCCATTGCCCGTGCATTGGTACGACACAAAATAGCATCACGTTGCTTGGTATGAGGTTTGTTGACTACTTTGGAATTGAGCAGGGGGTTGCCGAGTAAGGGCACGGTTTCATGCAATGCACCTAAAATGGCATTGGCATTGAGTGCAATTTCTTCACCAAAACGAAATGAAGTGGTGAGACGAGACTCAGGCAAAGGTAATTGCTGCATAGCATTGACTGCGCCACGCCATGCATAAATTTGCTGATGGGCATCGCCCACATAAATCACTTGCGTATTGCGCTGTTTGAGCAAAATGCCCAGCATCAGTGGGTCTGCATCTTGTGCTTCATCAAAGAGCACATAGTCTGCGGGAATATTAGGTTCAGACAATGCCCACAATTTTAAATAAATATCATGCCCAATCCCTGCTTGATGGTGAGGGTCGATTGATTCTAACCAACGGCGTTCAACAGCAGGGTAAAGGTGCTTTTGTAGCGTATCGATATCATCTGCATGTAACCAGCTAGGCGCTTGAATGTGGCGCGGTGCAGGGTACTGCGAACTGGTCGAGCAGAAATAGCTGACGGCATTGGCCACAAGGCTAGCCAAGCGAGAAGGCATCAGCACATATTGTTCATAACGCCCACCCATCATTCGACGTAGCGTAATTGGCGTTAAACGATATTCTTTCGCGATGAAACTTGGGCTTAAACGAGGCAGGCGAAGCTTGTCTGTGACTCCACGTGGAACGCTACGAAAGGCCAAGGAGTGAAAAGTTCGACAGTCGACATTACCATGAAACTTTTGCTGTGCTTCAGTTGCTATGGCTTTGTTAAAGGCCAAGTACATGCCACGTCTTTGTGGCATGGCCTCACTGATCATTTGTAAAGTTGTGGTTTTACCTGTGCCAGCATAGGCAATGACTTTAAAAGATTTCCCCAGCCGTGCGTTATCTATCGCAGTGGCTTGCTCATAGGTTGCGCTCGGCTTTTTGGGATTAGTCACTGTTCAATGCCTAGTTGCTTAGTGGCTACGATTGGCTTTTTCAACCAAGCCTGATAGGCCTTGGCGACGTGCCAATTCGTTTAAAACCAATTGTGGGTCTAGATCGAAATAACCCAACATCACAATGGTATGGAACCACAGATCAGCCACTTCGTAGATTAGGTCGTTTTTATTATCTTCATTGGCTTCAGTTTTAAAATCTTTGGCTGCAATGATGGTTTCAACACTTTCTTCGCCAATTTTTTCTAAAATTTTATTCAAGCCTTTGTGGTATAGCTTAGCCACATAAGAAGAATCTGGGTCTGCAACTTTACGTTCAGCCATCATTTTGCCTAAGTAGTCGAGCACTTCCACTTGTTCAGACTGTGCATTTGAGGCATTCATTGCAATGGTATGTGGATTTGCAGACTTTTCACCATAAATTGCAGATGGATCTTTAAGCTGCGCATCAACAATTTCCCAGCCCGTTGCTGTCAGTTTACGGTAAAAGCAAGATTCACGGCCTGTATGGCAGGCAATACCACCGTGTTGTTCAATTTGAAGCACAATCACGTCAGCATCACAGTCTAAACGGATTTCGTGTACCGTTTGAAAATGACCAGACTCTTCGCCTTTGTGCCACAGTTTGCTACGTGAGCGAGAGAAGTACACCGCTTGATTTTTTTCAGCTGTTAAAGCCAGTGCTTCGCGGTTCATCCACGCCACCATCAAAATACGTCCAGTTTGATGATGCTGAGCAATAGCAGGCACTAAGCCTTGTTCGTTAAATTTTACTTCATCGAGCCATTGCAGATTGTTCATGTGGATTACACCTAAATTTGTTCAAATAAATAAAGTTACTCAATCGAGTCACGATTTAAAAATCGCGAACCATAGTGTACGGCATCATGGCGTAAGAGAGTAACTAAAACTTAAGCAATTTTTAAAGTGTCGAATATTGCCAAAATATTCATAGACATAAAAAAGCCCAATCGAAATTGGGCTTCACTTAAATAGGCTTAGTCATGTAGACCTACAGACTAGCGAAACTTACCAGTGCTCGCCTGGGAATAAGCGCGCGTATGCTTTTTGCACCCAGTTGAGTTTCTGTTGTTGACCCACCGAAGCGCTTGAACTTGGGAAAAGGTTATAACCAATCGACATCAATTTGTTGTTAATGTCTGGCGCAATCGAATAGGTAATCGAGGCTAAACGGCCAAGATTTGTCGCCACTTTTTTCGGGCGCTTCACAATGGCATAGGCAATGAGGTCAGCTGCTTGTTCAGGAGAGAGCGTTGGCACATATTTGTAAATTTTGGTTGGCGCAATCATTGGCGTACGCACTAAAGGCATATAAATCGATGTGATTGCAATTTTATGTGAATGCACTTCTGCAGATAAGCAACGACTGAATGCATCGAGCGCGGCTTTAGATGCTACATAAGCCGAGAAACGGGTCGCATTTGCTAACACGCCAATTGAACTGATGTTAATAATGTGACCATCACGGCGAATCATCATTTGCGGTAAAATGTTCATCACCAAACGAATTGCACCAAAGTAATTCAGCTGCATGGTACGTTCAAAGTCATGGAAACGATCAGTGGATTCGTGCACGGCACGACGGATTGAACGTCCTGCATTATTAATCAGAATATCAATATGATCGACAGAGGCGAGGATTTGCTTTGACACCTCATCAATAGAATCCATGTTGTTTAAATCACATGGAAAAACTGAAGCTTTACCACCTTTGGCTTCAATTTCAGCTTTGACTTCTTCTAGGGTTTCTTGGGTGCGCGCAACCAAGAGCACATGTGCACCTGCATCGGCGAGGCGATGTGCTGCTGTAAGGCCAATACCGCTGGAAGCGCCGGTAATCAAAACAATTTTACCGTTCACTTTGTCTTGAAAGCGTTTTTCTAATCTTTGGTTCACGTTTAATACCCTGATTGAATAAATGTGAGACTGTGCGTTTTTTTTATTACGTGGCTGGCTGTGCTTGGTTAGAGACAGTGGCAGCGAAAATATGCTTGCAATGATAACGTATTTAAAAAGAAAAGATAGGATTTAAGCTATTGAAATTTAAAAATATTATTAGAGTAATTGCTCTAAAATTACTCATTGTTGTGATTTACTTTTAACAATATTTAAGTGCGAAGACAAGGGATAAAATGAGAAAGATCACAGAATAGTGTGGAAAGCATAAAAAAACCCTCTTATAGGGGTGCATAAGAGGGTTTTGAATTGATTTTTAGGGCTGTAACCTACTTGGCAAAGAAAATAAAATTAAACTTGTGCCAGCGCTTGTTCTAAATCAGCAATCAAATCATCAGCATGCTCGATACCCACGGACAAGCGCACCATGTCGATACTCACACCAGCTGCTTTTAACTCTGACTCATTGAGCTGACGATGCGTGGTGGTTGCGGGATGGCAAGCTAAACTTTTGGCATCGCCAATATTTACGAGGCGAGTAAACAGTTGTAATGCATCGATGAAGCGTGTGCCACCTTCAAGACCATCTTGTACGCCAAAGGATAAAATCGCGGAAGGTTTACCTTTCACATATTTTTGTGCTAATGCATGCTGAGGGTGATCTTTTAATCCTGCATAGTTGACCCATTTTACTTTAGGATGAGCTTGTAAATATTCCGCCACCTTTTGCGCATTTTCAGTATGGCGTTCCATACGTAGACTTAAAGTTTCGAGGCCTTGCAAAATTAAAAATACATTTTGTGGGCTAATGGCTGCACCAGTATTGCGTAGCGGTACTACGCGAGCGCGGGCAATATAAGCTGCTTCGCCCAGTGCTTCTACATAATTCACCCCGTGGTAGCTTGGATCAGGGGTATTCAGTGATTTAAAGCGTTCGGGATATTTGCCCCAAGGGAATTTGCCGCTGTCGACGATGATGCCACCGATCGAGTTGCCGTGACCACCAATATATTTGGTGAGTGAGTGCACCACGATGTCGGCACCAAATTCAAATGATTTTTGTAAGACAGGTGTAGCAACGGTGTTGTCGACAATCACTGGGACGCCGTATTCATGTGCAATTTTAGAAATCGCCTCAAGGTCAATAATATTACCCAGTGGATTCCCAATTGATTCAACAAAAACCAGTTTGGTTTTTTCATCAATTAAACCACGCAGTGCTTCTGGGTCTTGGTAATCAAAAAAGCGCACTTCAATCCCTTGTTTCGGTAGAGTATGTGCAAAGAGATTATAAGTTCCACCATATAGGGTTGAAACTGAGGCGATATTATCACCCGCTTCAGCAATGGTTTGAATCGCGTAGGTAATCGCAGCCATACCAGAGGCTAAGGCCAAAGCGCCAATACCGCCTTCAAGCGCAGCTACACGTTGCTCCAGTACCGCAGTGGTTGGGTTCATAATACGGGTATAAATATTACCTTGAACTTTTAAATCAAATAAATCAGCACCATGTTGCGTGTTGTCAAATGAATAAGAGGTGGTTTGATAAATCGGCACCGCAACTGCTTTGGTGGTTGGCTCCGGTGTATACCCCGCGTGAATTGCTAAAGTTTCGTCTTTATAAGTCATGATTACTTCATCTAAGAGAGCTAGTTTTTAAACAGTCTATCACTTATATATATGAATAAAAGTGCTTTATTTATAAAATGAATATCATAATTATTAATATTATTGAAAAATTTTCAGCTAAAGATGAGCGAAATCATGCTTAAAACAGCATGTTTAAATTTTGTTCGCCATTAAACTTGTAACAATGCATTGAAGGCGTGTGCGAAACCTTATTTTTTCACGACTTTATGCGTATAATAGCTGATTATTTTTTCGCTCAATTGAGCAGGGACAACTTTGTGTTGTTCCGTATATGTTTTGACTATTGAGGAGTCCTAAGTGGCCCAATATATTTACACGATGAACCGTGTGTCGAAGATGGTTCCGCCTAAGCGCGAAATCCTGAAAGACATCTCTTTATCATTTTTCCCAGGCGCAAAAATTGGTGTGCTTGGTCTAAACGGTGCAGGTAAATCTACCTTGCTTCGTATTATGGCGGGCGTAGATAAAGATTTCTCAGGTGAAGCACGTGCTCAACCGGGTATCAAAATTGGTTACCTTGAACAAGAGCCGCCATTGGATGAAAGCAAAGATGTTCGTGGTAACGTTGAAGATGGTTTACGTGAGCCGCTTGATGCTTTAGCACGTCTAGATGAAGTTTTCGCTGAATATGCAGCTGAAGATGCAGACTTTGATGCACTTGCAAAAGAGCAAGAGAAGCTTGAAGCAATTATCCATTCATGGGATGCACATAATATTGTGAACCAAATGGATCAAGCGGCTGCAGCTTTAAACCTTCCAGCTTGGGATGCAGACGTATCTAAACTTTCTGGTGGTGAACGTCGCCGTGTCGCACTTTGCCGTTTGCTATTGTCTAAACCAGACATGTTGCTTCTAGACGAACCGACGAACCATTTAGATGCTTCATCTGTAGCATGGTTAGAACGTTTCTTGAAAGACTTCACGGGCACAATCGTTGCGATTACCCATGACCGTTATTTCTTGGATAACGTTGCTGAATGGATTCTTGAGCTTGACCGTGGCATGGGTATTCCATACCAAGGTAACTACTCTTCTTGGTTAGAGCAGAAAAATGCCCGTCTAGAACAAGAGAACAAGCAAGAAGAGTCTTTTGCTAAAGCATTGAAAAAAGAACTTGAATGGGTTCGTTCAAATGCAAAAGGTCAGCAAAAGAAAAACAAAGCGCGTATGGAGCGTTTTGAAGAGCTTAACTCGCGTGAATTCCAACAGCGTAACGAAACGTCTGAAATCTACATTCCACCTGGCCCGCGTCTAGGGAATAAGGTTGTAGAAGTTGAAGGCATCAGCAAATCGTTTGGTGATCGTACGCTTTATAAAGATCTAAGCTTCGTTGTTCCACCATGTGCCATTGTAGGTATCGTGGGTGAGAACGGTGCGGGTAAAACAACTTTATTCCGTATGATGACTGGTGAACAGCAACCAGATACGGGTTCTGTTGTGCTTGGTGAGTCAGTTAAAGTGGCTTACGTTGGTCAGATCCGTGACACGCTTGATGACAACAAAACTGTTTGGGAAGAAGTTTCTGGCGGTTTAGACATCTTGCGTATTGGCGAATACGAAATCGCATCTCGTGCGTATATCGGCCGTTTTAACTTTAAAGGTCAAGATCAGCAAAAACGTGTAGGTCAATTGTCAGGTGGTGAGCGTAACCGTTTACAGCTTGCGAAAATCCTGCAAATGGGTGCAAACGTAATTTTACTCGATGAACCATCGAACGACTTGGACATCGAAACTTTACGTGCGCTTGAGGATGCGATTTTAGTATTCCCTGGTACTGTAATGGTGATCTCGCACGACCGTTGGTTCCTAGACCGTATTGCAACGCACATCTTGTCATTTGAAGGTGAAACACCTGAATTCTTCACTGGTAATTATGCAGAGTTTGAAGAATATCGCCGTAAACGTGATGGTGATGACCTTGTGACTAAGCGTCAAAAATATCGCAAAATTGGCGTTTAATTGCCGATTTTGATGTAAAAAAATCAGCCTTCGGGCTGATTTTTTTGTGTTTTAATTGGTGCTATTTAAGACAAGTCATGAGGTTAATTAAAATTATACAAAAGCGAGTACTGCTATTTCTGCTTCAACGTATGTGATGATGTTTTAAATTCAAGTTTTATGGTGTTCATGTTTTTGATTGGCTGTTTCAATATGATACATAACTGATCTGTTGTTGTAATGGTATTACATCGACAGAAGTTGTTATGCTCAAGTTCGCTCAACGAGTAGAAGGATAATTGAATGTCCGAGCATCATGATCATAGTCATGCCGTTGTAACAGATGAAAATTCGAAAAAATTAACCTTTGCATTATTACTGACCAGTAGTTTTTTGGTGGTCGAAGTTGTGGCGGGCTTTATTACACAAAGTTTGGCTTTGCTTTCAGATGCCGCGCATATGTTTACCGATGCAGCAGCTTTAGCGATTGCTTTAGTCGCAATTAAAATTGGCAAATTACCTGCAGATAATAAACGAACCTTTGGCTATCAGCGTTTTGAAATATTAGCAGCTTTATTTAATGCGCTCATGCTATTTGCCGTGGCTATTTATATTTTGTATGAAGCTTATCAGCGCTTTTCAACCCCTCCAGAGATACAAAGTATGGGGATGTTGATTGTGGCGAGCATTGGTCTTGTCATTAATTTAATTTCCATGCGTATCCTATTTTCTAGCTCTCAAGACAGTTTGAATGTGAAAGGAGCATACCTTGAAGTTTTAAGTGATGCTTTGGGCTCTGTAGGCGTGATTTTGGGTGCTGTGCTGATTTATTTCACCGGCTGGATGTGGGTGGATACAGTGATTGCTGTGCTGATTGGTTTTTGGGTTTTGCCACGCACATGGGTACTGTTAAAGCAGAGTTTAAATATATTATTAGAAGGTGTACCAGAAGAGATTGATATTAAAAAGCTACGTAAAGATTTATTGCAATTGAATGGTGTAGAAAGTATTCATCAACTTAAAGTGTGGGCGATTAGTTCTAAAAATATTCATTTGACAGTCCATCTTTATGCGCCGGGTGCTGATCGTACCAGCTTATATAAAGAGGCGATGGAGATGTTAAGCCATCAACATGGGATTACTGAGATGGTTTTACAGATTGAAGAAGAGGCATGTCTGGCAGAAGAAGGACATCATCATGCCTTGGATGAACATTCACATCAGCATTAATGCTGATGTGAACAAGTGTGGGAATTAAACTTCCCACTCATGATTACAATCGCGGCATTTCCATTTTTTTTGTGACTGCATGAAGGCTTGCATTGAAATTTTGAAATCAGGTAAGTCGCGATAAAATAAGAAACCTGCAATCACGCAAATGATAAAAACCACAACGGTTGCTGTTTGTATGGTGCTTCCTGCACCATTGCCAAATAACCACATTGCAATACTAATGATGACCAGGAGTAACAACACGAAAATTGCAGGGATTAAAAATACCAAACTTTTAGGCACAACAGGGCGTGCAGCGGGTTGGCCTGCTTGCGCAATGGGCATAATTTTAGGGCTTTGACATTGAGGGCAACGGTATTGCATTACAGTTCCATAATTTTGAGCTGAGTATTATTTTAATCGGAATAGTACAGAAAGCAAAAAATACTCAGTAACAGTATAAGATTCAGTGTCTTAGTAAATAGATAAGCAATAAAAAAAGCCCAAGTCATAATGCTTGGGCTTTTTTATAAGCAAACCATATTGATTTGCTTGAATATGGCGTCCCTACGGGGATTCGAACCCCGGTTACCGCCGTGAAAGGGCGATGTCCTAGGCCTCTAGACGATAGGGACAAGTGAGGCAACAGGATCAGTGTTTAACACTGTGTCTCTGTATGGGCGCTATATTATGGATATAAGGCTCATGCGTCAACTAAAAATTCAATTAAGCTTCATCAACTGCGTCATTTTTCGGCAATTTTAAGCTTTCATTGAGTTTTTCCCAAACTTTAAGTTCTTTTTTGCTTGGACCACCAACAATTTCAAGCGCATGGCGTAAGCGAGCGAAAGTTAAATCTGGACCAATCGTGACCATTGTTTGCATGACAGGTGTAGATGCTGTTGAGCCCGCAATCGCAATAAAGAACGCAGGCATGAAATCACGTAATTTCACTTCCATTTGCGCAGCTAAGTCCATTAGCGTTTGGCTAACAGTGTCGTTATTCCAAGTGAACAGACTTTCTAAGCGCCAAATCGCAAATTGTAAGCTTTGACGAACTTGTTCGTCAGAGAGTTTTTTACTCACAAACTGCTCTTGGCTCAGTGTAGGGAAGTGGTTGAAGTAATGTGCAGACCAATTCACAGCTTCTGAAAGTAAGTTAATACGCGGTTGAATGGCAGCAGTAATTTCTTCTAATTTGGCACGATCGGTTTTCCAAGCCAATAATGTATCTAGCAGATCGCTTGGAGAAAGCGCTTTAATCCATTGACCGTTTAACCAGTTGAGTTTTTCAACATCAAAGATTGGGCCACCAAGAGATACGCGTTGAATGTCGAAGTGTGCAATCATTTCTGCCAAAGTGAATTTTTCACTTTCATCCGGCATTGACCAGCCCATACGGCCGAGGTAGTTCAACAAAGCTTCTGGTAAAACGCCGATGTCTTTGTAGTAGTTAATTGACGTTGGGTTTTTACGTTTAGATAGTTTTGATTTATCTGGGTTGCGCAAAAGTGGCATGTGGCAAAGCACAGGCATATCCCAACCGAAGTATTTATACAACAATTGATGTTTAGGCGCTGATGGAATCCATTCTTCACCGCGGATCACGTGCGTGATTTCCATTAAATGGTCATCGACTACGTTTGCTAAGTGGTAAGTTGGCAAGCCGTCAGTTTTAAGCAGAATTTGCATGTCGACTTGTGCCCATGGAATTTCAACTTCACCACGTAGTAAGTCATTAAATTGACAAATACCTTCTTCAGGCACTTTCATACGAATGACATGCGGTTCGCCAGCAGCTAAACGACGTTGTACTTCTTCTGCAGTGTGTTTTAAACCACGACCATCGTAACGTGGAGATTCACCACGTGCTTGTTGTTCTGCACGCATTTGATCCAGTTCTTCACTTGTTGCGAAGCAATAGAACGCATGACCTTTTTCAACCAATTCCAGTGCATATTGCTTATAAATGCCCATACGCTCTGATTGACGGTAGGGTGCATGTGGGCCACCTACATCTGGACCTTCAGACCAATTTAGACCTAACCAACGCAATGAATCTAAAATCATTTTTTCAGATTCAGGTGTAGAGCGAAGTTGGTCGGTATCTTCAATACGAAGAATAAATTCGCCACCATGTTGCTTAGCAAAACATAGGTTAAACAAAGCGATATAGGCAGTCCCTACATGAGGGAAACCAGTAGGAGAGGGTGCAATACGAGTACGAACAGTCATAATCAATTATTAATCAGAATGTAAATTGGGATCTATTATAACGAAAAAGCCTGATCACTTAATGCTTAATTTATCATTCAGTGATCAGGCTTCGAGCCCAAGCAGGGGAATGCATGGGCTTAAAATATGTGCGTTAAAGACTTAAGATGGATTTGTAGAGAATAACGCTTGAACAAAACGGCTAAAACTTTGGTTTTGTGAGGCAAAAAAACTTTGAGCAGGTGCAGTTTTAAGCGATGTAAGTACTTTTAAGCTGTCATCAGATGATTGCGCTTTAGAAGACTCATTTTTTTGTTGTGTTAAGGCTTTTTCAATCGGCGACGTTTTATCACTTGGCAAAGTTACTTTTGCACTGGTCGTCTTGTTGATTGCAGCACTATGCGTGAATTGCAAAGTTGAAAAACTTAAAGCGACACAAAGAAGCATATATTGATTTAATTTCATGTCCAATCTTCCCCTAATTTGATGAATGGAACTTTTATTGGTGTTTTTTAATACTAATACTACGCTTTAACCACGTTAATTGATTAAAAAGTAGAACAACATCACATTTTTTACAAAAAAATAATAAAACACCAAGTTAGATTACCTGAATAAAGCAGATTTCTCCTTAATTGTTACTTTATATCAAATAACTATGAAGATAGCATGGAGAATAGAATTTTGAAGCATTGTTTTAGCAAAAAAATATCAATTCTAAGCAGTTTTTTGCATATCTAAAAAATAGAAATCTAAACAAATTAATCATCTAGCCAAGATATTGTGCAAGAGTATTGAGATTTATATAGTGCATTTCAAGAATGAAATGAGACTTGGCAATGAAAAAAATAATAGCTTCAACTGTATTGGCGCTTTTAAGTGGTGCTATAACTTCTGTATATGCGAATAAAGATTTTTTAAACGTGTCTTATGATCCGACCCGTGAGTTTTATCAAGAATATAATCAGGAGTTTGGTGCATTTTGGAAACAACGCACAGGCCAAGAGGTTAATTTTAAGCAATCACATGGTGGTTCTGGTAAGCAGGCACGTGCCGTGGCGACAGGCTTGCAAGCCGATGTGGTGACTTTGGCCTTAGCCAATGATATTGATGAAATTGTAAATGCAGGTTTAATTAAAAAAGGTTGGCAAAAAGAATTTCCAAATAACTCTGCGCCTTATACCTCAACTATTGTTTTTTTGGTACGTAAAGGCAATCCTAAAAATATTAAAGATTGGAATGATCTGACCAAGCTTGGTGTAGAAATTATTACGCCAAACCCAAAAACGGGTGGCGCGCCACGTTGGATTTATTTATCAGCATGGGGATATGCCTTAAAGCAACCCGGTGGTAATGATGCGAAAGCCAAAGAATTGGTTAAAAAGCTCTATCAAAATGTCAAAGTATTAGATTCGGGTGCACGTGGTTCACTGACGACATTTGCGGAGCGTGGTATTGGTGATGTGTTGCTGTCTTGGGAAAATGAAGCTTTGCTGGCGACACAAGGGCTAGGTAAGGATAAGTTTGATATTGTGTATCCATCGATTTCGATTTTGGCTGAGCCATCTGTGGCGATTGTGGATCAGACAGTGGATAAAAATGGCAATCGTAATTTGGCGAAAGGCTATTTGAATTATTTATATTCTCCAAAAGGACAGGAGCTGGCTGCCAAATATTATTTCCGCCCACGTGATAGTAAAGCTGCAACGAAATATGCAGCTCAATTTCCAAAGCAAAAAACCTTTACCATTGATCAAGTCTTTGGTGGATGGGCAAAGGCACAGCAAACCCATTTTGTGAATGGTGCAATCTTTGACCAAATTTATAGTGATAAAAAATAAGGCATTAATACAGGTTGTTTAGATAAGAAAAATGGATGACTACTGTTATCCATTTTTTTTATATACAAAGCAAAAAACAGTATATATATGGAAAAGGTAAAGTGTTCTTGAAGTTTTATATAAGTAAAACAAGATGATAAAAGAACAAATTATTCTACTTTAACGGATGTTCTTTTAATTTTGTGAATTGCGATTAATGATTTTCTTTCATATAGTTAGCATTAATTTAGATATTTGATTTGTGCTGATATGAAACTTCAATTCAAAGCATTGTTGAGTGGTGCATTGTTGTCGCTAGGTCTAGCGCTTCCTACAACAGCAACTCAGGCGGCAGATCGCCAATTTTTAAATGTATCTTATGATGCAACTCGCGAATTTTATGACGAATTTAACAAGTCATTCGGCGCATATTGGAAAAAGCGTACAGGTTATTCTGTTGATTTTAAACAATCACATGGTGGTTCAGGCAAGCAAGCACGTTCGGTGGTTGATGGTTTGAAAGGTGATGTTGTGACTTTGGCTTTGGCCAATGATATTGATGAAATTGTAAAGTCTGGTCAGATTCAGCCGGGTTGGCAAAAGGAATTTCCGTATAACTCAGCACCATATACATCGACAATTGTGTTTATGGTACGTAAAGGCAATCCAAAGCATATTAAAGATTGGAGCGACTTAACCAAGCCAGGTGTAGAAATTATTACACCAAACCCAAAAACAGGTGGTTTACCACGTTGGGTGTACTTATCAGCTTGGGGCTATGCACTGAAGCAACCAGGTGGTAATGATGCGAAGGCGAAAGAATTCGTCGGCAAAATGTATCACAATGTGAAAGTGATGGACTCAGCAGCGCGAGCATCTATGACGACTTTTGCTGAGCGTGGCATTGGTGATGTGTTGTTAACTTGGGAAAATGAAGCGCTTGTGACCCAAAAAACGTTGGGTAAAGGTAAGTTTGATATTGTTTATCCATCAATGTCTATTTTAACGGAGCCTTCGGTTGCAATTGTCGACAAAACTGTCGATAAAAATGGCAACAAGTGGTTGGCAACAGGTTATATCAACTATTTATATTCGCCTTTAGGTCAAGAAATGGCAGCTAAACATTTCTATCGTCCACGTAATGCGGCTGTTCTAGCCAAATATAAAGCACAATTCCCACCATTAAAAACATTTACCATTGATGAAGTGTTTGGCGGTTGGGCAAAAGCACAGCAAACACACTTTGTGAATGGTGCGATTTTTGATCAAATTTATAATTCGAAGCGTTAATTGATGAATGGATTCATTCTGAAGAGTTAATCGTAGTCGAAGTTATTTTAAAGCCTCTGTTCGCAGGGGCTTTTTTTGTGCCATTGATCTGTAGGCTACTGGTTGAAAAGGATTTGTGTTTGCGGGAGATGAATGACTGTAGCTGTCTGAATTATGGTGTTTTAGTGTGAATATGTAGGGTGATCTATCGCAAACAATAGATGAAAAGCTTGCAACAGTTGGTTTTATAAATGCCTAAAACGGTTTTCTCTATAGAAAGTAATATTTCTGTACAAAAAGTCGTTTGGAGCTTTACTAAAACAAGGTAATAATGTGCAGTTACTTTTTTACTGTCATGATTGATTCTGTATGTCGCATATTTCTGTATTACTTCACGAAACTGTTGATGCCTTGCTTGCTGGGCGTACTACAGGAATCTATGTCGATGGGACATTTGGTCGTGGGGGACATACACGATTATTGCTATCAAAATTAGATGAAAATGCACGTGTTTTTGGCTTTGATAAAGACCCACAAGCTTTGGCAGTGGCCGCAGAATTAGAACAAGAAGATCCACGTTTTAAAATCATTCATGCCAGCTTTGCTGACTTACAACAAGAATTACAATCACGTGGCATCGACCTTGTAGATGGTGTTATGGCCGACTTAGGCGTGTCGTCACCGCAGTTAGATGAAGCAGAGCGTGGTTTTAGCTTTATGCGAAATGGCCCACTTGATATGCGTATGGACAACTCTCAAGGCCCAACAGCTGCAGAGTGGTTGGTGGATATTGAAGAAGAGGAATTGGCCAATATCATCTTTAAATATGGTGAAGAACGTTATAGTCGCCGTATTGCCAAAGCCATTAAAGCCGCAGGTTATATTGCAACTACTGCAGAGCTTGCTGAAATTGTAAAAGTTGCCCACCCAAAATGGGAAAAAAATAAACATGCGGCAACACGGACTTTCCAAGCCATTCGTATTGCCATTAATAAAGAATTAGATGATATTGAAGCTTTCCTACCACAAGCTGTGGACGTGTTAAAGCCAGAAGCGCGTTTAGCGGTGATTAGCTTCCACTCATTGGAAGACCGTTTAATTAAACAGTTTATTCAAAAAGAATC
Organism: Acinetobacter sp. SwsAc6; assembly: GCF_013391565.1. Lineage (NCBI taxonomy): Bacteria > Pseudomonadati > Pseudomonadota > Gammaproteobacteria > Moraxellales > Moraxellaceae > Acinetobacter > Acinetobacter sp. SwsAc6. The sequence continues at coordinate 113,791 of NZ_JACAXE010000001.1, forward strand.
GACTTTGGCTGAAGATACGAGTTGGGGTATGCCACAACAACGTGAAGATACGCGTCGATTGAAAAAAGTATCCCGTGTTCGTGCCAGCGATGAAGAAGTAAAAGCCAATCCGCGTTCACGCAGTGCTTGGTTACGTGCAGCAGAACGTTTAGCTTAAAAGGCAAAGAATGAAAACCGAAGCAATAGAACAAAACACAAAAAAATTAAAGCTAAAAAAAACGATCACATACGCCGTCATGTTGATTTTGGTTTTCGTTAGTGCAATTTTTGTGGTTTTTCAAGTCTTTGAATACCGTCAAGATTATCGTCAATTGAACACCTATATCCGTGAACGTGATGACTTAAACGCGGAGTGGGGGCGTTTGTTGATTGAACAACAAACTTTTGGAGCAACGGCGCAAATTGGCACACGTGCAGTTACACAACTTCGGATGTATTCACCGCCAGTTGCGCAAACGGTGGTGATTTCTTTGCCGCAAACTTCAGAAGAGAAAAAATAAGGCTAGCTGTCAAATGGTTGAAAAGAGAAATAAGCAAACAGCACGAAAAAAACAGCAGTCTGTCACAGGTAAAACCGCCATTAGTGTTGATATGTGGCGTTTTTATTTAATGTGGAGTGTGGTTCTTCTGTGCTTTTTTGCATTGGTTGGACGTGCTTTTTATGTGCAAATTATCAACAAAGACTTTTTGCAAAATAAAGCCAATGCCAATATTTTAAGAACAGAAAAAATTCGTGCGATGCGTGGCGTGATTTATGACCGTCATGGTGTGCCTTTGGCCATTAGTACACCTGTTATGAAGGTGGTGATGGACCCGCGTGATTATTTTGATACCAAAAAACTGTTTGATGAAACCACGGCACAGCTGGCCAATGATCCGCATAACCGTAAATTAAAGCGTCAACTGCCAGATAAAAATTTAAACTTGGATGAACTTGCAGATGCAGTGGGCATGGATCGCGCAGAGCTTCGCAAAAAGTTAAATGAGCGCCCGCGTTCACGCTACTTGGTACTTAAAAAAGAAGTACCACCGCAGCAAGCTGACATGATTATGAAGCGTGAGTTTCAAGCGGTATATACCGAGAAAAACTATAAACGCTACTATCCACAGCCACAGCCGAACTCTCAAATTATTGGTTTGACCAATAGTGAAAGTGTCGGGATTGAAGGCTTGGAAATGCAGTTGAATCAACGTCTTGCAGGCACTGATGGTGAACAACAAATTGTCCGTGATAAAAAGGGCAACCGAGTTAAAGACCCAGAAGTGATTAAAGAAGTTGAACCGGGTGAAAACATTACCTTAAGTATTGATTCGCGCCTACAATATATTATGTACCGTGAATTGACTGCTGCTGGTGTGGCAAACAATGCACGTTCAGCAACTGCAATTGCAGTGGATGTGAAAACCGGTGAAATCTTGGCCATGACCAGTTGGCCGTCGTATAACCCGAATGATAAAAATGGCGTGTTGAATAAGGATGCCATGCGTAACCGTGGTGCGATTGACTCATTTGAACCAGGTTCGACAATGAAGCCATTAACAGTCGCGATGGCCTTAGAAAGTGGTAAATATACGGCCAATACGGTGGTTAATACCTCGCCAGGGTCGATGCGTGTGGGCAACCATACCATTCGTGACACCCATAACTATGGGGCATTAACCCTAGGTGGGATTATTCAAAAATCATCGAACGTTGGTGTCGCAAAAATTACCTTATCGTTGCCATATCCGACATTACCCACTTTTTATAAGCGTTTAGGTTTCGGTCAGCGCTCTGCTGTGAAATTCCCTGGCGAAAGTGGTGGTTTAATTTTACCGCCGAGCAAGTGGAATGTATCAGAAGTTGCGACCATGTCTTATGGTTATGGTTTGAATGCGACCGTGCTTCAAGTTGCAGATGCATACGCCATGATTGCCAATAAAGGCAAAAAGATGCCGTTGAGTTTATATAAATTAGACGAAGCGCCGAAAGGCGAGCAAATGATTGATGCAAAAATTGCTGATCAAGTGCTATTGATGATGGAAGCAGTAACCTTACCAGGCGGGACTGCACAGCAGGCGAATATTCCTGGTTATCGTGTCGCTGGTAAAACGGGTACGGCACATAAATTACGTCCAGACCGTAAAGGTTATTCGCAAACAGATTATCGTGCACTCTTTGCAGGGGTTGCACCTGTAAGTGATCCACGTTTAGCCATGATTGTGGTGGTGGAAAACCCGAAAGGCGCATACTACGGCGGTTTAGTTGCAGCGCCAGTATTTGCACGTGTGATGCAAGAATCATTGCGTTTAATGAACGTTCCTTTAGATAAACCTTTAGATACTCCTAAAATCCAGTAAGAGACAATCCATGACGATTTGTTTTAATGAGATATACAGCCTAACGTCTACTGCTGACTGGATGAAACAACCTTTTCAGGGTTTTAATTTGGACAGCAGATATGTATCCAAAGGGCAAATTTTTATTGCTCTGACGTCATATTCGCAACCTGAAAAAACCATACAGTTTGCCCAAAGTGCGCTAGATCGAGGTGCTTTGGCTGTAATTTCTGAAATGGATTTGAACTTAGCCAATGCCGTGACCATTCCAAATGTACGTCAATTGATGGGGCAATGGCAGAAGCAGTATTTACAAGCGACTCAACCTGTTGTTGCTGCGCGCGTGATTGCAGTAACTGGCACCAACGGTAAAACCACGATTTCTCGTCTTATTGCTGAGTTGTTGATGCTACAAGCTAAAAAGTGTGCCGTGATGGGAACGACTGGTAATGGTATTTTGCCAAATTTAGAAGCATCGTCGCATACAACTTTAGATGCGTTGCACTTACAAAATGCTTTACATGATTATGCACAGCAAGGTGCAGAGTTTGCTTCTATTGAAGCCAGTTCGCACGGTTTGGAGCAAGGGCGTTTAAATGGTTGTGCAATTGAAATTGCGGCTTATAGTAATTTAAGCCGTGATCATTTGGATTATCACAAAACCTTAGAGGCTTATGCCGAAGCGAAGTCTCGCTTATTTGCCTTTGAGTCTCTTAAAGTGGCTATCATTAATATTGATGATGAGCATGCCTCAGTTATGTTAAATGCTGCGCGTCAAAATCCAGCGCAACCTAAAATTCTAAGCTATTCAACCACGCAAAAAGCGGATTATGAAGTGTGTGATATTCAATATAGTTTGAGTGGCGCGCATTTTAAATTAATCACTGTAGATGCTGTATATGACGTGCATAGTCCGCTGTTGGGGCACTTTAATATTGAAAATATTGTGGCGAGTTTAATTGCAGCCGAGCAGGCAGGTTTTGCACTGGCAGATTTAATCGCAGTCACTCCTAAATTAAAGGGCGCACCAGGCCGCATGCAAGTGATCCGTGATGGTGAGCGCTTATTTGTTGTCGATTATGCCCATACGCCAGATGCGCTGATTCAAGTACTCGTTACCCTTAAGCGACATGTTTCCCAAAATCTTTGGGCTGTTTTTGGTTGTGGCGGGGATCGTGACCGTGGTAAACGTCCATTAATGACACAAGCAGCATTAGATTATGCGGATGTGGTCTTAATTACGTCGGATAACCCACGTACTGAAAACCCAGAACAAATTTTTGCAGATATGAAAGCCGGTATTCAGTTTGCAGGCCATATCGTGCATGAAATTCATGATCGTCGTGAAGCAATTAAATTTGCAGTCCAACACGCTCAAGATGGAGATATTGTTGTGATTGCAGGTAAAGGTCACGAAAATTATCAAGAAATCGATGGCGTACGTCATTGGTTTGACGATGTTGTTGAGGTGCAGTCTGCGATTAATGCATTGCAGGGCACAGATTCAAGCTATCCAGCTCAATAGGAAATCATCATGCATACATCTACTACAAGTACGGTGCCTTTAGAGCCATGGACAGCATCTGAGTTAGCTGAGGCTACTCAAGGCTATTGGTTAAATGATCGTGTGCCAGACACGGACATTAAGCGTATATTGACTGACTCGCGTCATGCAGAACTGGGTGATGCCTTTTTGGCATTAAAAGGGGAACGCTTTGATGCACATAATTTTGTGGCTCAAGTTGCAGCGCAGGGTTGTCAGTTGGCGATTGTTAGCCAACCTATAGACGCAGATATTTGCCAGTTGGTGGTTGCTGATACACGTTTGGCTTTGGGTCATTTGGGGGCTTATCGCCGTGCCAAACACCCAGCGCTTAAAGTGATTGCGCTGACAGGCAGTAGTGGCAAAACCACCACCAAAGAAATGTTAGGCAGTATTTTGTCTCGCCTTGCCCCGACTTTAATTACCCGTGGTAACTTAAATAATGATTTAGGTGTACCGATGATGCTGCTTGAACTCCGCTCAGAGCATCAATATGCGGTGATGGAGCTGGGCGCAAGTCATAAAGGTGAAATTGACTATACTTCAAATCTGGTACAGCCACAGGTTGCGGGCATTTTGAATATCGGTACAGCACACCTAGGTGAGTTTGGTGGTCGTGAAGGCATTTGCTTAGCAAAATCTGAAATTTATACGCATATTGCAAAAGCGGGCACATCGATTGTGCCGGCGGCAGATGATTTTACCGATCAAATTCGGGGTGCAGTACAAACAGAGCAACAGATCAGCTTTGGTCTAGGTGGTGATGTTTATGCAACCGATATTCAGTTACATGCACAGTCTGCAACGTTTAAGTTGCATACCCCTTCTGCAGAACACCTTGTAAACCTACCTTTTGCAGGTGAGCACAATGTACAAAATGCGGTGGCTGCAACTGCATTTGCTTTAGCAATAGGTATAGGTTTAGATGACATCGTCACTGGCTTAGAACAAGCGCAAGGTGCAAAAGGTCGTTTAAACTTTATTCAACATAAAACACATTTGTTTATTGATGATACTTACAATGCGAATCCGACCTCAATGCGTGCGGCAGCAGAAGTGCTGGCACAGCAAGAGGGTGTACGGGTCATGGTTGTTGGTGATATTGGCGAACTCGGTGCATCTGCGGCTCAGCAACACTACATGCTAGGTCGTGATTTAGTTTCGGTTAAAGGCATCAATTTTGTCATAGCAGTTGGTGAATTTGCACCTGCTATGCAAGAGGGTGCGCGTAGTACACAATATGGTAAAAAAATGCAGGCTTTTCTGAATCAACAGCAAGCCTTGCCTCTTTTGATTAGTCTCGTTGAAACACATCAACCTCAGTCCATGAGTTTCCTGTTTAAAGGTTCTCGTTTTACCCACATGGAAACGTTGATGGCTGAATTGATGGAGAAGCTCTAAATGCTGTTATGGTTATTTGAACACTTGGCGGGCTATCATAGCTCATTCCAAGTGGTCCGTTATTTAACACTTCGTTCTTTACTGAGTGTATTGACGGCATTATTAATTGGCTTGACCTTGGGTCCAGTCATGATTCGTAAACTCCAAGCTTTGAAATATGGTCAAGCGGTAAGTTCATTCGCACCAGAAAACCATGCAAAAAAAATGGGTACACCAACCATGGGCGGGATTTTAATCCTACTATCGATTGGTGTTTCTACCCTGTTATGGGCAGATTTATCCAACCCTTATGTGTGGATTGTACTCGGTGTAATGGTGATTTTTGGTGCCGTAGGCTGGGCAGATGATTGGATTAAAATCCGATACAAAGACAATGCGGGTTTGCCTGCAAAGAAAAAGTTCTTTTGGACATCAATTGCTTCATTAGGTGCAGGTATTGCGTTGTATGTGATTGCAACACAGCAACCTAACCCTGAACATACTGCAGATATGCTGGATGTGCTTATACCATTCTTTAAAGAATTAAGTTTGCCACTCTCTGCAATTCCATTAGGTTTAGGGTTTATTGCCTTTACATATTTGGTGATTAACGGTGCTTCAAATGCAGTGAACTTAACTGACGGTCTCGATGGTTTGGCGATTATGCCAATCGTATTGGTGGCGGCTGGTTTAGGTGTATTTGCATATCTAGCAGGTGATATTCGTTTTGCGACCTATTTACATGTACCTTATGTGAAATATGCATCCGAGCTGGTGGTCATCTGTGCGGCGATGATTGGCGCAGGTTTGGCATTCCTTTGGTATAACGCACATCCAGCCCAAATCTTTATGGGCGATGTTGGCGCATTATCTTTAGGTGCAATGCTAGGTACAATTGCGGTAATGGTTCGACAAGAAATTGTCTTTGCCATTATGGGGGGTGTATTTGTGGTTGAAGCGATTTCAGTTTTCTTGCAAATTGGCTCACTACGTATGCGAAATAAGCGCGTATTCTTAATGGCGCCATTACATCACCATTATGAAAAGAAAGGCTGGCGTGAAACCCAAGTCGTGATCCGTTTCTGGATTATCACAATTATGCTGGTAGTTTTAGGCCTAATGACCTTAAAATTGCGTTAAGCAAAATTGAAATGAAAAGCCGGTCAATTGCCCGGCTTTTTTTATGCCTCAATGGCCTTGGAGAAAATGATGAATCTGCTGATGTGCCCAGTTTGTAAAACAAACTTGGTGCTTGAGGAAAGAACATGGCGCTGTGAAAACAACCATAGTTATGATGTAGCCAAACAAGGCTATGTAAATTTACATGTGGTACAGCATAAGCACAGTAAAAACCCAGGGGATACACCTGAGTCTGTGCAAGCACGTCGTGCTTTTTTAAGTGCAGGGCATTATGCGCCCCTCCAGCAAGCTGTTGTGCAAAAAATTCGTGATTTACGTATAGAAAATCTATTGGATATTGGCTGTGGTGAAGGTTATTACACCGATGCGATGCAACAAGAAGTGTTGCAATGCGTAGGGGTAGATATTGCTAAAAATGCAGTGCAAGTGGCGGCAAAACTCAATAAAAATGTCACTTGGGTTGTGGGTACAGGGGCGACTTTACCTGTGCTTGATCAGAGTATTGATTTGTGTACGAGTTTATTTAGCCCAATCCCGCAAGAAGAAATCTTACGTGTGCTGAAACCCGAAGCTTATCTTTTGGTGGTAACGCCTGCACCTGAGCATTTATACGCGATGCGCGAAGCTTTATTTGAGGAAGTAAAAGCGCATGAGCCAAATAAATTTGCGGAGCAATTGGCTGGCAACTTTACTTTAATTGATCAAGAAATTGTGCAGTCTAAGATGTGTCTTCAGCAAGAGGATTTAAAAAATCTGATTGCCATGACGCCGTATGCATACAAAGCAAAACCTGAGCGCCGCCAGGCCCTAGAGCAGAAAAATGGCTTTGAACTGACTGCACATTATCAAATCTACATCTTTCAAAAGAAGTGATTGTTTAAGGTTGTCGCAAGATCACTAAATCTGACGATAATAAAAAAGCCCTCGAATTCGAGGGCTTTTTTATTATTGTACTTGCTGGATCAAATGATCTAAGGCATCTCCACCTTGTTTAGGCGGGGGATTGTTATTTAGTGCAGGTGGTTTAGTTTGGTTTGGCACCAAAGGTTGATCACCTGGTAAATCTTCGAAGTCATTTTGCACAGTTGGACGTGGCGCAACTGGGGCAGGGCGATATAAAGGTTGTGCTAGAGCAGGTGCTGCACGATCCTGTTTATTTGCATCTTTATTTGGTACCGCCTGACCACGTTGTACAGGAAGTTTGGCATTTTTATCAAAACGAACCCAAGATTCTGGAGTGCCTTTTAATGCATTTTCCATAAAGTTGGTCCAAATTGGTAGGGCTGCGACACCACCATATTCGCGGCGGCCCAATGTGGTTGGTTGGTCAAAGCCCACCCATGCAATCGATACCAGCTTGCCATTGAAGCCCGCAAACCATGCGTCTTTAGCATCATTGGTGGTCCCTGTTTTCCCGCCAAGGTCATTACGACCAATTTTGAGGGCAGCACGACCTGTACCATGCTGAATAACATCACGTAAGATATTGGCCATATCAAATGCAGAGCTTGATTTTAAAATACGCTGTGCTTGGCGATAATCGCCAGTATCAACTTCTGCGCTATCACTTGAAGTGGCTTCACTTGCCGAATTTGAAACTTGGAAAGCTTCATCATCTGGCGTTGCCGGATTATCGCTTTCAGGAGCAGGTTCCTTTTCATTAATACATTGGATACATGCATATTCAGGATTAGCCTGATAAATGACTTTGCCATAAGCATCTTCAATGCGACTAATAAAATGCGGTTGAATACGATAACCACCATTGGCAAAGGCAGCATAACCTGTGGCCATTTGTACAGGCAGTACTTGAGGTGTACCCAAGGCAATCGTGTAGTTACGTGGAATTTGATTTTCTTGTAAGCCAAAATCCATCAGCAATTGGCGTGTACGTTCAATCCCCACCATTTGTAATAGGCGTACAGATACCGTATTACGTGAAAGATATAATGCACGACGCAGTGGAATCATTCCGAGGTAGCGACCATCAGAGTTTTTAGGGGTCCATTTGCCAATCGTAATAGGGCTATCATTAACCATACTATAAGGCGTTAAACCACGTTCTAAGGCCAATGCATATACAAAAGGCTTAATGGTTGAGCCGGGTTGACGCCAACCTTGAACAGCACGGTTAAAGGTGGATTGATAAAAATTATATCCACCCACCACCGCTTCAATGGCACCATTATTGGGGTTAATCGCAATTAACTGCCCTTGAACTTTGGGAATTTGTACCAGTGCCCAAGCTGTTTTATTGTCATTTGGTCTTAACCGTACAATATCGTCTTTTTTGACAATTTGTGAAGCATTGCTGGGCGCATTACCCACACTATTTGCATTGCGATAAGGGCGTGCCCAAGACATGCCTGACCACGGCACCGTCACTGTGGTGCCATCTTGTAAAAGTGCATCAAAACTTGAGCGATCGACTTTTACTACTTGAGCGGGGAAGGTGTTAGCAAATGCTGTGAAATTTTTAAGCGGTTCGCCATGCGCTTCAGCACCTCGCCAACCATGACGACGGTCATAATCCTCTAAACCCTCTTGTACGGCTTGTTCCGCATAGGTCTGACGTTGGCTGTTAATCGTAGTATAGACTTTATAACCAGAGTCAATCGCTTGCTCACCCAAGGTACTAATCAGTTCTGAGCGGACCATTTCGCCGACATAGGGAAAACGATTATTTACACCTCGTTCAGGCATATCTAAATTAATAGGTTCAGCAATTCCAAGCTCATATTCTTTTTGGTTGATATAACCTAGTTGTAGCATACGCCCCAAAATCCAATTACGACGTTCAAGTGCACGTTTTGGGTTAGCAACTGGATTATATTTTGAAGGTGCTTTAGGCAGGCCAGAAATCATCGCCATTTGGCCCAATGAGAGTTCATTTAGACTTTTGTTATAATAAATCTTAGCGGCTGCGGCGATACCGTATGCATTTTTACCTAAAAATATTTTATTGACATATAAAGAGAGAATTTCTTCTTTGGTGAGATTTTGTTCTATTTTACGAGCTAAAAATACTTCGGTGAGTTTGCGTTTTAATGTACGTTCAGGGCTTAAATAATAATTCTTGGCCACCTGCATGGTAATGGTGGAACCACCTGTCTGTACATCTGAGCCTGTAATAGACTCACTAACAGCCCGACCTAAGCCTTTGAAACTAATGCCACTATGCTCAAAGAAAGAGGAGTCTTCAGCTGCTAGAAAAGCATGGATAAAGTTGGGTGGTATTTGATTGTATTCTACAGGCACAGAAAGTTTGCCACCATATTCCGCAATAAGCTCATTATCGGCACTATAAACTTGTAATGGTTTTAATAATGGTGCCTTCTTCAGAGTGGACATTTCTGGCAAAGATGGTGCAATATAGAGATACATGCCATAAAAACCCATTGGAATAGAGATCAAAATTAAAATTAAGATCAAAAAAAATGGATGAACAAGGCCTGAACAAGATAGCTTTTTCATAACAAGTAAGTTTTAATAAGAGCTAATGGCAAACTAATTAGCGGTCAGTATATCCTTAAGGCGCGCAGATTGTTATATGAGATATTGTATCTGCGATAAATTATAGGCCGATTATAGTTAGTTAGTTACTTTTTTGGGGATAAAAAAATAATAGGAATGATATTGTGCTCAGGTTATATCGTAAGCCAAATAAGGGGTTAATAGGAGTAGATATTAGTTCAACTTCTGTTAAGGTTCTGGAACTTTCTGTAAAAGGCGGCAGGCATTGGGTCGAAAGCTATGCTTTGGTACCACTGCAAGAAGGCAGTGTTGTTGAAAAAAATATCTTAAACCCTGAAGCGGTTGGGGATTCTCTTGAGCGCGCAATTAATTTAGCCAATACGCAATCTTCAAATGCAGCATTTGCAATTCCAACATCTATGGTGATCACAAAGGTCATTGAGATGGATGCGGATATGACAAGTGATGAGCGTGAAGTACAAATTCGTATGGATGCTGAACAATACATTCCATTCCCGCTGGATGAAGCAAGTCTAGATTTTGAAGTTCTCCCTGACGTTTTATCTAATCCAAATCGCGTTAATGTTTTATTGGTTGCAACGCTGATTGAAAATATCGAAGGGCGTTCTGAAGTTTTAGAAATGGCGGGTTTAACACCTAAAATTGCGGATGTCGAAAGTTTTGCATTAGAAAATGCCTTTAAGGTTTTTTCAGATACGCTACCGATGGGTGTAAAAACGGTTGGGATTTTAGATATTGGTCATAGCATGACGACCTTATATGTAATGCAAAACAATAAAGTTATCTACAGTCGTGAACAGGTATTTGGTGGTAAACAACTTACCCAAGAAATTCAAAACCGTTATGGTCTTTCTTTTGAAGAAGCTGGGCGTGCGAAAAAAACGCGTGCTTTACCAGACGATTATGATGTTGAAGTATTAGAGCCTTTTCTAGAGGCCGTAGTGCAACAAGTTGCACGTTCATTACAATTCTTCTTTTCATCTTCACAGTTCAATGAAATTGATCATATTTTATTGGCTGGGGGAAATGCCAATATTCCTGGTCTTGCAAAATTGTTACAACAAAAGCTGGGATATCGAGTCACGATTGCCAATCCATTCTTACAAATGGGTTTTTCACCTCAAATTGATATTAAAAAAATTGAAAATGATGCTTCATCATTATTGGTGGCATGTGGCTTAGCATTGAGGAGTTTTGATTAATGGCAAAAATTAACTTACTCCCTTGGCGCGATGAGCTAAGAGAGAAACGAAAAAAAGAATTTATTGCGATTTGCATTGGGGCATTTTTTCTAGGGGTTATTGCAGCAGCTGCGGTTTGGTTCTACTACGATCAGAAATTACAAGATCAAGAGCAAGCCAATCAGTTGATTGTGAGTACTAACCAAAATTTAGATGTGCAGTTAAAGTCACTCGATGGTTTACAAGAACAACGTAATGCAATTATTGAACGCATGAAGCTTATTCAAGGCTTACAAAGTCAACGTCCAATCGCAGTACATCTGATAGATGAATTGGTTCGTGTGGTACCGAGTAATGTTTATATTACAAGGTTTACTCGATCTGGAGATAAGTTTACTTTTGAAGGTAAGGCGGAAAGTCCAAACGCTGTTGCAGAATTTTTGCGTAATTTGGAAGCTTCACCTTGGTATCGAAATGCTTTCATGAATTCGTTCTTGGCTGTTGAAGTAAATAAAGATCAAGCCCCAAAATCCGTGGTTCCTCGTGTTGAAGAAAGTTATGGTAATTTTGTGGTCACTGCAGATCTAGATACGATCCCACAACCCGTAGCAAATGCAGAAGGAAGTGCTACAGGAGCTGATTCAGCAGCATCTACAGCGGAGGTGGCGAAATGAGTCGTGAAGAATTTGATGAATTAAATCAAGCATCTGTTGCGCCCGCAAAGAAAAAAATGACGCTGGATAAATTCTTACAACAATTCAATACTTTGGATCCAAATAACTATGGTAGTTGGCCCTTATCGGTCAAAATTACTTGTTGGATTTTTATTGTACTGCTGGTATTAGCTTTAGCTTATTTTGTCATGATCAAAGGCAAAATTGAATCAATCGCAAATGCAAATGCACAAGAACAAAACTTATTAAATGAATTCCGTGAAAAAGAATCTAAGTTGCGTAATTTACAACAATATCAAACTCAATTGCAGGATATGGAGGCGCGTTTTAATCAGCAATTGGATCAATTGCCGAAAGAAACTGAAATTCCAGGTTTGGTTGAAGATATCAACGTAACAGGTGTGAATTCGGGGTTGAAGTTTAAGAATATTCGACTTGAACCGGAAGTAAAGCAAGAGTTCTTTATTGAACAGCCGATTTCGATGGAAGCAACTGGTGATTATCACGCCTTTGGTAGTTTTGTAAGTGGAATTGCAGGATTATCTCGTATTGTCACTTTGCATGATTTTACGATTAGCTCTTCTGAAAATCCTCAGAAAAAATCTGAAATTCCAAGCATAAATTATACTCTTCAGGCCAAAACTTATCGTTATGTAGGTAATAGTGATAATGCATCCACGGAAGGAGCACAATAATGAAAATGAATAAAATTGCCTTATTTTCACTCATTGGCTTTGTTTTAGTTGGATGTGATAGTCGTATTGATGCAGTTAATCAAGAAATGGCAAATATTCGTAATCAACCACCTTTGCCAATTGAGCCAGCACCAGATTTTACTTCGACAGAAACCTTTGTTTATGCTGCACATCAACTAAAGAGCCCTTTCTTGCCAAGTTCATTGGCAGCAGAGCTGAAAATTATGGCGGGTAAACGTGTTTATCCAAACTTTAATCGTCAGCAACAGCCTTTAGAAAGTTATGCTTTAGAAACTTTAAATATGAAGGGAAGTTTGCGTAATCAAGCGGGTGGTATTATCGCATTGATTCAAACTCCTGATGGGCAAATTGAGCGTGTTCAACGTGGTAATTATATGGGGCTTAATCAGGGGCGTATTGTTAATATCACGCCGACACAGATTGACTTGATTGAGGTTATTCCAGATGGGCGAGAAGGATATGTGGAACGTCCGAGAAGTCTTATTTTAATTGGACCAGCACCTTAAGCTTAAAGGAATAAAAATGAAAAATAGTATGCAAGATTTTATTTTTGGGGATGGCAATACAATGAACCGTATGTTTCGTCAGTTTTCTATGGGTGCTGTAGCAATGGCTGTCATGCAAGCCGCAAGTGCGGGTGTTGCAGTGACGAATGTGGTGCCAATGCAAATTCCAGGACAGGGTACTGAAATTCGTGTCATGTTCAATGGTTTGCCACCACAACCTCAAGCTTATCAGTTGGAACAGCCATCACGTTTAGTTTTAGATTTTGATAAAGCACAGCAAAATCTTAAACAAAGCTCGATCCCAGTTGCGACCAGTGAAGCAAATTCTGTTGATATTAGTTCAGATGCGCAGCGCGCTCGTTTAACCGTCAATTTAGCTGATGCAGGCGCATTTACAACACGTGTTGAAGGGAATACGTTCATTCTAAAAATTAATGCGGCAAATGCATTGGCACCTACACCTGTAGCGGCGCAAAAGCAGGCACAAGGCATTTCTGATATTGGGTTTAAACGTGGTTCAGCTGGCGAAGGCTTAGTTGTTATTGATTTGTTAGGAAGCAATACCCCTGTTGATGTACAACAACAAGGTAGCAAAATTGTTGTACGTACTTTAGGGAATAAAGTACCAGCACATTTGGCACGTCGTTTGAATGTGAATGATTTTGCGACACCTGTTGCTACGGTAGATGCACAAAATGATCGTGGTAGTGGGTTGATTACGATTTCATCGAGTGGTAGTTATGAATACATGGCTTATCAGACAGATAATCGACTAACCATTAGCTTAAAGCGTCCTGAAGATAAAAACCCAGCGCGTGCAAAAGCTTCAAATCACTATACGGGCAAAAAGATCTCTTTAGATTTCCAAGATATTGAAGTACGTCGTGTATTACAGTTACTTGCAGATTTTACAGATATCAATATGGTTGCTGCGGATTCTGTAAATGGCAATATTACATTACGTTTAAAAGATGTTCCTTGGGATCAAGCATTAGATATTGTACTAAAAACTAAGAATTTAGATAAGCGTAGAAATGGTAATGTCATTTGGATTGCACCTGTTTCAGAGTTGATTAAAGCAGAAGAAGATGAAGCAAAAGCCATTGAGCAGAGTATAAAACTTGCACCAATTCAAACAGAATACTTAAAGCTAAGCTATGCCAAAGTTGCTGATATTGAAAAGTTAATTACACAAAGTAAGACCAACAATACGGGTGGTACAAATAGTGGTAATAATGCTTCTGATGCATTACTTAGTTCACGTGGTTCAATCTCAGTGGATGCGCGAACTAACACTTTAATTGTCAATGATACAGCTCAAAATATTGATAAAATCCGTAAGATGGTCGATTTACTTGATGTTGAAGTGAAGCAGGTCATGGTTGAGGCGCGAATAGTTACAGCTCAAACAGAATTTTCACGTGAGTTGGGTGTGAGTTGGGGCTTGCAACGTAATAATCCAAGCTTAAGTGCTGGTGCAAACGGTTCAAACGTTTGGGGTGGAGATTATTCGCCTAAGTTTGATCTAGGTGTGGACTTGGCGACTGGGACAGCGGGAACCTTTAATTTTGGTTTGTTAAAGATTTCTGATTTTATGTTGGATTTACAATTAACTGCGCTACAGTCTGATGGTCATGGTGAGGTTTTATCAGCACCAAAAGTGATGACTGGGGATAAGCAGAAGGCATCAATTTTACGTGGTGATCAAATTCCATATCAATCGTGGAGTGCTGAGGGTGGTACGACAACTAGCTTCGTTGATGCTAACCTAAAGTTAGAAGTCACGCCGAGTATTACGCCTGATGGCAAAGTACAAATGGATCTCAAAATTGAAAAAGATACCATTGGTGAACTGACTTCGGCTGGTTATCTAATCAATACAAACAAACTTGAAACCAATGTTCTAGTTGGTGATGGTGAGACGATTGTATTGGGTGGTATTTTTGATGATATCAAACGTAATCAGTATCAAAAAGTTCCATTCCTAGGTGATTTACCATTTGTTGGAGTGTTGTTTAAAAACAATGTGAAGACAAATGCGCAAACTGAGTTGCTAATTTTTGTTACGCCACGAATTGTTAATGACAGTGTTTCAAGAAATCATTAATATATTTTGAAATTAACAAAATCAAAAGGTGACTCCTTGCCAAGCAAAGAGTTTGAATCCCTACCAAATATATATTTGGTAGGGCCTATGGGGGCAGGCAAAACAACCGTTGGACGGCATCTGGCAGAATTGTTAGGGCGTGAATTTCTTGATAGTGATCATGAAATTGAGCGTAAAACAGGTGCTACCATTCCCTGGATTTTTGAAAAAGAAGGGGAAGCGGGTTTTCGTAGTCGTGAAACTATTGTTATCGATGAGTTAACGGCTCGAGAACATTTGGTTTTAGCCACAGGTGGTGGTGCAGTCACTCAAGCCCCTAACCGCGAATTTCTCAAGCATCGTGGTATTGTGGTTTATCTCTATACGCCAGTTGAAATTCAATTGCAGCGCACCTTTCGCGATAAAAATCGCCCTTTATTGCAAGTTGAAAATCCTGAACAGAAGTTGAAAGATTTACTTGCGATACGTGACCCACTCTATCGTGAAGTTGCACATCATATTATTGAAACGAATCAAGGTGCAGCGCGTGATTTAGCGCATAAAATCTTGAACTTAATCGTTTCCACTCCTGTACTTAGTCAGTCATAGATCGGCGATATTCATGCAAACCTTATATGTTGAACTTGGCGAACGCCGTTATCCTATATTTATTGGTAGTGATTTAAATCCACAAAGCTTGTTAGCACCTTATATTCATGGGCAGCAAGTGATGATTGTATCCAATGAGACAGTCGCACCACTGTATTTAGAGCACTATCAGCAATCAATCCAAGCCTTGGGTAAAACAGTTGCGACATGTATCTTGCCAGACGGTGAGAAATATAAAAATAGTGAGCATTTGAATCTTATTTTTGATGCCTTACTTCAGGCTGGCTTCAATCGAGATTGTACTGTACTTGCTTTGGGTGGTGGTGTGATTGGAGACATGGCTGGATTTGCATCGGCATGTTTCCAGCGTGGTGTGTACTTTATTCAAGTACCTACTACTTTATTGTCACAGGTAGATTCAAGTGTTGGTGGTAAAACAGGCATTAACCATCCTTTGGGTAAAAACATGATTGGTGCATTCCAACAACCTCAGGTTGTGTTGGCAGATATGTCTCAATTGGATACATTACCCGATCGTGAGTTATCAGCAGGTTTGTCTGAAGTTATTAAATATGCGTTACTTGGTGATTCAGGTTTCTTAGTTTGGCTAGAACAAAATATGGATGGCTTAGTGCAGCGTGATGCTCACTTGCTAGCAGAAGCGGTATATCGCTCATGTGCACATAAAGCGCGAATTGTGGCCAATGATGAAAAGGAACAAGGTGAGCGTGCTTTGTTAAATCTAGGTCATACCTTTGGTCATGCAATTGAATCATACTTAGGTTATGGTGAGTGGTTACATGGCGAAGCTGTTGCTGTAGGTATGATTATGGCTGCTGACTTGTCGCATCGTATGGGTTGGCTTAGTGCAGATGATGTACAACGTACAAAAAATATCATTTTACGTGCCAATTTACCTGTAGTTTGCCCTAAAATTCCATTAGATCAATTCTTGTCATATATGTCGCATGATAAAAAAGTGTTGAATGGTCAGTTGCGTTTGGTGCTAATGAAGCAACTCGGTAAAGCTGTCATCACGAAAGAATTTGATGTGGAATTAATGAAACAAGCCATTCTGGCAAATCAAAGATAAGTAAAAGGTTCATCATGGCGCTTCAAAAGGCAAAATTTCCTATCCAGCAATACGTTTGGCTCGTATTTGGAGGGGCTTGCCTGTTTGGCGCGCTCGTGTTCTGGGCGGTTACAGACACCAAAGAATTAATAGAGGTGGATAAACAGCCCGAAACAGAAGTTGAATTACAAATTCAGCCTGAAAAAGTTGCTGCAATGAACCATCTTGGTGCGTTATATGATGAGGTGAAACCTTTAGATATGACTACACGTGTGGTGGTGACTGCACAGCATGAAGCTGAGTTTCGTGGTACAAAATTCATCGCTGAACATAAAAATGATGTGGCAGTCGAGATTTTTCGTAGCTCAAATGAAGAAATTGTAAAAAGCTTCTTGAAAAAGCAAAGTGATCGTAAGCCTTTCATCTATTTGAGACTTTCTGGTGAGGATCACCCAGAGCAATATGTTTTATTGTATGGTGTGTATCGTAGTAATAGTGAAGCAAATCAGGCTATTGCAGATATGAAAATAGGGTTACCTGCTTCTGTAAAGCCAGTAGTTATTGCGATTGATCAATATCAGCCCTTGGTGAATGATTTAGGTACAGAAGAATTAAAAAATAACAGTAAGGTTTATTCAGTTAAATTAAAAACTGCACCTCTGCCACAGGTTGATGAGGCACAGTTGGCGGCAGCACGAATAAAAGCACAAGCCCAGCAGTCAGAAACACAAGTGGATTCAACGAAAAATGTTACCACGAGTACCACAGTAACTCGACGAGATGCATCGGGTAATGTGGTCAATGTGCAGAAATCTCAGAGTAGTGTAGAGCCAAGTCGCCCTAAAACAACGCCAACAAATAGTGCGGAACATGAGGTGAGTGACCCATTTAATTAGTTCGGGCTAAAATGGCGCACTAAGTTGTCATCTTATTTTAAAAGTGCGCCTTATTGGTGCAATTTTGATTAAAAATAAAACATCAAATAACAATATTGAATATAAAATCCTTAACTCCTAGATACTTGCTTGTAGGTTTCTTTAATGTGGCATGAAACTTGCTTTATTGGTGCATCAATTGAATATATCTCCCTATTTTGGCGCGAAAATGATTCGATGAGAGTGCGAAGCGGTCGGGCTGATGAGAACTGATGGTTCTGCAAAATATGTCTCAATTTACATGCAAGATTATGATTTTCGGTATATCTTAAGCATGTGAAGAAGAAATAAATTTGCTCAGCAAAACAATTTATGTGAGTAGATTAAGACTAAATCGCGAAGAAAAAATTAGATTTTGTTATTGGCTCGAAAGAGCAGTGTAGAAAAGAAGGGTACGCTATGCACATGCCATCGCCTAATACTGTAGCTCCCGCTCAAGGTTTATACCAACCGGATGAGTTTAAAGATAACTGTGGTTTCGGTTTAATTGCCCATATGCAGGGTGATGCAAGCCATGATCTCGTTAAGACCGCTATTCATAGCCTAAGCTGTATGACCCACCGTGGCGGTATTGCTGCCGATGGTAAAACGGGTGACGGCTGTGGTTTGCTTTTGGCCATGCCAAAGCAATTTTTTCGTGAAGAAGCGAAAAAAATTAGTGATATCACTTTAAGTGAAGTCTTTGCTGTCGGAACGGTTTTTCTAAATTTAGATCCAGCCCTTGCTGCGCACTCAAAACAAGTATTAACCAAAGAAATTGAATCTGAAGGCTGTAAAGTTTTAGGTTGGCGTGTTATTCCAACAAATAATGACGCTTTAGGTTCAATTGCTATGCAGTCATTGCCTGGCTTTGAACAAATTATTGTGAACTGCCCAATGGGTGTAACTGAGGTTGAATTTAACCGTAAGTTATTAATGGCGCGTCGTCGCGCTGAAGAAGCGTTAACTGCAGATCCGTATTTCTATGTAACAACTTTGTGTTCAACTGTGATCAGCTATAAAGGTTTGATGATGCCTGCATATATTGCAGACTTCTATACAGACTTAGCTGATGAACGCTTAGCCTCTCATATTGTGGTTTTCCACCAACGTTTCTCAACCAACACTTTACCGCGTTGGCCTTTGGCACAGCCATTCCGTTATTTGGCACATAATGGTGAAATCAATACCATTACGGCAAACCGTAACTGGGCAATGGCGCGTACGCCTAAATTTGAAAACCCGCTCTTGCCGGGCATTACAGAGTTGAATCCAATTGTGAACCGTACAGGTTCGGATTCATCAAGTATGGATAACATGCTTGAGCTCCTAGTCGGTGGTGGTATGGACTTGTTCCGTGCACTGCGTATGCTCGTTCCACCTGCTTGGCAAAACGTTGAAACTTTAGATGCAGATTTACGTGCGTTCTATGAGTTTAACTCGAAGCACATGGAAGCATGGGATGGTCCAGCAGGCTTGGTAATTCAAGATGGTCGTCATGCGATTTGTATGCTTGATCGTAATGGTTTGCGTCCAGCGCGTTGGGTGATTACTAAAAATGGTTACATCACGCTTGCATCTGAAATTGGTGTATGGGGTTATGAACCAGAAGATGTGATCTCTAAAGGTCGTGTAGGTCCGGGTCAAATCTTAGTGATTGATACGCATACGGGCAAAATGCTCGATACCAAAGATGTGAGCAATCACCTCAAACGCATGCGCCCATACCGTCAATGGTTACGTGAAAACTCAGTTCGTATTCAGGGTAGCCCAGAGCTTGAAGAATATTTATGTGAGCAAGGCTTAAAAGGCGATGACCTAAAAGCGGCACAAAAAATGTTCTTGGTGACTTTTGAAGAACGTGATCAATTGCTTCGTCCAATCGCAGAAAGCGGTCAAGAAGCAGTAGGTTCAATGGGTGATGATACGCCAATGGCAGTATTGTCTCGTCAAGTTCGTCACGTCTCTGATTATTTCCGTCAACAGTTCGCACAAGTAACCAATCCACCAATTGATCCATTACGTGAATCAATTGTGATGTCGCTTGAAACATGTTTAGGACGCGAGCAAAACGTATTTGAACAAAGCCCAGAACATGCAGATCGCTTGATTATTTCAAGCCCAGTTCTATCTAATTCAAAAATGCATCAAATCCGTACGATTGGTCGTACTGGCTATGAAATTGCAGATATTGATTTGAACTATGCTGTAGAAGAAGGTTTAGAAGCTGCAATTGCACGTATCTGTGAAGAAGCAGCGACGGCGATTCGCGCAGGCAAAACTTTGTTGGTTTTAACGGATCGTAAAATCCGTCAAGGCTTCTTGCCAGCCAATGCTTTGATGGCAACAGGCGCAGTGCATCATCACTTGATTAATGCTGGTCTACGTACAGATGCTAACATTATTGTTGAAACAGCTTTGGCACGTGATGCTCACCAATTTGCCGTGATCTTAGGTTTTGGTGCGACAGCAATTTATCCATACTTAGCTTATGACGTGATTAATGATTTGATCGCGAAAGGCGAGTTATTGGGTGACCCAATTCATGCACAAGCAAACTTCCGTAAAGGCATTGAGAAAGGCTTACTCAAAGTACTTTCTAAAATGGGTATTTCAACCGTTGCGTCTTACCGTGGTGGTCAACTATTTGAAGCCGTTGGTTTGTCGGATGAAGTGGTTGCGAAGTGCTTTACGGGTGTACCAAGTCGTATTAAAGGTGCAACATTTGTAGACCTTGAAAATGATTTGAAAAAATTGGCAGATTTGGCGTGGAAATCACGTAAGCCAATCGATCAAGGCGGTATGTTGAAGTTTGTCTTTGACAAGGAATACCATGCATTTAACCCAGACGTGATTAATGCTTTACACAAAGCAGTACGTTCGGGCAACTATGCAGACTTTAAAGAATATGCTGAGTTAGTGAATCACCGTCCAATCGCAACGATTCGTGATTTATTCAAACTCAAAACTGACAATTCAATTGCATTGGATCAAGTTGAATCAGTAGAAGCTATTTTACCTCGCTTCGATTCAGCAGGGATGTCTTTGGGTGCTTTATCACCTGAAGCACATGAAGCGATTGCAATTGCGATGAATACGATCGGTGGCCGTTCTAACTCAGGTGAGGGCGGTGAAGATCCAGCGCGTTATGGCACAATCCGTAACTCGAAAATCAAACAAATTGCATCAGGCCGTTTTGGTGTCACTCCTGCGTATTTAACTTCTGCAGAAGTGCTTCAAATTAAAGTGGCTCAAGGTGCAAAACCAGGTGAAGGTGGTCAGTTGCCGGGTGGTAAAGTGAACGGCTTAATTGCACGTTTACGTTACTCTGTACCGGGTGTAACGCTGATTTCGCCTCCGCCGCATCACGACATTTACTCAATTGAAGATTTATCACAGTTAATCTTTGACTTAAAACAAGTTAACCCACAGGCGATGGTGTCAGTTAAGCTTGTTTCTGAGCCGGGTGTTGGTACGATTGCGGCCGGTGTAGCAAAAGCGTATGCCGATTTCATTACCATTTCTGGTTATGACGGTGGTACAGCGGCTTCTCCACTTTCTTCAATTCACCACGCAGGCTCTCCTTGGGAGCTTGGTCTAAGCGAGGCGCATCAAGCACTTCGTGTGAATGACCTACGTGGTAAAGTCCGTGTTCAAACCGATGGTGGTTTAAAAACAGGTTTAGACGTGGTTAAAGCAGCTATTCTAGGTGCTGAAAGCTTCGGTTTTGGTTCTACACCAATGATCGCTTTGGGTTGTAAATACCTACGTATTTGTCACTTAAATAACTGTGCAACGGGTGTTGCAACACAGCAAGATCATTTACGTCAGGAACACTATATTGGTGAACCTGAAATGTTGATCAATTTCTTCCACTTTATTGCAGAAGAAACGCGTGAATGGTTGGCAGCATTAGGTGTGGCAAGTCTAAAAGACTTGATCGGTCGTACAGATTTATTAGAAGCATTACCTGGCGAAACTGAAAAGCATGCACATCTAGATTTAAGCAAATTACTTGAATCACACCCAGCAGCTGAAGGTAAAGCACAGTACTGTCAAGTTGAAGGCAATGCGCCATTTGACAAAGGCTTGCTTGCAGAGAAAATGGTGGCAGAAATGCTTCCAGCGATTGAAGCGGGTACAACGGGTGAATATAGCTTCACGATTGGTAACTGCGACCGTTCAATTGGCGCACGTATCTCGGGTGAAATTGCAAAACGCTATGGTAACTTGAGTATGGAAGCACACCCAGTTAAAGTGAATTTAACAGGTACTGCGGGTCAGTCTTTAGGTGTGTGGAACGCGGGTGGTTTGCATATTAGCCTTGAGGGTGATGCAAATGACTACGTGGGTAAAGGTATGGCGGGTGGTCGTATCTCAATTTTCCCACCAAAAGGTTCACCATTCCAAACGCAAAATACGGCAATTATTGGTAACACATGTTTGTACGGTGCGACTGGCGGTAAACTCTTTGCTGCAGGTACTGCGGGTGAGCGTTTTGCGGTACGAAACTCAGGCGCATTTGCGGTGATTGAAGGTGCAGGCGACCATTGCTGTGAATACATGACTGGCGGTATTGTGACTGTACTGGGTAAAGTAGGTCATAACTTCGGTGCTGGTATGACAGGTGGTTTTGCTTATGTACTTGATTTGGATAATGACTTCGTTGATCATTACAACCACGAACTGATTGAGTTGAACCGTATTTCTACAGAAGCGATGGAAGAGCATCAAGAATTCTTACTTCGTATCTTAGATCAACACATTAAAGAAACAGGTAGTGCTTGGGCGTATAAGATCCGCCATGAGTTTGACTTCTATAGCCGTAAATTCTGGCTTGTGAAACCAAAAGCTGCAAACTTGCAGACTTTGCTAAAAACAACTCAAGCTGATCCACAATAATTCCACTACTGCAGAGATATAGGCAGATGCAGTGCTGACTTGGAATCAGTCTGCATCTACCCACGGAGAGAGACATGGCAGAGCGCCTAAATAATGACTTTCAATTCCTGGATGTACCACGCCAAGATCCAGAGAAAAAAGATATTGATGTCCGCAAAGCAGAGTTTGTGGAAATTTATAAACCGTTCACTGCGGAAGTGGCTGCCAATCAAACACATCGCTGTTTAGGTTGTGGTAACCCTTACTGTGAATGGAAATGTCCAGTACATAACTACATTCCAAACTGGTTGAAGTTGATTGCAGAAGGTCGTATTTTCCAAGCGGCTGAACTGTGCCATCAAACCAATACTTTGCCTGAAGTTTGTGGTCGAGTATGTCCACAAGACCGTTTATGTGAAGGTGCATGTACACTGAATGATGGTTTTGGTGCTGTGACTATTGGTAATGCTGAAAAGTATATCAATGACACCGCATTTGCTTTGGGCTGGCGACCAGATATGTCATCTGTGACATGGACGGACAAAAAAGTTGCGATTATTGGTGCAGGTCCTGCAGGTTTAGGGTGTGCTGATATTTTGGTACGTAATGGCGTAAAACCCGTTGTATTTGATAAACGTCCTGAAATTGGTGGCTTACTGACTTTTGGTATTCCAGAATTTAAAATGGAAAAAGATGTGATGAAACGTCGCCGTGAAATTTTCACAGGCATGGGCGTTGAATTCCGTTTAAATACTGAAATTGGTACAGACGTGACCATTGATCAGCTACTTGCAGACTACGATGCTGTGTTTATGGGTATGGGAACATACACCTACATGAAAGGTGGTTTTGCAGGTGAAGATTTAGACGGCGTTGTTGATGCGCTGGATTTCTTGATCGCCAATGTCAATCGTACTCAAGGCTGGGAAAAAGACCCATCTGAATATATTAGTGTAGAAGGTAAAAAGGTCATTGTACTGGGTGGTGGTGACACTGCGATGGACTGTAACCGTACTTCTATTCGTCAAGGTGCTGAGTCTGTAACATGTGCATATCGTCGTGACGAAGAAAACATGCCAGGTTCGCGTCGTGAAGTGAAAAACGCGAAAGAAGAAGGCGTTGAATTTAAATTCAACCGTCAACCGATCGAAATCGTCGGTGAAAATGGCAAAGTGACAGGCGTTAAAGTTGTAACGACTCAGTTGGGTGAGCCAGATAGCCGTGGTCGTCGTAGTCCTGAACCAATTCCAGGTTCTGAAGAAGTTCTTCCTGCTGATGCGGTACTTCTTGCCTTTGGTTTCCGTACTTCTCCGGCAGATTGGTTTGCAGGTGTGAACATTAATTTGGATGGTTCCGGTCGTGTAGTGGCAGCAGAACAGCAAGAATTTAAATTCCAAACGTCAAATCCAAAAATCTTCGCTGGTGGCGATATGGTTCGTGGTTCTGACTTGGTAGTTACTGCAATTGCAGAAGGTCGTCAGGCTGCGGAAGGCATCTTAGATTACCTTGATGTTTAATTGAGCCTATATCGTTTTAAAACCCGCCTCGGCGGGTTTTTTATTGGGCTGACTGCCTAAAATGATACGTATGTGGTCTATTCGGATAAATCCATCTTCAGATTGTAAAACAAGACTGAAAATTGAACAATTTTGCAAATGGGCTAAGCTTTTTTGCCATGTGTGCATGGCTTTATGATGCTCATACTGGATTCTTGAATTCTAAATTAGAGATGTTCAAAATGACTGTAGTGACGACACAAAAATCATATCAAAATCGTCCAAAAGCCATTGGTATTACTGCACGTAAACTACAGTTTAATCCTAAGGCTATTCGCCGGCACTATTTTGCCAATTCACCTGTGATGTCACATTTATTGACCGCACTGTCTTCAACATTTCCAATTGGTGAGCAATTTTTTGTACATAGTGTACGTAATGTGCGGAATCAGGTGACGGATGAAAAATTGCAGGCGCAAATCGCTGCATTTATTGGTCAGGAGGCGATGCATTCTAAGGCGCATGCCGAATTTAATGATGCTTGGCGTTCAGACGATTATAACTTAGATCGTTTTCAAGCATGGTTAGCGTGCAAAGATAGCTATGTGAAAAACCTACATCCTAAAATTCAATTAGCAATTACCTGTGCCTTTGAGCATTTTACCGCGCTATTGGGGGGCTATATTTTGCGTCATCCAGAGGTGTTAAGTACTTTAGATTCAGATGCTGTAAAGCTCTGGGTTTGGCATGCGATAGAAGAGATTGAACACCGCTCAGTGGCATTTGATGTCTATCAGCATGTTTATGGTGATGACAAGATCCGCCGTATGATTATGCGTAGTGTGACTACAGGTTTTGCCAGTTTAACTTTTTATTCTGCCACTAAGCTGTTTATGCAATACCGTAAAAAGAGTTTGCCCAAAGTAGGCGGTAATATTTTTGGCACGTATTTGTTGGCTAAAATGTTTATACAGTTAATTCCAGAATATTTATCTTATTACAAACAGAACTTTCATCCTTCTGAAATTGATTACACGGACATTGTGCAGTATTGGAAACAGCAACTTGCAGATGAATACCATGTGGAAAGCTTTCAAACGGAGCAGACGCTTATACGATATAGTTGAATGATGATGAAAGGCCCAAGAATTGAGCTTTTTTAATGTGTTTTTATCTTGTTAAAGAAATGCAACAAAACCAAAAGAAAATAGCGCTAGAATAATTTTATTTAAACAAATACAAATAAATACTCGAGGTTAATTGAGATGAATTTAATAAAAAATAGTATGTTGGCACTGGCTTTGGCAGGTAGTTTAAGCTTAACAGGCTGTGGTTATAACACTTTGCAAGTGAAGGATGAGGCAGTCAATGCATCGTGGTCTGAGGTACAAAACCAATATCAACGTCGTGCAGATTTAGTGCCTAACTTGGTCAATGTTGTGAAGGGTTATGCAAAACATGAAGAACAAGTACTGACTGAAGTGACGCAGGCTCGTTCAAATGTTGCCGGTTTAAAAGTAGATAAAGAAGTACTTGAAAATCCTGAACTATTTAAAAAATATCAAGAAGCACAATCGCAAATGACCAGTGCGTTATCACGTTTGATTGCAGTTTCAGAAAATTATCCAGATTTAAAAGCCAATGAACAATTTAAAGATCTACAAGTGCAATTAGAAGGTACAGAAAACCGTATTGCAGTTGCGCGTAATCGTTATATTTCAACTGTTCAGGACTATAACGGCTATGTTCGCCAATTTCCTCAAGCAATGACTGCAAAAGTGATTGGAATGAAAACAAAACCAAACTTTAGTGCTGAGCAAAGTGCTCAATCTGCACCTAAAGTGACTTTTGATTAAATTGTTGCGCTAAAGCCTGTAAGGAATGCTGATGTCTAAACGTTTGCACAACTCTAAAGCTTACTTGGGGTTGTATTTCGCTCTGTGCTTAAGTCTATTGAGTCTGAGTAGTCATACCTGGAGTGAGACTGCTGTTGCTCAAGATGAGGCTGTGAATGAAATAGCCGTGGCCTCTAAGATCATAAAAGAGCAACAATCGGCGACAAAGACGAGTCAACCAACAGCAACGGCATCAGCTGACGCAGTAACACAGCCTGCACCTAATATTGCCAATGATATGGCAGAAGGCCAAAGTGAACGAGCTTTACCCACACTAAACACACCAATTGTGGATCAAGCAGGCTTATTAAGTGCAGCGGAAAATCAGGCCATTAGCCATAAAATCCTACAGCTACATAAAACTGCCAAAGCACAGGTTGGTATTATTATTGTACCGACCACGGGGCAAGAAGACATTTTCTCTTATGCCATGCGAGTTGCAGATCAGTGGAAGCTTGGAACAGCCAAACAAGACAATGGTCTGTTAATGGCGATTGCAGTGAATGATCATCGCATACAAATATTGTCGGGTTATGGATTAGAAGGTGTGTTACCTGATGTGGTATTGAGTCGAATTATTCGGAATAATATCACCCCCTATTTCAAGCAAAATCAGTATGCACAAGGGATTCAAGTGGGATTAAATGAGATTGAAAAAGTCCTGAATATGGATCCAGAAGTGGCAGCTCAAGCCGCTCAAGCTTTAAAAGAGCAACAGGAGCAGGCTTTACATGAGCAACAAGCCAAAGAAAAAACCATGATGACTGCTTTGTTTATTTTAATTGCAGGCATTATTGGCTCGTATATTGTAGGTAATCGATTGAGTGCAGCAACAGCAGCTGTTGCAGGTACGGTTGCGGGGCTAGTGAATGGTGCAGGCCTAATTACTAGCTTGCTCATTGGTGGTGGTATTTTCTTTTTATTAATTACAGCATTGGCGCAATTAATCTTTCAAGCCTTCCTCTCAGGTGGTGGGCGAGGAGGCGGTGGCTCTGGTGGCGGCTTTGGCGGTGGAGGTTACCGTGGAGGCGGAGGTGGTTTTGGTGGGGGAGGTGCTTCAGGCTCATGGTAACGACATCTGAAACAACAAAAATTTTAACGCAACCTAAAATTCAAGATTTGCACCAGCCAAGCTTCAAACGTTGGCTTAAGCATTTTTGCTTTTTACCTGCGACAAAACGCTATTTTGATCAACAAGATCAGCATGCGATAGCACAAGCTGTGACGCGTGCAGAGCAGGGGCATGTAGGGGAAATACAAGTCGTTATTGAGGGGCATATTCCTGCACATCAAGCCTATTCACAAAATACCTATGCACGGGCACAGCAATTATTTGCAGAATTAGGCGTATGGGATACTGAGCATAATAGTGGTGTGTTGTTATATCTAAATTTATGTGAACGTAGTGTAGAGATTGTGATTGATCGAGGCATTAAAAACTTAACTGAACAAAAAGTTTGGCAAGATATTTGTGAATCCATGCTGGTTGCATTAAAGCAAGGGAATTATCGCGATTCTGTGGTGAATGGGGTAATGGAAATAGGGGAAGTGCTTGGAAAATTTTATGAGGAAGTGCAAGTAGACAAAAAAAACGAAATTTCTGATTCGCCAGTGATCTTGTAGGCATGAAATATGAGTAAGATAGTGACATTAATTGTCACTTTTAAACACAAAAAGAGACAAAGTTTTCACAAAAAAATAAATATTTTTTTAAAATGCTGTTTTTTTGAGTTTTTTTATTATAATCATTCTTGGCACACTTAGTGCTAAAAATAAATTAGCTTTAAAGGCTTAATAATTAAATTATACATTTGTGGAGAATGTTATGAATGCTCAAAAAGGTTTTACCCTTATTGAATTAATGATCGTTGTTGCAATTATCGGTATTCTTGCTGCGATTGCGATTCCTGCTTATCAAAACTATACGAAGCGTTCACACGTTTCTGAAGGTTTAAGCCTTGCTGGTGGTGCTAAAGCAGGTATTGCAGAATTCTATTCTTCAAATGGTAAATTCCCTACAGGTAACACATCAGTTGGTCTTGCGCCAGCAGCAAGTATTAAAGGAAATGCTGTAAACTCTGTAAATGTATCAGGTAGCTTAATTACAATTACATATGGAACAAAAGTTGAAGCGGGTAAACAGTTAAATCTTAAAGGTACACCTTCTGGTGGCGGTATTACATGGACATGTTCTGCTCCTACAACAAATGGTGTAGATCAAAAATTCTTGCCTTCAAATTGCCGTAACTAATTTGAATGTTAAAAACACCCTATTTATAGGGTGTTTTTTATTTTTAAGTGCTGGGGAAGTTTTTGAAGCAAATCACTCAAAAAACAAAGCCTCTTTTTGTTTTGTTTTCAATTTTAATTTTTACATTTTTAATTTATGCACCTGGATTATCAGGTGATTATGTTTTTGATGATATTGCAAATATTGTTGAAAATCAGAAAATAGCAATTACATCTTTAGATTATATGAGCCTTAAAGCGGCTTTTTGGTCTGGTGATGCAGGGCCTTTGGGGCGCCCGATCAGTATGCTGTCTTTTGCATTGAATTATTATTTAACAGCTTTTAACCCTTATTATTTTAAATTAACAAATTTAATCATTCATTTATTGAATGGTATTTTAATTTATTTTATATCATTAAAATTATTTTTTTGGATTTTTCTAAAAGAACAAAATATAAAAAAAAATCAATATCTCGCCTTGATCGTAAGTTTTATTTGGTTGATTCATCCTTTAAATTTAACCAGTGTGCTGTATATTGTACAAAGAATGACGAGCCTTTCGACATTTTTTGGGTTATTGGCATTGTTAATCTATTGTCACTGGAGAAGTAAAAGCCTAAATTTCTCAAGCTCAGTATTATCAATTTGCGGAATTTTATTGGCATTATGTTGTTCAGTTTTTAGTAAAGAGTCTGGTTTGCTTTTTGTCGGATTGATTTATTGGGTCGAGCTTTGCATTTTTAAAGCAAGAAATACCCGTCATGAATGCATAAAAATAGGAAAAATTGGCTTAAATTATATTTTGTGGAGTGGGGTTTTTGTTGTACTTTTGGGCTTGATCTATATCGCTTGGCCTTATGTTATAAACTTAAACCCTGGAAATAGAGATTTTAATATAGCAGAAAGATTATTAAGTGAATCTAGAGTACTATTTTATTACTTGAAAATGATTTTTTTTCCATTGCTCTCAGATTTAAGTCTTTATCACGATGATTTTGAAGTATCTAAAAATATAACAACACCAATAACAACATTATTTTCAATTTTAGGTTTACTATTCATTAGTATATTTAGCCTTATTTTATATAAGAAAAATTCCATAATTTTATTTGCATGGGGTTGGTTTATTATAAGCCATCTAATGGAATCAACATTTATTAGTTTAGAGTTGATTCATGAACATCGCAATTATTTTGCAAGTATAGGTTTTATTATTGCAGTTGTTTATGGTTTGTCTGAATTTAAGTTTAATAGGGTAAGGCCTTTAATTTATATTGTTTGTACTATCTATATTTTGAATTTGGCTTTTACAACGTGGCAGCGTGCAGTTATTTGGTCAAATTTAGTTGATCATGCGGCATTTGAAGTGGCAATGCACCCTAGTTCAGATCGAGCAAATTATCAAATGGCTCGAATTTATTTAAAACTTATGGAAAAAGAACCTGAAAGAAAAGTCTATTATGCCGATCAAGCTGAAAAATATTTAATTCAAGCGCATGAAAGCTATAAGCCTGCTAATGGTTCATGGTTTGCACAATTGCACCTAGCATCTTATTTGGATAAGCCTATTTCTGACGATGTCATTCAACAGTTAATATATAATTTAACAAATCATCCTTTTTATAATAGTAATATTGGCTTCTTAAGTGCTTTTACACAGTGTCAAATACAGCAGTTTTGTAAATTGCCACATGATCAAGCAGTATTAATTATTAGTGCGGGATTAAATAATCCCAATATTACACCTGAATTTCAATCTGAAATTTATAAAATACTGGCACAATATTTTGTATCAGTAGCAATGGATTATGAAAAAGCAGAGGAGTTTATGCTAGATGCTATACATTATAGAAATGATATTAATGGAAATTTGTTGATGGCGCAAATTTATAGATTGCAAGGTAAGTATTTTTTAGCAAAAAAACATATTGGAATTGCACGAAATTTAGACGTTAAAAATAGTTGGTATAAAGAAATAGCTATAGAAAATAGAAATGTTGAACAAGCTGAACTATTGGGAAAATAAATTGAAAATTAGCATTGTACTACCTGCAAAGAATGAATCTGGTGCAATTGGAGAAACAGTAAGTAAAATTCTCCAACTAGATATTATTGACGAGATAATTGTTATTAATGATGGATCTACAGATAATACTAAAAATATTGCTGAGCAAGCAGGTGCTAAAGTAATTTCACATCCTTATTCAAAAGGAAATGGAGCTGCCATTAAAACAGGTGCACGTAATGCAACTGGTGATATTATTGTGTTTATGGATGCTGATGGCCAACACGATCCAAATGATATTGAAAAATTGATTGAAAAAATTGAACAAGGGTATGATTTGGTTGTAGGTGCTAGACAAAAAGGTTCACAAGCGAGTTTGGGGCGTGGTATTGCAAATAGTCTTTATAATAATATTGCAACATACATGACAGAGCATAAAGTGGAAGATTTAACTTCTGGTTTTAGAGCTGTAAGAGCTGAAAAATTTAGAGAGTTTATTTATTTATTGCCTAATGGTTTTTCATATCCAACGACAAGTACAATGGCGTTTTTTAGAGCAGGGTATTCTGTAACTTATGTGCCTATTCATGCTGCAAAACGAATTGGAACCAGTCATATTAAACCATTTAAAGATGGAATGCGTTTTTTTATTATTATTTTTAAAATTGCAACTTTATTTTCTCCGTTAAAAATGTTTATTCCTATTGCGGTTATGCTCTTTATTATGGCGACGGCTTGGTATGGGTATACACTCTATGAATATCATCGTTTTACAAATATGAGTGCTTTACTTTATACCGGTAGTGTGATGATTTTTTTAATGGGCTTGATTTCTGAACAGATTACTGCATTGATGTACAAAGAGAAATAATCATTGTGTTGAAAAGTTTAATACAACTCTGGAATATTCTTTCTAAGCTGGATAAAAGAAAAGTAATATATGTGCTTTTTTTGATCGTGGGTATGGCATTTATAGAGTCACTGGGTGTAATGTCTATTATGCCTTTTCTAGCAGTGCTTTCTGATCCTAATATTGTAAATAGTAATCCCACATTAAAATTATTTAATGAATATTTAGACTTTAACGATACTAAAAAAACTATAGTTGTTTTAGGCTTAATCTCATTGGGGATAGTTATTTTTTCTACTTTTTTTAAAGTTATTACCCAATATGCAGTCAATCGCTTTGCAAGCTTACAAAGACATTATTTCTCTACAAAATTATTGAAAATATATCTGCAGCAAGACTATAAATTTTTTATTGAAAGAAATAGTTCGAATTTAGCTAAAAACATATTATCAGAAGTAGATCAGCTTATTTGGACAATGATATTGCCTACACTATCCATGCTGTCGTATGGCATAGTGTTAGTGAGTATGATTGGAATTCTTCTAGTATATGATCCTGTGATGG
The DNA here is from genome assembly GCF_013391565.1 of Acinetobacter sp. SwsAc6. Classification (NCBI taxonomy): domain Bacteria; kingdom Pseudomonadati; phylum Pseudomonadota; class Gammaproteobacteria; order Moraxellales; family Moraxellaceae; genus Acinetobacter; species Acinetobacter sp. SwsAc6. The sequence goes on from NZ_JACAXE010000001.1 coordinate 145,348, forward strand.
CAATTAGTACGGCAAGTGTATTGTTTGTTTTTTATTCGATCATCTATTTTATTGTAAGAAAAAAATTAGCACAAATTGGCATTGAGTTTACTGAAGCCAATCAAAATAGGTTTCAAATCTGCCAAGAAGCATTAAGCGGTATTAAAGATGTTATTATTAATAATGCAAAAGATGGATATATAGAGGAATTTGAAAAGTCATCACGAATTTTTGCAAGACATATTGCGACTAGAGAAACACTTAGTCAAATTCCATTAAATATTATTGAAACAGTAGGCTATGGCTGCTTAATTGGCTTAGCCATTATTTTAGTACTTTCAGATAAAGATGTATCTGAAATATTACCAGTATTAGGTTTATATGGATTTGCTGCATACAGAATGCTTCCTGCTGCACAAAGTATTTACCGCTCTTTAGCTCAATTAAAGTTTTCACAGCAAGTGCTGAATGTTTTATATCCAGAGTTTAAGATTGGCTATAAAGAGAAGATTATTCATAACTTAAATTCAGATCAGACATTAAACTTCTCTAAAACAATAAAATTAGAAAATATAACGTTCAGCTATAACAATGATCGTAAAATTATTAAAAACTTCAGTATGGAAATAGAAAAAAATACAAGTATAGGTATTGTAGGTAAGAGTGGCAGTGGAAAAAGTACTCTAATGGATATCATGCTGGGACTGCTAAAACCTCAGCAAGGGAAAATACGAATAGATGATGTTGAAATTGAATTAGAAAGTTGTCATGAATGGAGAGATATTGTTGGTTATGTACCACAGTCTATTTATTTAGCAGATAAGTCGATTGCTGAAAATATTGCATTTGGAATTCCTATTGATGAAATTAATATGGATCAAGTAATATTGGCAGCTCAACAAGCACAAATTCATGAGTTTATAAACAATGACTTACCTCAGGGTTATAATGAAATAATTGGTGAGAGGGGAATAAAACTTTCAGGTGGTCAAAGACAAAGAGTTGGTATTGCCCGAGCACTGTATAAAAAACCACAAGTTTTATTTATGGATGAGGCTACAAGTGCATTAGATGATGAAACTGAACGTCTTATTACACAATCTATTGCAAAGTTAAATGGTCAAATTACAATGGTTATTATTGCTCATCGGCTTAATACGCTTGCATATGTTGATAAAAAAATAGTGCTTTAATATGGACAAAAAATTGCGCAAAATTCTTTATTGTAGTTATGAGTTTAGAAGTAGTTATCAGAGAGGTATTTATCAATTTACGAAGTCTATGATGGATGCAACATGTCATTTAGGGTATGAAAATTACTTATTAACTCAAGCAAGAGAGCCAAGTGAAATTATTCAATCATTGGTCGATGCAGATCATTATGTTGATAATAAGTTTGAAGAATTGAATGCATATATAAAATTTCTATTAGGAAATAGAAATAATTTTGAAATATGTACAAGCAAAAGTTCTAATGTAGATGGATTTGAGTATCTTTCAAAATTAAAAGGTTATGTGAACTCTCCATTATTTTATAATTCATCACATTATTCTGTACTTTTTCCAAATTGTATTGGAATGACAAATATTGCATTAGATGGTTTTGGTGAAAATGACATTATCTTTTGTAGTTCACCAATGACAATCAAGTCAAATAAACATAAAGTCGTGCAAGTGGTACATGATGTTATGCACCTAAAGGATCGTTCAAAGTGGGAGCGATATATGTATAGGCGAATTTCTGCTGCCAACTTTGCAGATAAAATTTTGACTGTTTCCAATCATACTAGAAATGAGTTTTTAGAGTTTTTTCCGCATTTAGCAGAGCGTACAAGTGTAATTTATCAGCCAGTACCTGTTGATGAAGTATTACTTAAGTTAAGTGAAGATTTAACAGTGCAAGATCAAGTGCTAAAAAAATATAGGGTTAAGCGTGGGTGCTATATGTATTATGTGGGGGCCTTAAATGCTGGAAAAAATATTCATAGAATGGTTGAAGCTTATCATTTGGCTACACGTGGAGATTTGAGTAGGCCCTTACTGTTGTCTGGTAAGGTGGATCAAAATTATTTTAGTCAGCATAAAGTTTATAATTATTTATCTTCTTATGAGCAACCAGAGAAAAGTAAAAATGTTCATCTTACAGGCTATGTCACAGACTTAGAAAAATTATGTCTTTTAAGATGCTGTAGAGCATTTGTATTTCCAACGTTAGGCGAAGGGTTTGGTATACCTGTGATAGAAGCGCAAATGTGTGGTGCGCCAGTTCTAACATCAAATAATACTTCTTTGCCAGAGGTAGTGAGAGGGAGTGCTCTATTTATTAATGATCCATTGAATATATCTGAGCTTTGTAATTCTATAATAAAGATGTGGACGGATGGAAAATTATGTGAAATTTTGATTTGTAGAGGCAATAAAAATATAACAAGATTTTTAAAATATAATTTTGAGCAAAATGTTCAAAAATTATTAATCTATTAGTTTAGTTGTTTTACTAAAAACTTAACCAGCTATCAGGAATTAATTCTTTAGATAGTGTGTTAAGTTTTTGGTCTTTAAACCAATTTTTGGGACAAATCACAATTTTATCATTGTTGCTAGCTAACCATGCTGCCCACCAACTAAAAGTACTATTAGATATGATAAAATTTTTACAATTTTTCATTAATAAGAATTCTTCAATATCACTGTTACATATATCACTTATAAAAATAAAATTACCGTTTATAATTATATTATTTTTGCACCATTCAATATCATCGCTGAAAATAAAAAAATAAGGATTATTTTTTGAGAAATAATTTATTGCTTGATTATAAAAACTAAGATCACATGCTCCATGTTTTTCATGAGTTGAAACGTCTGTAATATAGTCACCTCTTCTAATGTGAAGAGCAACTGAATTATTATTTTTTATCATATCTAAAATATCTTTGCTTTTAATTTTCTCGTTAAGTAAGTTAAAATTACTTCTCATTTCATTTTTTATTTTTATAAAATATTTTTCGTTCTGATAGTAACCATTTAAAATAGTACTTCTATTTATATTTTTAATATTTTCATCGAAAGAATATTCAATAGTCTCATGATGAAAAAATGGTAAAGAGAGCTCTCGAATTGAGTTGAAAAATATAAAAAATTTTCTGTAATAATTATTATTAATTATAGGGGAATTGATATTTAAACGATGTAAGCTAAAATCCCTTAAATTATCATTTTTTAGGTTGCATGTATCCAATACTAATCTGTAGTTCTTTTCTTTCGCTAGACTGTATGCTGTATAGTATTGAAATAATTGATTTCCAAGACCGCCTTTTAGTCTAACAATAATATAATTTCTTTTTTTCATGCTAAGATATGAGATAGACGTAGTTATATATATAATACACAAATTGAAGATAATTTTTTAATAAATAAACATTTTTGAGAGATTTGATTGCTATGTTAAGAAAATTTTTTGCAATTTTTGGAGCAGACTGGGGGAAATTTAAGTTAACGCTAATGGGCTGGATGTGGTTTCTAAAAGATTTTCTTAAGTTCCGATCTGAAAATAACAATCATAGTGAAAGATGGCAGATTAAAATATTACCTATTTTATTTGATAAGGCTGATTCAGCAGGTGATGTCACAAATCAATATTTTCATCAAGACTTATATGTTGCTCAAAAAATTTATAAAGAGAGACCTCAAAATCATTTAGACATAGGCTCAAGATTAGATGGCTTTGTTGCACATTTAGCAACTTTTATGACTGTTGATGTTTTGGATATACGTCCTATTAAGAGCCAGATTAAGAATGTTAACTTTGTACAATGTGATTTAATGTCAAATCATGAAGTAAAAAAAAAGTATCACTCTATTTCATGTTTGCATGCTATAGAGCATTTTGGTTTAGGGAGATATGGTGATAGTGTTAATGTGGATGGGTATATAAAAGGCTTAAAAAAGATAAGTGAATATCTTGCATGTGATGGTGTTTTATACTTTTCAGTACCAATAGGTCCACAACAAGTTTGTTTTAATGCCCATAGGATATTCAGTATAAAATATATATTAAATTGGTTGGATAAAGATTTTGAAATACTTAACTTCTCTTATATCGATGATTTTGGAAATTTATATGAAGATGTATCTTTAATTCAGGAAAAATCATCTAATAATTTTGATTGTAATTACGGGTGTGGTATTTTTATTGTTAGAAAGTTGAAAAAATAAAATGAAGATATACTTAATATCATTGAAACATGATGAACTTCGTCGTAGTAAGTTATCTGTAAAATTTTTAAAAAAATATAAAGATATGCAATGTATTCAAGCTGTTAATGGTAAAGAGTTATTGGCAAAAAATTACTTTTTCTATCTTCATCAATTTTTTAGCAAATTTAATAAAATAATTACTCCTAGTGAATTGGGATGTACACTCAGTCATATAAAAGCTTTAGAGGTTTTTTTAGACACAGAAGAAAAATATTGTTTAATTTTGGAAGATGATGTTGTTGGCTCTGATTCTGATATTTTACTATTAGAAAATATATTTTCAAATATTGATCTTCAAGGCATATTTATTTTAAGAGATCAATCAAACTTTGGTTTTGAAAAGTATATCTTTGGGCGGAAATTAAAATTCTTCTATGAGATACCTGAATTTTCAGTAAAATTTATTTTTGGGGCTTGTTCATATGTAGTGGATAGGGAGACAGCTAAAGCTCTAGTAGATTATCATAGTAAAACCCTAGATATAGCTGATTTATGGTATAAAATTAATAAAAAAATTAATAAAAAAATATATTATTATCCGTTGTTTATTCATCCTGAAGATTTATCAGATAGTAATATTGAGGAAGAGCGTTCTAAATTTTTTAATAATAAAATATTTGTAAAAAGGCTTTTAGATCAGAGGATTTTTGGGAAAGTATTTAATCGTTTTAGAAATGATTTTTATCGCTTTTTTCTTGTATTTAATGGTTATAGGCAAATACATAAGGATGGTAAAAATGACTATTAAAGTTAGTATTATTATTCCAAGTGCAGGTAGAAGATCTGATCTTTTAAAACGCGCAATTAAAAGTGCAATACTAGATGATGCCATTATAAAAACAGAAATTATAGTAGTATTAAATGGTAAAGATGGAATGCTATTTAACTTAGAGAATGCTTTCCAGCATCCTTTAGTAACTTATCATAAAGTTGAAGATGGGGGGGTTTCCAAAGCAAGGAATTATGGTATATCTAAATCTAAAGGTCAGTTCATTCGTTTTCTGGATGATGATGATTTTTTATATCCTGATATAGCTTATCAACAATATCTAGAGATGTTGAAGTCAGATGCAGATCTGTCTACATATGGGGGAGCAGTTGAAGATCAGTCAGTGCGATATCAGATAGTCCTACCAATACATTATAAGGATTTTTGTGCTGCTGTTTTAAGTGCTAATTGTCCGGCTTTAACATTCGCGACAGTTTATAAAACTAGCTTAATTAAAACGCTTAAATGGCCAGAAATGATCAGTATTGCTGAAGATGAATCTTGGATGCGACTGATTGCTGAAAGTTGTGAAGTAAATTGGATAACAAATAAAAATGTCGTTGGTGTTTGGTATCAACATAATGTTGATAGGTTGTCCTATGCATATGCACATCCACAATTTGGAAAGAACCGATTTTCTTCTATCTATAGATGTTTAGAAAATCTATCTTTAAATAATAGATTGACAATTGATAGAAAAAAATCGGCTGTTGAAGGTATTTGGTCAAGTATCCATAGTAGTTTTTTCTTCGCACCTTTTTATTGGACATCTAAATCTTTTGTAGCAAGGAACTTAAATAAAACAGTTCAACCGATACATTTAAGAAAATATGAAATTCCATATTGGTTTAACCCAATTATAATTGAATGGATTTTATTACCTAAAAGATTGGCAAATCATATTTTTAGAGTTTTACGATTTAAGTTAAAAATTGGTTTATTTATTAGAAAAGGATAGTGTTATTTAATGTCTAAAATAAAAGTTAGTATTATTATACCAACTATGGGTACGCGATTTGATTTTTTACAGAGAGCAATTGAAAGTGCTTTATTGTGTGCTAAAGATATTGTGTGTGAAATAATTGTAGTAATTAATGGAAAGAATAGACATAATTTTAACATTGAAAGATCTTTTAGTCATCCATCAGTTGCATATCACTTTTTAGAATTTGGTAATGTCTCAAATGCAAGAAATTATGGACTTTCTATTGCTAAAGGTGATCTTATTCGGTTTTTAGATGATGATGATTATTTAATACCTAAAATTGCTTATAAACAGTATATTGAGCTCTATAATTCTAATGCTGGTATGTCGACATATAATCTAAAAAATGTTGATTTTAACTTTAAAGAATATCCGAGCAACTTTACAGATAAATTTGACAATGGCTATCAAGCTATATTTGCAGGTTCTACCTTAGGAATTCCGCTAATTCATGTTTATAAAAGAAAATATATAGAACGTCTGAAATGGAATATTTATTCTAATAATGGCGAGGATTTTGAGTGGCTTTTTAATGTTCTTCTTAATTCTAATATAGAGTGGATATTTAGGCCAGATATCGTCGGTATTTGGTTTCATCATAGAAATGAAAGATTATCAAAACCATATACTTCTAACACAGCATTAAAGTGTAATGTTGAAAATATGATAAAATTGTATGCTAAAATTAATGATTCTGAAATTTTGGATAACTACATAAAAGGATTAATATTTTTTAGTAGGAAAGCATTTTGTTTAGATCCATGTTATTGGTCAAAAATTATAGATATGGCACAGTCAAAAGCACATAAAGATCAGTTGCGTTATTTTTATAGATTGGGTATTCATATTAAGCTCATCGAATGGAGTTTATTACCTCTGAAGAGAATATCTAGAATATCAAAAAAATATATCTTTAATTTTAATAGTTATTTGAGGTAGTAGATTGATAGTTCATATTATCGTTGTAACTTTTAATCGAAAAGAGTTGTTATCTAAGGTTTTAAATTGTCTAGTTGGCCAATCAAGTTTTAGCTTGAAAGTGATCGTTATAGACAATTGTTCTACAGATGGTAGTAAAGAGTTTATCCAACAAAAAAAATTACTAGATAAAGTTCAATGGTTCTCCCTAGGCAAAAATTTAGGTGGAGCTGGTGGATTTTTCGAAGGGATCAAATATGCCTTAGAGCAAGGTGCAGAATATATATGGATGATGGATGACGATGGTTATCCCGATGCATTGTGTTTAGAAAAACTTTATAGAGTTTTAATTGATAAAGAATTGGATGCGGTTTCTCCATTACAAATTAATATCAATAATCAAGAGCAACTTGCTTTTCCTGTTTGGATAAACAAAAAACAAATTCGTGGTCATGTGGACCAAATCCCTAAAGATACTTTTCTCATTCAAGAAGCTAACTTGTTTAATGGACTTTTAATTCATCGTTCTGTGGTCGAAAAAGTAGGATTGCCACGTAAAGAGTTTTTTATACGTGGTGATGAAGTTGAATATACAAAACGTTTTTTTAAAAATAATATTAAATTTGGAACACTAACGAGTGCCAAGTTTTATCATCCTAGTGATGATACAGAGCGAGTACCATGTTTGTTTGGCCGAATAATTATTCGCGATGCACATTCAGATTTTAAAAATTATTATATGTTTAGAAATAGAGCAGTTGCATTTATAGAAGATGGAAATGCTGCCTTATTGCCGTTAGATTTTATACGCTATTTATATTATTTTCTCATTCATAAAAAATGGAATTGGAAAGGTTTAAAACTTTGGTGTACTGCAACATATGATGGTATAAAAGGTAAGTTAGGACGACATCCAAAGTATTGATCATTGGGGAATATTTTGAAAATTTTAATTGTAGGGGCAGGTTTTGCAGGGTCTGTGTGTGCACGTGAACTGGCTGAAGCTGGGCATGAAATCTTAGCAGTTGATCGTCGAGATCATATTGCTGGTAATGCTTTTGATGTAAAAGATGAACATGGCATCTTAATCCATCAATATGGCCCGCATATTTTTCATACCAATAGTGAAAGAATTTTTAACTATCTATCGAAATATACAGAGTGGTATCCATACGAGCATCGAGTACGTGGCGTGGTAGATGGAAGAGAATATCCATTTCCAATTAACCGCGATACTTTAAATCAGCTCTATAATTTAGACTTAACGGAAGTGCAAGCAGCTGAATTTTTTGAGAAAGTACGTGAGCCAAAAGAAAGAGTATTAACCAGTGAGGATGTGGTGTTGAACTCTGTTGGCCGTGATCTTTATGAAAAATTCTTTTTAAACTATACTAAAAAACAGTGGGGGCTTGATCCTTCTCAGTTAAAAGCGGGTGTTGCTGCACGTATTCCGACACGAACCAATTCGGATGATCGCTACTTTACAGATAAGTATCAAGCTATGCCATTACATGGTTATACGGCAATGTTTGAAAATTTACTCGATCACCCAAATATTCAGGTGCAAACTTCAACTGAGTTTAAAGATGTCTTGAATGAAAAAAATCAATTTGACCACATTGTGTATACAGGTCCAATTGATGCTTTTTATGATTATCAATTTGGTCATCTGCCTTATCGTTCATTACGCTTTGAGCATGAACATTTAGCCCATACTAAGCAATATCAAAGTGTAGGTACGGTGAATTATCCAAATGATTTTGACTTTACTCGTATTACTGAATTTAAACATTTAACAGGTCAAAAACATTTATCAACTTCCATTGTCAGGGAATATCCTACAGCAGAAGGCGATCCATACTATCCAATTCCACGTGATGAAAACGAAAAATTGTTTAAACAATATCAAGCGTTAGCAAGTGCTGAAGAAAACGTGACTTTTGTAGGACGACTTGCAGAATACCGTTATTACAATATGGATCAGGTTGTTGGTGCTGCATTAAATGCAGTGGGTAAAATTTTAGGGAAATAAGCTTTCATTTCTTTATCATAAAATTCATCAATGGTTTTTCATAGTGTTTATGAATCATCAAAGAAATAATCATACATATTGTAATGAAAACCATTGATGAATATATGTTAGGTGAAATTTTTAGATAATTGAATGCCCCAATGAGAAGTGGGTGGATTAGATAAATAGGATATGAAAATTCACCAAACTTTTTAAAGGTAAAGCATATGTAAGGATTTTTAATATTTTCTATATGCGCAACTAAAAATATCAAAAAACTAAATAATAATGGTGCTAAATATTCAAGATTTTTATTGTAGTTGATATCTTTGTAGATCAGAACTATAGTGGTTAACGTGAAAAAAGTTAATAAAATAATAGTTTTATTTTTTTTAAATTTTAATTTTTGATAGGTTAAAAAACACAATATTCCGAGAGAGTAGTCTAGAAAACAACGTATGACTCCAAAGTATAGATAATTATATAGTAATATTGAATGTACATTCATGTAGTTGGGTGAGTAATGAATCATTAAAAAGTAGGTGTATGCAATAACAAGTAAAAGTAGTATGTATTTGAATTTATTTTTTAATAAAAAAAGCACTGGGAAGATTATAATTCCTACCCATAGTTCAGCACTAATAGTGTAGGAAATGCTTAGAGGGTCTACATAATTTGTGCCTAAGTTAATAGGGAGCATTTTTCCTATAATTAAAACTTGAATTAAATCGATTATATTTGGAGGAGTATATTTTTCCAAAATTAAAATTTTTGGTATGGCAATCAATATATAACATAAGATGAAAACTGGGAATAGTCTTATCCATCTATTCATTGCAAAGTAAAATGGATTGAATTTTTTTTTTGAAAAGATAGATTGACTAATGACAAACCCACTTAATACTAGAAAAAAATCAACTGCTAAAATAAAAGAGCTCGGGATAATGTTATAATTTTGGTTCCAATCATAAAAATGCCCAATACAGACTAAAAGTGCAGCGCATCCGCGCATAAAATCGAAAGTATAATTTCTTGCCATACTCATATATTGATTGGGAAATATGCTACATTATCTTTTTTTATGTTCTAAATTCAATAGAAGAGTAAGAAGTAATTGAAAGTAGCCTTCATTTGTAAGCGTCAATATATGTCTAAAGATGTGATTTTGGATAAATATGCTCGTTTGTACGAAATCCCTAATCAGCTCTCATTACTGGGACATGTAGTCACCTGCTATTGCTTAAGTTATCAAAATCATGATGATGGATTTTGGGATGAAAGTAATGATGAAAAGCAAATAAAGTGGCATTCAAATAGCTATAAGTATTTGAAAAAAATAAAAATATTTGAATACCCTTTTGCGTTGTTAAAAAAACTAAAAAGCGAAAAACCAGAGATGATTATTGCTGCCTCAGATATTCCACATATTATTATGGGTGCGTGGCTAGCAAAAAAATTAAATATTCCTTTTGTAGCTGATCTTTATGATAATTTTGAATCATATGGTCAAGCGCGTATTCCTTTATTTCGTCGCTTTTTTCATAAAGCGCTTGATACTGCTCAACTGATTACAACTACAAGCTATAGCCTTGCCGATAAAATAAAAATAGAACATCCAAGTGTTGCTCACATTGTACCCATGCCAAGTGTGATTAATAAAAGTTTATTTAAAGTTGGTAATCAGTCATATGCTCGGCAGGAACTGAATCTACCACAAGATGCTAAATTAATTGGTACAGCAGGTGGCTTAACTAAAATGAAGGGTATTCATGATTTATTAAATGCTTGGGAAATTATTCGTACTAAACGAGAGGATATTTATTTAGTCCTTGCAGGACCAACTGAGATTGCTACTCCATTGCCTAATGATGACCGTGTAATATATCTTGGTTTACTTGCGCATGAAAAAATTCCAACATTATTTCAAGCTTTAGATGTTGGCGTTCTATGTATTCCTGATGATGAGTTTGGTCAGTATTGTTTTCCACAGAAGGCATATGAAATGCTGGCAACGGATCTAGCGATTGTTTCTACTGCTATAGGTGATATGTTGCCTTTAATCGGTGAACATAAGGCGTTATTATATTCTGCTGGAAATTACGAAGAACTAGCAGAAGCTCTATTAATACAAATTTCTGTGGAGTATAAACTAAATGTGCGTATTCCAGATTGGCAAGAGACGATTAAGATGATGAATCATTATTTGAATCAATAAGTTTTCCAAACTTGTAGCCTAAATTTTTCCAAGCGAATTGCGATGCAAAAAATTGACAATTTTTGGCCAGGTTATTTTCTTTTTGCAAAAAATTAATTATTTGTAATGTAAGTTTTTCATAGTCTTGGTTAGGAATTAAATAACCAGATTCTTCATTTTGCACAGCATCAACTATTCCTCCTGTTGCAAAAGCTATAGTTGGTAAGCCATACGAAGCAGCCTCAATAGCAACCATACCAAATCCTTCGGGATCATTTGGAATATGTTTTACAGGGAATACATGTATACTTGCCATATAGTAAAATTCCGTTAAAGCTTGTTCATCTACAGCTCCTGTAAAAATAATATGTTGATCAACCTTTATTTTCTTTGCTGCTTCGAGTAAATCTTCTTTATTTTGAAATTTATTGTTTAAGGCATTATTTGCTGTATCACCAATAATTAAAAGAACGCTGTCTGGACATTCTTGGACTATTTGCGGTAAGCAGTTTTGAATAAATTCTAATAGTCCTTTTCTTTCGGTAAGGCGCCCAACAGAAAGTAGAATTTTTTTATTATGGAGGCTAAATTTATCTTTTAATTTATTCGTGATATCTTCGTTTTTTTCTTTTGGTGGGAAATTTACACCTGGATAGATAATGGAGATTTTTGAGTCTTGAATTTTTTTGTCTAGTGCTAATTTTTTTGTGGGAGTACTATTGCAGATAATTGAATCTGCTGAGCGAATAAATGGAATCCATATTTTTTGGTATGCACGGCTATTGTTGCTTATATCTAGACCATGAAGATAAATAATGCTTTTTTTTCTAAAAACCTTGGCCCAAAAAACTACAATAGGTCCTGTTAAGCCGCTTCCTGCAAGTAGGACATCAGGTTTTTGTGATAAACAAATAAAGAATGCTTTAAAAAAAGCAAAGATTAAAAAAAAAGGTAATGGATTGAGTGCGACGCCATAAAATTTACATTGGATAGGTGCCTGTTTTTTGGCTTCAATATGACTTAATAAATGAACTTCATTTTTTTGGCCCAATTCATCTGCTATATGCCAATTGAGTCGTTCCATACCTCCAATGAGTGGTGGTAGGTTTCGAGTAATCATTAAAATTTTTTTTGTGTTCATTTTGAATAAACTAAAAAATATAGACTCTATTGTATATAATTTGTGGCGGTAAAAAAGTGATATAGTTTGTTATATTTAGACAAAAAATGACATGTATCAAAAAATTTTTAAAATAAGCTTATGATTTTTATTCAAAAATATTTGGCATGATTTTTGATGGCACAATATATGATTTGGTTATTTAGGAAATTAAAATGCAAAAAGGTTTTACATTAATAGAGTTAATGATTGTCGTGGCCATCATTGGTATTCTGGCTGCTATTGCTATTCCTGCATATCAAAATTATACAACACGCTCTCAGGTATCTGAAGCATTGGGTATGGCAAGTACTTATAAAGGGGAGATGATTTCTGTATTTGGTGATACGGGGTCTTGTCCAACGTCTTTGATAGAAATGGGGGTTATATCAACAGGACTAATTAATTCTAAATATGTACAAAGTATAAGCTTAAATACAACGTATCCTAGCGCAGTTTGTGCTTTTGAATTTACGTTTAATAGTTCTGGAATGAATGCGGGAGTTGCTGGTAAAAAACTCATTTTTGCAATGATGAATTATGCAGGAAATGGTTCGGCGCGTTGGGAGTGTGCATCAACGGAGATTAAGCAACTCTACTTACCCTCAGCATGTAAAGGCATTTAATAAAAAGCCCGCAACTGCGGGCTTTAAAATATCAAATCTGACTCTGAATATAATTTTCAACACCAACACTTTCAACTAAATCTAATTGTGTTGTTGTCCAATCCAACCATTCTTCTTCTTTCTCAAGAATTTCTTGGACTAAATCACGTGTTACATAATCCATGTGTGCTTCTGCTAAGGCAACAGCTTTTTGAATGGCTTCAATGTTTTCTTTTACTTTACGTACATCGCAGTTTAATACTTCAACTGTATGTTGGCCGATATAAAGTTTTCCTAAGTGTTGTAAGTTTGGCAAACCTTCTAAGAATAAAACACGCTCAATAATTTTGTCAGCATGCTTCATTTGGCGAATCGATTCTTTATATTCAGCTGAACCAAGTTGCTCAATTCCCCAGTCATTAAACATACGAGAATGTAGGAAATACTGGTTGATTGCAGTCAAATGATGGTAGAGCACCTGATTTAACTGATTAATTACATCACGATTGCCTTTCATTGCATTTGCTCCATCAAAGTTGCCAAAGTAAATAGACCTAGGCACTAAAAACTGTATTAAAAAATATATTAAACAAGATGGACTTAGATGGCGAGTACTTTATTGAACAGCAAATGAAAATCGCAATCAAAAACAATAGGGTCTAAAAAACAAACCCGCCTAGAGTCATGGCGGGGGAGGAGGAATAATCTTACGATTATTGATTTATCATTATGATTATTTGGTTTAAGCCGCGATTGCGAGTCTAGAGGCAATCATAGCAACTTCTTCACTAATGATTGCACGTGCTTCAGGTGCACAGCGACCACAGCAAGTACCAAGGTCAAGTAAGTCACGCACTTCGCGATAACTTTCAGCCCCATTGGCAATGGCATCTTTAATGTCTTGATCTGTAATACCACGGCACAAACAAACGTACATTTGACGACAACCACAGTGAATGAATAAGATAAGTAATATTATTGATAATTATTATCGTTTGTCAATTAAAATCATTTCATTTTTAATTTATGGTTATTGGGAATTTGAATAAAAAAAGACCACTCTATCGGTGGTCTTTTTTATAAGAAGGTATCTTATTGATTAATAACAACCACACCATCCATTTCCACTAAAGCACCTTTTGGTAGTGCTGCGACACCTAGGGCTGCACGTGCAGGGTAGGGTTGAGCAAAATATTCGCCCATGATTTGGTTAACGAGTTGAAAATGAGAGAGGTCGGTAAGGAAAATATTTAATTTTGCAATATCTGCTAAAGTTCCACCAGCCGCTTCACAAACTGCTTTTAGATTATCAAAAACACGACGTACTTGTGCTTCGATGCCTTCAACCAACTCCATGCTATACGGATCTAAGCCAATTTGACCTGAAAGGTATAATGTATTTCCAGTTAAAATTGCTTGTGAATAAGTACCAATTGCAGCAGGTGCATTTTCAGTATGGATCACTTGGCGGGACATCATTTTCTCCTTGTAACATGGCATGCAAAATCAAGATCTCTTATGCAGTTGCGCATATTTAGCTCTGATCATGCACATTAACTTGCTTTCGATGTTTCTGCAAAATTGATAGGCTGTGATAAACGTGAAATACGAGGGAAACCAAACAGCATACGTAAGTCACGAATAATTTTCGCAATTTGTTTTCGGTCATGCACGACAATATTAACGTATGTCTTTCCTTCGTGTGTACGAACAGATTCTACCCCTACTTTTTCTTTACGGCATTGATAGATTAATTCTGAAATTTGCTCGTCCGTCATGCTCATACTAATACAAAGGAAAGCACTAAAGCTAATATCTTCAATTTCTTCAGCATTCCATTGTAAAGGCATGATGTTTTCAGGATGCATGTGTTGCTCATGTAAGAGATTGTGGCAACGTGAGCGGTGCACAATCAAGCCTCGACGTGATAAATGCCCTTGAATTTGATCACCAAGCACAGGGTTGCAACAGTGTGCATATTTAACATCTACACCTTCAGTGCCCTGAATAAGGCGATCTGAGCCAGTAGAGCTATGTGTTGAATCTTGTGCAAACAAATGATTAGCAACCAATTGTGGTAATAAATCACCCACAGCAATTTGTTCAAATAGCTGATTTTGATCTGCAATATGACGCCAATTTAAAATATCTTGCCAATCTTCTGTAGTGAGATCGTTCACAGAGCGATTAAATAATTTGAGCGCTCGGTTGAGGGCTTGTTGCCCAACCAGACGTTGTTCATCTAAATCTTGATCACGCAAAATATTTTGTAGTGCACGACGTGCTTTTTGCGTATTAATAAAACTTAGCCAATCGGGGTTAGGCGTAGCGAGTACATCTGTGATGATTTCAATGACTTGACCACTCATGAGTGGTGTTGATAATGGCTTTGTTTCACCATTAATTTTTGCACCTACAGCATGGTTACCTAAAAATAGGCTGGCTGAGTACGCGAAATCAACTGCAGTTGCCCCTTGAGGTAATTCGTGTAAATGACCTTGTGGGGTATAGACCCAGATTTTTTCTTGATGAAGATAATCTAATAATTCACTAAAAGTTGTTTTAGCACATTCCCCATCAACTAATACGTTGAGGTTTTGCATAGAGGCTTGAATGGCTGAACGACAAGCTTGAGGTGCATTTTCACCTAAAACCACACCAAAACGGGCAGCCTTGCGCATTAACTCAGTCTGAATGGTAAGCGATAGCGTCGTTTTTTCACCTTTCAAGCGCATCATTAAGGATTGATTGCCACCAGGGAGTGGGCGACGAATATGATCGGCATAATGAAGTACTTGAAAACTATCTCGAAGGATTTCTGCAATACGGTCGCAGTCTGCAATACTTTGTAGAATAATTTCAAATGCATGGCTATGAGTCAGCTCTTGCAAATCGATGTCATTTTTAACGAAGTGGCGTAAGAGCTCAATATTGTTATTTTTCTTTTTAATTCGGCCGGCGATGTGGTGTTCTTGAAGCAGGGTGTTGAGGTTGTTTTCCCATTTGGTTTGGTATTCACAACGTTTCGGTTTGGTCTGTGCTAGAGCGACTTGGACATTGTTATACATATCGAGGTCTAGATTTTGATAACACAGATGCTCAAGATTGTCCGCCATTTCATTCATACCAACAAGGCGGGCCATGGGTACAAAAATTTCAAAAGTTTCGTTGGCAATACGGGCGCGCTTATCGGGACGTAATGCGCCAAGTGTAGTCATATTATGATAGCGGTCGGCTAATTTAATAATAATGACACGTGGATCTTGTAGGGTGGCTTGCAGAATTTTACGGAAGGACGCGGCTTTATTGTATTCTTTATCACTGGATTGGCTCAGCTTGGTTACGCCATCCACCAGCTCTGCAACGGTTTTGCTAAATTTTTCGCTAATATCTTCTTTGCTAAAATCTGTGTCTTCAATAACGTCATGCAAAAGCGCAGCCATCAGTGTTTCTGAGTCCATGCGCATGTGGGCCAAAATACAACTGACCGCGATAGGATGCAGAATATAGGGTTCACCGCTTTTACGTGTAATGCCATCATGCGCGATGTCGGCATAGTCGCAAGCTTCAAGCACACGTTCGACATCACTTTCTGGTAGATAAGCGTCGATAATGATTTTCAGCTGTTGCTTGGCTTGACTGACCTCTGGGCCTGGCATAAAACACCTTTTACTACTAAATTTTACAAATGAAACGGTTAATCCTCTAATGAAATGCATATTGCATGACTTGTCAATTTATTCATTCAAAAAAATGAAAAAACTAACATCTGCATAGCATTTCTATCTGTTTATTTATAACTGTTATTGGTCAAATATAAAAGCATGAACATAAAAAAGCCTAGTTAAAAACTAGGCTTTTTTACATCAATCTATAATTATTGGAAAGAAAAACCATCCAAGTTAAGATTGTTTGCTGAAAGTGCAAGATCAAGGCTTGAAGTTTGGTAGTCTTGATCGCGTTGCTTTAGAATCTCTTTAGATACATGGCCTTCAGCAATTTCACGAAGTGCAACAACAGTCGGCTTATCATTGTCCCATTCAACAGTTGGTTCAATGCCTTGACGTGCTAATTGACGCGCGCGTTTGCTTGCCACTAGTACAAGCTCAAAGCGGTTGTCTACATGGTCTAAACAATCTTCAACGGTTACGCGTGCCATAAGAAATCTCGTTTGAATAATAAATTTTAACAGACTGTGCAGTATAAGAGTCTTTGGCTATAGACTCAAGTTTTAATCACAACGAAGTCGGAGTAATTAGCTTTTGAATCAACTCTTGGTGTCGATTGGCTTGTTGATTCAGCACCAAACGGTTCGCAATAATGACAGCTTCTAGATCATGCAGGGCTTTGTTAAAGTCATCATTAATAATGACATAGTCAAAGTTTGTATATTGTTGCATGTCTTCGACTGCGCAACTTAAGCGATGCTCAATGACTTCTACAGAATCTGTACCGCGGTTAGATAAGCGTTGACGTAAGTCAAACTGGCTTGGTGGTAAAATGAAAATTTGTTTTGATTCAGGAAAAAGCTTACGAACTTGCTCTGCACCTTGCCAGTCAATTTCGAGCAAGACGTCATGACCTTTCTCAAGTTGTTCTTTTACAGTTTGTTGTGCAGTCCCGTAATAGTTGCCGAATACTTCTGCATATTCAATAAAGCCACCTTTCGCAACTAAAGCCAAGAAATCATCTTTGTTTGAGAAATGATAGTGAACACCATCGAGTTCACCAGGGCGTTGGCCACGAGTGGTATGAGACACAGAAACATGTAAGTTGTTTACACGTTCGAGTAGGGCTTTAACGAGGGATGTTTTGCCTGTTCCTGACGCTGCAGAAACGACAAACAAGAGACCCGACATGATATTTTTCCTGATATGATAAAATATCTTCTCTATTTTAGAGCAGACACGCTTTAAACTAAAGAGTTAGACATCTATTGTTTACATTTATTTCAGTTGAATATCCAAATTATTGAATGGGCATTGAGGATTCTATGGAAATTGTTTTAGCCAATCCACGCGGTTTTTGTGCTGGTGTTGACCGTGCCATTGCGATTGTCAATCGGGCTTTAGAATGCTTTAACCCGCCCATTTATGTGCGCCATGAAGTGGTACATAACAAATTTGTGGTGGATGATCTTCGTCAGCGTGGCGCCATTTTTGTTGATGAGCTGGATGAAGTTCCTGATGATAATATTGTGATTTTTAGTGCACATGGTGTCTCAAAAGCGGTGCAACAGGAAGCTGAGCGCCGTGGTTTAAAAGTCTTTGATGCAACGTGTCCTTTAGTGACTAAGGTGCATATTGAAGTCACCAAGTATGCTCGAGAGGGTGTCGAAGCCATTTTAATTGGTCATGAAGGGCATCCAGAAGTTGAAGGGACTATGGGACAATATGACACCAAACAAGGTGGTTCTATTTATTTGGTGGAAGATGAAGATGATGTTGGTGCTTTAGAAATTAAAGATCCATCACATGTGGCTTTTGTAACGCAAACGACTTTATCAATTGATGATACTGCAAAAGTGATTGATGCTTTACGTGAAAAATTCCCAAAAATTCAGGGTCCACGTAAAGATGATATTTGCTATGCAACTCAGAACCGTCAAGATGCAGTTCGTGATTTAGCGACACAATGTGATGTGGTATTGGTGGTAGGTTCACCAAATTCGTCAAATTCGAATCGCTTGCGTGAACTAGCTGAACGTATGGGTAAGCATGCTTATTTGGTCGATAATGCTGAGCAATTGCAAAAAGAATGGTTTGAAGAAAACTCAAAAATTGGGGTGACAGCAGGTGCATCTGCACCTGAAATTTTAATTAAGCAAGTGATTCAGCGGTTACAAGATTGGGGGGCAAAAGCGCCGCAGGAATTGGCTGGTCGGGAAGAAAACATTACCTTTAGTTTGCCGAAAGAGTTACGTATTCCTGTAACACAAGCTTAAAGTGTTAATTATTTAACATTCTGATATTTTTAAACATTTGACAGATAATTGCTTTTTAGCAATTATCTGTTTTTTTATACCTTTTATCCCTATTTGTAATTGGTTTGTACGTGAACACGCTATGATTTGTAATAGGGTATTTGGTTTTTGAGTCTTTGGAGTGTGCATGTATAAAAGTAAGGGATTTACTCTTATAGAACTAATGGTCACGATTGCAATATTAGCAATAATTGCAACTATGGCAGTACCTTCTTTTAACTCCATAAGCTTAAATCAAAATTTAAAGAAAAGTACAAATACATTGACTCAAGAGATTAAAGCAGCAAGAACTAAAGCAATTTTGGAGAAAAGACAAATTACTTTAAAGTTAGCGTCTTCTGCCAATAATGCACCGACGACTTTAAATTGGATGCAAGAAGGTAAGGTTGCTTTAAAGACTCCAGCGAATGATGAGCTTAAATTTGATGGAAATGGCGTACTTGTGAGTACATTTTCAGTTGTTGAATTATGTAAAACTTCAGGTGCTTCAACGACTAATCCGACAAGTTCTAAAAAAATAACCTTAACTAAATTTGGTCAAATTGAAAAAATTGAAGATGGGAGTTGTCCATGAGCGCAAGATCATCACAAAAGGGTGTTGGTATGGTTGAAGTTTTGGTGGCGCTCATTATTTTAGCTATTGGTGTATTGGGTTATGTGATGTTGCAGGTCCGGGCAATGGAAGCAACGGTAGAAGGTACTCAGCGTATTCAGGCAATTAATATTGCACGAGATCTTGCTGAGCGCGTGAGAGTGAATCGTACTGCTTGGGATGGTACAACAAACACTTATTTAACAGAACTCGCAGGTACGCAATCGCGTGCTAGTACGACTCCAGACTGTGCATCTTCAGCTTGCAATGAAGCTCAACTTGCTGATTTTGATGTGGCTGAAATATCAACATATGCGACGCAGTATGGCATGACGTTGGGGATGTCTGCTTGTCCTAATACAACAGGGCGACAATGTTTATTTGTTGCTTGGGGAAGTACTTTGCCTACAAATAGTAGTTCTAATGCGAATTCCTGTGTGAATGGAAATGCATATAGAGCAAATTCAACGTGTGTAATGATGGAGGTTTACTAAATGAAAAAGCAAACCGGTTTCACACTCGTTGAGTTAATGATTTCGATTGTTCTTGGGCTGATTATCGTTGCTGCTGCACTTTTACTATTTCTAAGTGGTCAACGTAACGTTGCGATGCAAAAAAATACGACAGATTTACAAGATGACCAGAACTTTGGCTTGAACTACATTGCAAAAAATATTCGCAAAGCTAATTTAAATAGCCCTTCAGCCAGCTTGAGTAATACTTCTAACTTCTCTGGTATTGTTTTTAGTTCAGCGAATGTTAGTAATAAATTAGTCTTGAATACTAATTTTAATAGCAAATTTGTAACGGCAAATATTAGTACTAACACCAGTAATATGCGTATAAAAAATGCTACGACAACTCCTGCAAGTTTTGAAGATGTAGTGAATGATCAATTGGTCATTCAATATCGACCTACTGAAATAGGTGGTTATGATTGCGAAGGGAAAGTAATTGATAGTACCAATATTTATATTTTAGAACGTTATTTTGTACGCACTGATACGAATGGTAGTGGTACAGATGCTGAAAAGTCAGCATTGGCTTGTGCATCAAGTCGGTACTCATCAGGACTAACTGTAGCAACAGCGTTAGAGTCTTCAAATACAGCGGGTTTGTATGGTAGTGGTGAAATTATTATGAAGCGTGTTGATTTATTTCGTGTCCGCTTCCTAGTACAGGATACAAGTGGAAAGAAGTATATGACGGTGCTTGATTATAATGCACTTACGACAACTAAACCTCGTATTCTTGCCGTACAGTTAGGTGTGATTGCAAGAGCACAAGATACAAGCGTTGAGCGAGCAGTATCAACTTCGCAAGAGTTTTCAATGTTTGGGCAGACTATAACTCAAAAAACAACCTTTCCGAATCGTTATGTTAGAACACCGATTATGCAAACTGTTGCGTTAAGAAATGCTTTAGGGAGTCGCTCATGATAAGAAATCAACGGGGTGCGACGCTTATTATCGTCTTGGTTTTACTTGTTGCAATTACTGTCATTGGAAGTTTGGCTATTCGCTCTAGTGTTTTATCACTAAAGGTTTCAACATTGAGCCAAGCGCAACAGTTGCTTTTGCAAAACTCAGATGCTGCATTATTTAAAATTGAAGATCCTGACCAGTTAATGAGAAATATGGCCTTAAACGGAATGTTTGGTTATATCAAGGGTGAAGATAATGTTGGTAAAGAATTAGTATTTTGTTTTAAATCTGGTAATACCAATTTTTTTAGTCTTACAAATTCAAGTCTAATTAGTTGGAATGGCACATCTATTAAAAATGATGGTTTGAGTAGTGGTGGTTTTTGTAAGGTTGAAAGCGGTTTTTTTACCTCGGGTCGTAGTGCTGTAATTACGCAGATTGCTGTAAAAGCCATGGATACAAAGGATGCAGTAGATTTCCAATATATGCAAAAGGGAACTGATCCTGAGTCTTCAAAAAAAGATCCTGCTCAGATGTATACAATTTATGCAACGTCGATTTTTCCAAACTTAAGTGCCTCAACATTAAGTGCTACCGACTTAAATAGCAAAATTAATGCATGTTTTAATTCACGTTTTAATAGCATCCCAAGTACTAAGCAAGCTGAATTGGATGTTGATATTGCGACTGCTAATGGCAAGATTAATGACCCAGCAACATCAGCAGCAGATAAAGCCACTAATGAGGCTACAAAAGCAAACTTACAATTGTCAAAAGTCACAGTTTCAAGTTGCTTATCAAATTTAGGTGTACCTACCCATACACAAGTTGCCAATTATGCTTTGACGCAGACATTAAGCAAATAATGAGGACATGAAAATGAAAACCAAAAAATATAAACAAGGTTTAGTAACAGGTTTAACTGCTCTCTCAACTGCAATGTTGTGTCAAACAGCAACGACTTATGCCAGTGATATTGAGATTTATAAAGCGCCGACAAATGGTGGTGCGACATTAATGTTTGTGCTGGATTTATCTGGATCTATGTCACAGTCAATAGATAAGTCGGTGCAACGAGATTTTTTTGGAACAAATACAAGTTGTACCAGTGAGAGCTTAGTTGTTCGTAGTGTTTTAGGGGGAGTGAATTATGACTTTAATGGTTCATATTGTTATATCAATGAGAGCACGTTTGATGGATTAAGTACTACTAGGCGAGCTCAAATTACTTCACAAGTTGAAGCGAAGAACTGTTTGAAAGAGAGTCGTGATTTCGGAGGTTGGGAGTGGAAATGGGTTGGATGGGAGTTGAAGAAAGTTTGGGTTTCACAGCTTCAGCAAGCCTATAGTTGCCCTGACCGTGTAACAATGTTAAAGCGGAGCTTATTTGATTTAATTGCTGGAAATTCTTCTGTCGATGGTGGGAAACTTGCTACAGAAAATACTCCTTTACCGCCAACATCATCAATTGGTCTTACAACATTTCGAAATTCTACTCCTGAAATTAAGTCAAACCCACTGGTGTTGAATTCTGAAAATAGAGGGGCATTATTGAATGAAATAAAAACTTGGAGTGCTACAGGTGGTACGCCTATTTCGCGTGCGTATGCTACAGGTATATCTGGACTATTTGATCATATTTCAAGCCCTAATACTGAAACTGCTTGTGCTGGGTACGGTGTGTATTATCTAACGGATGGTGATCCGTCCGGAGATAACCCATCATCAGCTAAAACAACATACAATGCGAAAGTGCGTAATACGTTTGCTTTAACTGATACGCAGTGTACGGGCGGAGATTCAGATTCGTGGTCATGTGTGCAATCTATGGCTGCAAACTCTCAACAGAAAAAAAATAATAGCAATGTAGAGATTAAAACAGCAGTTGTAGGTTTTGGTACAGCTTTTAACTTTTCAAATTCAAATGGTCAGAGTGTAATTTATAATCCAACGACAACTTATACTGATGATACATTAAGTCAATCTTTCTCAGGAAATACACTTGCTGCAGCAAAAGCTGCTGTTGCTGGTAAAGGCGGTTGGTATAGTGCATCTAATACCAATGATATTGTTAATAGTGTGACCAACTTTGTAAATTCTATTAAAATTCCAATCCCAGCGATTACTACAGGTACATCTGCTATTCCGCAAGATGTTTTGAATACCTCAGTTATTCAGCCTTATGCATATTTCCCACAATTTCAACCAAAACCTTCTGAAGACTTTCGTGCTTGGACGGGTAATCTAAAAAAATATAATGTTTCTGGTGGTATCTTAAAAGATAAAAATAATACCGCTTTATTTAGCAGTGCTAGTGTTTTAAATACGGCTAATGAAGATTTATGGACGCCAAATTATGCTACAAATACGACGTTGACGGCTAATCAGCAAAGCTTAAAAGCATTAGGTGGCCTGCTAAGTCGTTTAAATCTTCAAAAAACGGGTTCAAGCTTAAACCGTAAAGTATTTACCAGTAATGGCACAACATTAACTGCTGTTAATGAAGACTATATTAAAGCCGATCCAACTAACCGTGGCTATTACTTAGGTTTGCTTGGTTATGACATTACGGCTGCTCAAGTACAAGGGTTAACTTCTAACTTTGATCTAAGTCAACTGCCTCAAACAACCAGTGAACTACGTCAAATTGGCGCTGTAATGCATTCAACGCCTGTATTACTTACTCAAGCAGGTAAAGTTTCTTATGTGGCAGCCCAAGCGGCTCAAGCAGCAACAGCAACAACTGCTGCTGTGGCCGCACGAGATGCATATATGGATACAACCAATAGGGATGACTATATCTTATTTGGTACAACGCAGGGCGTGTTGCATGTTGTAAAAGCTGGGAAGTCAGATGAGATAACGACTGTTGGAAACACTGCAGGGCAAGAAGTCTTTGCATTTGTGCCGCAAGAAATGCTGGCAACCCAAGGAAAAGCATTTTTAGATCCACCGCAAACGGTAGATGCAACTAATACTAGTTCAAATGGTATGAATCATTTGTACTATGGTGTTGATGGTGCTTGGACAGCTCATACTGAATATGTATATAACACGGCAGATGAAACGTTTAAGGTTTACGACTCTGCTACAAAGTTTGGTAAACAATGGGTGTATGGCGGACTGCGGATGGGGGGGCGGAGTTATTATGCGTTAGATTTGACCAATATGGACTCACCTACTGTTAAGTTCCGCATTAACCCAGTGAATAGTAGTGTGGATGGTTTTGCAACTCCATCAAGTACAGCTGAAACGTCACGTTATGCAAACTTAGCAAAAATGGGGCAAAGCTGGTCAAAACCGACCATTGCTAATGTGCAATGGAAAGGCAAACGCCGTTTAGTGATGTTTGTTGGTGGTGGATATGATCCTGGTTATGAAACCTTTAACTATAATCAGACAAACGGCATGGGTGCTGGCGTTTATATGTTTGATGCCAACACAGGTGAGTTTTTATGGTCGACTTATGATGCTGTAAAAACACCTGCAACAGCAGGAACAACACTCATTGGAGATGGTGATTACCTAAAATACAGTGTCGTAAGTCAAATTAAAGGGGTTGACCGCGATGGTGATGGCGATGTAGATCATCTTTATTTTGGCGATTTAGGTGGTCAGGTTTTCCGTGTAGATTTAAAGAGCACACATGGTGCTACAGATACTGTAGCTAATTATGCATCTCAAATCACACGAATCTATAATGGTCATGTAGATGGTGGTGTAAGCCCACGCTTCTATGAAATGCCTGCATTTACAGTGTATCAAGGAACTGGCGGTCTATTTGCTGTAATCAGTATTGGTTCAGGGAATAGAAGTACGCCACTATTAGGTAAGCAAGTGAACGGTACTTATATTGTAAACGGTGAAACAACAGCATTAAATACGACTTTAACAGATGATGCTATATATAATATTTATGACACTGTAGTTACGACAAAGACCCCTGCTACAGCAACACTGGGAACAAGTCCTACGCGAACTAATCTTTTTGCGATTACCGATAGTAATCGTGAATTAAATGCAATTACATCAGGACAGACTGCCCCTGCAAATTTGGCTGCTAATAAAGAGACTTCGAACTACAAAGGCTGGTATTACGCGTTTACCTCAAGTACAGGGCGTAAAGCAATTGAAAAAGTTCAAGGTGATTTAATTGCAATTGATAATGATTTATATGTAAGTACATTTAATGCAGAGGGCACTGATTCAACGGCAAGTTGTGGGGCTGGTATTTATGGTACGAGTCGTGCGCACCGTTTCTGTATGCCGTATGGTCAATGTCAAAATACAGATAA
The DNA here is from genome assembly GCF_013391565.1 of Acinetobacter sp. SwsAc6. Taxonomy (NCBI): domain Bacteria; kingdom Pseudomonadati; phylum Pseudomonadota; class Gammaproteobacteria; order Moraxellales; family Moraxellaceae; genus Acinetobacter; species Acinetobacter sp. SwsAc6. Next base: position 170,522 of record NZ_JACAXE010000001.1, read on the forward strand.
TGTGACTGGTAATACCTTGGAATTAGGTAAAGGACTATTAGGTATTACAATGGGACCAGGTTCTGATCCAACATCTCGCCGCGTTATCGCATCTTTAGGCGTTTTACCATCAAGTAATAAAATTACAGGTACAATCTACAGAGCAAGTAATCAGCTAATCCCACAAAGTTGGTATGAAAAGAACTAGGATGAAGTGTAAATGATGAGACATTGGAAAGGTTTTACACTTCTGGAAATGATGATTGTAGTGATGATTGTTGGAATCGTCGCTGCAATTGCATTGCCAAGTTATCAAGTTTTTGTGCGCAAGTCGCAAGAAAGTAATGTGCAGCAGGAAATTCAAAAAATTGTCAAAGATTTAGAGCATCAAAAATCAAGGCAGTTTAATTATTTAGGCTATGTACTCTCTCCTGATCCGTTGTATTTGCCTTATGGTGCAACAGCAACTACGGCTAAATACAAAATAGAAGTAATGGATGGTGATGATCCAACGAAAAAATTGAATGCAACCACTCCACCACTAGGGCGGAATTGGGTTATTCGAGCATTGGCTACAGACGGTAAGCTATATAGTTATTTAATCAATAGTAGTGGTGCAAGTTGTAAAAATAAAACGTATGCGAATGTAACATTCACTGCGTGTGGTACGGGGGAAGAGACATGGAAGTTGCCTTGAAGCAGAAAGGTTTAACACTTGTTGAATTAATCGTTGTGATTGCAATTTTAGGGATTATTGCGGCCATTGCTTATCCGTCATATAAAAATGCAGGGCAAAAAACGAAGCGTGTTGAAGTCCAAACTGAATTGGTTAATATTGCGGGGCAATTGCAACGATTTAAAATGGCAAATTACTCTTTTACACCGAATGGTACGGCGGTAACCCTTGCCAATCTGGGGTATACCGTAAATGCAAGTGGTGAATACAGCTTTGCACCAAATCAACAAGCAACTTATATCATCACTTTAAATGCAGTGACAGCCAATACATGGAGATTGTCTGCTCGACCTGTAGGTGGTCAATTGGGAAATGGTTATTTAGGTTTAAACCAAGCTGATATGCGGTGTTGGAGCAGTTCTGATGTAATGTGGTGTGATCCTAACTCCTCAACGAGTTGGACGAAACAATCACCATAACAATTGAACCAAATTCAAAACTGTGGATAAGGGAATATTAACCTTTCCCTTTATATGATTTTAGCGTAAAATATCGCCCTCTATGAAAGGGGTTTGAAGTGTATCGATGGTCGGTACAGGGATAATCCGTAAAAACTATAAGGTTGTATCATGGTAGTTATTCGTCTTGCACGCGGTGGTGCTAAAAAACGTCCGTTCTATCAAATCATTGTGACTGATAGCCGTAATGCACGTGACGGTCGTTTCATCGAACGTATCGGTTTCTTCAACCCTACAGCTCAAGGTAAAGCAGAAAAACTTCGTTTAGATGCTGACCGTTTTGCTCATTGGGTATCTCAAGGCGCTCAACCGTCTGACCGTGTTGCTTCTTTAGCTGCTCAAGCTAAAAAAGCTGCAGCTGCTGTTTAATACGGTAGTAGCTTGCCCATGACACCAACACAGAATGTTCCAGAAGATCGTATTCAGATTGGACAGCTACGTTCAGCTTATGGATTAAATGGGTGGCTCTGGGTCTATTCCAATACAGAACCTATGAGCAACATCTTTGACTACCTGCCTTGGTACATTGAAACCAAAGCGGGTTGGCAAACAGCAGATGTAAAACGCTGGAAACCACATGGCAAAGGCTTAGTTGTTGCGCTGAAAGGGGTCTTGGACCGCACTGCAGCAGACAACTTGGTCGGCGCAAATGTTTGGATTTCTAAATCGCAACTGCCTCAAGCAGGCGTGGACGAGTATTATTGGTCTGATTTAAAAGGCTTAACAGTGTTAGGTCTAAATGAAGAAGAGCAAGAAGTGAATCTTGGTCAAATCCACGAATTGTTTGAAACAGGTGCTAACGACGTGATGGTAGTTCGCGCTACTGCTGACAGTATCGATAGCGAAGAGCGTATGATTCCATGGCATAAAGATGTGGTACAGCGAGTTGATCTCGAAGCTGGTCGTATCTACGTGAATTGGGGCGTAGATTATTAATCCTTAAAGGATTGACGCAGCAGGAAAATAGAGGAGTCTGCGATGTTTTTTGCAGTCATAACGCTTTTTCCTGAAATGTTTGAAGCGATTACAGCCTACGGTATTAGCGGGCGCGCAGCAAAGAAAGAGATAGTACAAGTCCATTGTATTAATCCTCGTGAATTTGCTGAGGGCAATTACAAACGAGTGGATGAACGTCCATTTGGTGGTGGCCCAGGTATGGTGATGATGGCTGAGCCTTTGGCAAAAGCAATCCACCGTGCTAAAGAGCTTGCAACGCAAGCGGGTGCAGTTCGTGTTCCTGTAGTGTATATGTCACCACAAGGGCAAACCTTAAATGAACCAGCAGTACAAGACTTTGTCGAATATGACGGGCTGATTGTGCTCTGCGGTCGTTATGAAGGGGTCGATGAGCGTTTGATCCAAAAATATGTTGATCAGGAATGGTCCATAGGGGATTACGTTTTATCTGGCGGTGAACTCCCTGCGATGGTTTTATTGGACAGTATTATTCGGAGACTTCCGGGTGCAATGTCTGATGAGCAATCACACGTACAAGACTCTTTTGTGGATGGTCTTTTAGATTGCCCACAATATACCAAGCCAGATCATTTTGAAGGTTTGGATGTGCCTGAAGTTTTAAAATCTGGGCATCATGCAAATATTGAAAAATGGCGCTTTTTGCAGCGTTATCAACGGACACTTGAACGTCGACCAGAATTGGTTGAAAAAGTAGAGTTGAGTAAGCAGCAAAAAAAATGGCTGAAAGATTCCAAGATTTAAAATTTTTTAAATCTTATTATTAGGCTCTTTATATTTTGAAGCGGTCAAGTATAAAGGGAAAGTCAATCGGGTCTATGCGCTTTAGCCTCTAGCCCCAGTGGATCTCAGACCTCTTCTGGCCCACACAAATTGGAGATACCCCATGAGCGGTAAGCATCCTTTAATTCAAGCAATTGAAAACGCACAACTTAAACAAGATATTCCAGCTTTTGCTCCAGGTGACACTGTAGTTGTTCAAGTAAAAGTAAAAGAAGGTGAGCGTGAACGTCTTCAGGCATTTGAAGGTGTTGTAATTGCTAAGAAAAACCGTGGTTTGAACTCTGCGTTCACAGTACGTAAAATTTCTAGCGGTGTTGGTGTTGAGCGTGTTTTCCAAACTCACTCTCCAATCGTTGCTGGTATCGAAGTGAAACGTCGTGGTGATGTTCGTCGTGCTAAACTTTACTACCTACGTGAATTGTCTGGTAAAGCTGCGCGTATTCGCGAAAAATTACCAGCTCGTAAAGTTAAAGCTTAATTTTAAGTTTTATACGAGTGAAAAAAATGCGCCATCTGGCGCATTTTTTATTTCAATATTTTATAAGCCTTGTAATTTTAAGCGATTCGCGTGTTGTCTAAATACCGCAACGGGGTCTGGTGCAAATAACCCTTTTAAGCCGAGCACTTGATTGACTTCATCGAAATGGTTCCATTTATAGTCATCACGAACGGTCAGGCCTAATTTACTACTACAACGACTGACTAAGCCATCATTGGGTTGGCCACTAAAGGCAATTGGACCCAAGGCTGTAAAAATTGTGTCTGGGTCAAGTAAATTGGTGGTATTCGAAACGCCCGTCCAAGAATAAAAGCGAATACCGTTGGCGAGGCTAGCTCCATCACTGCAGGCCGTCGTTGGCATGCCCAGTGGGAACTTGGCATTAAATTCAGCGACACCTTGTTTAGCCATACTATAAATTGAAGCTTTAAAATTAGAAGGTAAGTTTGACTGCTGTGCCCAATTAATGACAGGTGTCATGAGTGCATCCATTACAATGCCTAAAGTCCCATTTAGAATAGGGACACTTTGCACTAAATCTGCTACAGGAGAGCCATTATTAGTTCCTGCAATGGAGGTCACGGAAGCCACTAAATCAGGTCGTACACCTGCAATATAACGTGCAGTTGGGCCACCATGACTATGACCGATTAAGTTCACTTTAGGTTTTCCTGTAATGGCAATAACCTCTTCCACTTGGTCTAAGAGTTGTTCACCACGAACTTCGATCGACTCGAGTGGTGATATTTGAGAGGCATAAATTGTGGCATTGTGACGTGCGAGGTCTGGTAAGACTTGATACCAATAATCGAGCCCAAAAGTTGCACCGCCTAAGCGGTTAAAGCCGAACATACCATGTACCAGCAAAATCGGATATTTGGTTTCTGCATAATGATCAATTTTTGTTGTGGGCGGAGCTTGTTGTATGCCTGCAGCTGCATGTGCAGCATTTAAACTTAAGCAACTCAAGACAAGGGTACAGACTATTTTTCCATTCATAGACGGATTCCTTTTTAAACTGTTTTTGTTTTCAATGATGCGTTCAGTTGGGTAGTAGGCAGGGCTGAATTTTTGCTGCATGGATAGGGGTGCAAAAATTATATGTGTGGCTGAGCTATTTGTTTAAATATGTTAGCCACGACATTGCCCCCATTCTTGTTATAAACCTTGCAGTTTTAAGCGATTGGCATGTTGACGGTAAATATCGACTGCGCTCGGTGCGAAAATACTCTTTAAGCCCAACACGTGGTTGATTTCGTCAAAATGATTCCATTTATAGGTATCTCGGATCACTTTACCAAAGCGTGCATCACAGCGTGCTACGACACCATCATTGTCGCCACCGTTATTAATTAACAGTGAAGCTGCCGCGGCAATATAATCGGATGGGTCTAATACGGTATTGAGTGCGTTATTTCCCATAAAGGAGTAATTATAAATGCCAGCTGTGCTGTATGCGCCTTCAGCACAATATGCTGTAGGAACACCAGCAGGGAAGCGTTGATTAAAGGCGGCTGAGCCAGCAATACTTAAGCTTTTGAGGGCGGCTTTTGAGTCATGGGGGAATTCAGTTGGGTTAAGACCTTGTGCAAATGTAATCACAGGCGAGACTAAACTATCGAACACGGCACGGACTGGATATTCTAATGGCGTGTTTTCAATATTTAACACCAGATCTGCAATTTTGGCGCCTTGATTGGGGGAGGCAATGGTAGTCAGTGAGGCAACTTTATTGGGTGCAACGCCTGCAACATAGCGTATGGATTGCCCTCCATGTGAGTGACCAATTAAGTTCACTTTGGGCTGGCCTGTTAGAGCAATAATTTCATCAACCTGCTGGAGTAATTGTTCCCCACGGATCTCGCTTGAATTCATGGGTGAAACAGATGCAGACCAGACATTGCCACCATTACGCGCAAGGTCGGGTAAAATTTGATAGAAATAGTCGACGCCAATAACACTACCGAAACCAAATAAACCATGTGCAAAGACCATTGGATATTTGGTTTGAGCATAGTTACTGATCTGGGTTTTAGCGCTGGTTTGTTGCGTAGCTGAAGCTGCATAGGTTGGGCTATATGCAATACTAGTGCATAAAGTAAGGCATAGCAGACTTCCTTTGATTTTCTGGTTCATGTCACATCCTTTATTTTTGTTTTGATCTGACAGAGGATGTTGTTACACACTCAGTAAGCATGGTGCTTATGGCGTGTTGACAATACATCATGTCAAAAACAGTATAGGCTGAAAAACAATTAATAATGTGATCTAGTCGACAGAATGCAAAAGTGAAATGTAAATAAAATAAAGAAGCCCAACATGGGGGTTGGGCTTGCGGATTGCTTAAAATATAAGTCTTTATAAACCTTGAAGTTTTAAGCGGTTGGCATGTTGGCGATAAACATCAACAGGATCTGGTGCGAATAAAGCTTTTAAGCCGAGTACTTGGTTAACTTCATCTAGATGGTTCCAATTGTAATTATCACGAATGGTTTTACCAAACTTCGCACTGCATTTTGATACTAAGCCATCATTGTCTTTTCCGCCATCAATGAGCAATGCAGTAACTTTGAGTGCTGAGTCTAAATCTAAAACATTGGTGACTTGACCTACACCTGTAAATGAATAGTTGTAGATGCCTTTTTCTACACTATTACCATCACCACATGCAGTTTTAGGTAGGCCAAGCGGGAATTGGGCATTAAATTTGGCTGAGCCTGCTAAGGTTAAACTACTTCCTCCAGCTAAAGCATCATGTGGATAGCTATTTGGGTCTAAACCTTGTGCCCAAGTAATGGCTTTGGAAACAAAATTCACTGCGCCAACCAATGGCCCTTCAATTGGAGTACCTTCTGCTTTTAAAATAAGGTCCGCCACTGGAGAGCCCTGATGTGGGCCAGCAATACTGGTCAGTGATGCCACGACGTCAGGACGTACCCCAGCGACATAGCGAATTGTTGGGCCACCGTGTGAATGGCCGAGCAAATTGACTTTTGATGCACCAGTTAAAGCACGAATTTCAAGGACTTGCTGTAAGAGCTGTTCACCGCGAACTTCCGTCGAGTTAAAAGGGGATACACGTGTTGCCCAGACATTGGCACCATTACGCGCTAAATCAGGCAAAATTTGATAGAAATAATCCATTCCTAAAGTGTCAGTACCAATGCTAATAAAACCGCCCATCCCGTGGTTAAAAACAATAGGATATTTTGTTTTGGCATAGCTAGAGCTGACTTTACTTTCAGTCACTTGAGTGGCCTGAGTCGCCATTGCACTGTTGATGCAAAGTAAAGAAATGAGACTCGCGGATAAAATTTTAAATTTCATATTGTGATCATCCTGCATGGTTTTTTAGTTTTATAAATCTGACAATTCAATTTGTCATGAATATAAAAGCAGTCGTAACAATGATTTGCAAACAATGCTGGATGGTCGTTTGAGAGAGTTGTAACAAATTTTAACAGTTAAAAAAAAGGCAAAAAAAAGCCCCTGAATTATTTCAGGGGCCTGATAGTCATGCTTATAAACCTTGAAGTTTTAAGCGGTTTGCATGTTGACGATACAATGCAACGGGGTCTTGAGCAAAGACACCAGTTAAACCAAATAGCATATTTGCTAAGTCGGTGTGGTTCAGTTTGTAGCTGTCGTTAATGACTTTACCCATGTACGCGCTACAACGTGACACCATACCGTCGTTGTCTTTATTGCCATAAGACAATGGCCCTAATTGCATTAAAATGGTGTCTAAATCAAGTAGGTTGGTGGTTTGTGCAACGCCTGTCCATGAGTAGTAGTAAATGCCTTTACGGTCTACATTACTCAAAGATTTATTACAGTTTTCGGTTGCAGACAATACACCATCATTTACCGCTGATTTTGCAACTGTCGCATTGAAATTTGCAGATTCAGTTTGAGTTAATGATTTCATTGATGCATCAAAATCAATGCCCAACTCAGGCTTCAATTGTGCCAGTGCAATCAATGGGCCGACAATATAGTCACCTAAAATATTGAATGCAGTACGGCTCAGCTTATTATTTTGAATGTCATCCGCCACTTTAGAACCGTGGTAAGTACCTGCAACACCTGTAATTGAGGCAATATACTGTGGGCGCGTAGAAGAGACATAAAGTACTGTTGGACCACCGTGCGAGTGACCAATCAAGTTCACTTTATTTTTACCCGTAATTGCCATTACATCTTCAACTTGAGTAATTAGTTGTTCACCACGGTATGCCGTTGTGTTGGCTGGTGATAATTGTGCTGCAAATACAGTTGAACCATTACGTGCCATATCTGGAAGGATTTGGTACCAATAGTCTATGTTAAAGCTTTCATTGCCAATACGTGACCAACCTAACCAACCATGTACCATAAGAATAGGGTATTTGGTTTTAGCATAGTCAGACTTTGCCGTTTCTTTAACTTGTAAAACACTTGGCGCTGCTTGTGTAGTTGCAGTTATACCCATTGTGAAAGTTGCTAATGTTGCTAGAGAGGCCATCTTGGCCATTGTTTTGAAAGATCGCATACACGTTCCTTTGTCTGTGTTGTTGTTATCGCTATTTTTATAAATCACAGCACGCCTGTTTTCATCAAATTTGAATCATTCAAATATGCTTAAGGAAAAACCAAACGGGTGCTGATTGAACACATGTTAATGCCCATTTATTTTACCATGCTGACTTGTTTAAACCATGTCATTTTGGGACATGATATGTCTGTGAATGACATTTATAGTCATAATTTTTGCTTAAAAAACATACTGAAAATGAACATTACAGTGAATGTTATTTCATCAATGTATTTGGGGTTTATTGCTAAAGCAGAATAAGTAAATTTTATTGTCGTTAAAATGGTTTTTAAAACTAAAAAAAGCCCTGTGTTGAAGACCACAGGGCTTTAATGGGTGATACAAGCAAAAGCTTAATCACTAAATGGGAGTTTTTCACCTTGGTCATGTAGGGTTTCGAAGGTGTTTAAACGAAGTTGGTCTTCTTTGCTTTGGAAGTGTTGACTACGTAATTGTTGAACGACTTGTTGCTTGGCACTGTCGCTCATGCCACTTTTCATAATGCTGTCACGAGCTGTTAGATACTCATTGACGTTATTTTTCCAATCCGAGCGCTGTGTATCGAGTGTTTCTAAACGTTGAGTCGCTTCTGGGCCGACCAAGCTGAGACGCATATTGCGAATCTCTTCGGCTGAACCACCACGTGCTTTAATGTCCGCAGTGAGTTTTCTTAAGTCTTCTAGCTTATTAATTTGCTCGAGGTTCTCTTTCCAGTCTTCAGGAAGTTCATCAAACAAATCTTTCAGTTTTTTGGCTTTTTCAGTTTCACTCAGTTTTTTATCATGAATGACATCTAAGCGGTTTAGGGTGTACAGATGATAAGTATTTTCAGTACCAAATAAACCCTCAATTTCATAATCTGAAAAGTGCTGCTTGCGTAGGTTTTGGGTACTGCTAAAAATAGCACGGTAGTATTTCGGATCATTTGGATCAATATTAGGTGCTTGTAACTGACCAAGCGCTTCGCGGTAGTCCATATAGCGTTTCCACAAATCTAAAATTTGTGAAAGGGCCGGTTCTTTATGGGTATTTTGCATATAAGTTTGGAAATCTTTTTTGATTTGATCCAAACTTTTTTCGCCGTATTGGGTAATAAAATATTCAAAACAGTTACGTGTTTGTTCATTCACAATTAATCGGTTAGAACTGTCCATGGTCATCTGGCAGTTAATTTGCGTATCTTGTTGGCTTTTACTCATAAAGCCTGGGCCTGCACTGGCATCGCTTGCCGATACCGTGTTGGCTTCACTATTTGGGTTTAGTGCGACATCTTGATTTTGTTGACTTGCATCTGATGTAGAAGTGTTCGGCGAAAGCCAGAAAATTAAAGCAACGATGGCAATAATGACAGCAACGACAATCAACCATAACTTATTTTTTTGCATATCCTAATGCACCTTATTCCTATTGTATTTGTTTTAGAATCATTTTGGTTGCTCAGAATATGCCATAAAAGTCGTACAAAATCACAGAAATGTTGTAAATATTGGGTTAACATTGCGCAGGATTTCCCTCGCTTAGTGTGATTATGAAAGCATCTTCTCCTAAAATTCAGCGCCGTGCGATTAGTGGCGTATTCCTTCTAAATAAGCCACTTGGTATTAGTTCGAATGGCGCTTTGCAACGTGTTCGCTGGTTGTTCCGTGCGCATAAAGGCGGTCATACAGGTGCGCTTGATCCTTTAGCTTCAGGTCTATTGCCGATTTGTTTAGGAGAGGCCACCAAGTTTTCACATTATTTATTAGACTCAGTAAAACGCTATCAAACCACTGTATTTTTAGGTCATAGCACCACCACAGGTGATGTTGAGGGCGAGGTGTTGTTAGAACAAGCTGTACCTGAGCTGTCGGAAGAAAAAATCTTAGCTACTTTGGCCTTGTTTACTGGTGATATTAAACAAGTCCCACCGATGTATTCGGCTTTAAAAAAGGAAGGCCGTCCTTTGTATGAATTGGCACGTCAAGGAATTGAGATTGAGCGTGAAGCACGTCCAATACATATTGAAGCGATCGAATTACTGTCATATACAGAGAATAGTATTACTTTAGATGTGACATGCTCAAAAGGAACCTATATTCGTGTCTTGGGTGAAGATATTGCAAAAGCCTTAGGCACATACGGGCATTTAACCTATTTACATCGGATTAAAACTGGTCCGTTCGAGCTGATTCCAAGCTATACCATTGAGTATTTGGAAAGTTTGACTGAGGAAGAGCGTGAGGCCTTGTTATTGCCTGCACATGCACCTGTATCACACTTAGTTCAAGTCCAAGTACCAGAAGGCCGTGCAGAATATTTCAGTCGCGGTATGGAAAGTAATATTGAGCATGAGGCTGTGGCAGAAGCTTTGGTCTTTGATGGTGAAAAATGTTTAGGCTTGGCTGAAATCACCGCGCAAAAACGTTTGGTTCCCAAACGCGTTTTAAATTTGTAGTTCTCCCATTTGTTTTAATAAAAGGTCAATCTTGTGGACATTGAAATCATCCTAACATTGCTGTTTTTTGCGTTCTTTGCAGGCGCAATCGATGCGGCAGTCGGTGGGGGTGGCTTAATTCAAATTCCAGCCATTATGAATGCGATGCCACAACTGTCCCCCGCGACAGTTTTTGGTACCAATAAGCTTTCATCTATTTTTGGTACAGCTTCGGCATCAGTGACGTTTTTACGCCAAGTGAAGCTACGTTGGAAATTACTTGCGGTGATCGCCAGTTGTGCTTTTGTCGCATCGTTTGCAGGTGCGGCCTGTGTATCGATGGTGCCTAAAGAAGTCTTGCGTCCGTTTGTACTTTTCATGCTGATCATTATTGCGATTTATACATTTTGTAAAAAGCAATTTGGCCAAGTACATGTTCGCCAAGAATTGACACCCAAAATATTACTTTTGGCTGCGGTCGGTAGCTTAGCCATTGGCTTTTATGACGGGATTTTTGGGCCGGGTACGGGCAGCTTCTTTATTTTCTTTTTTATTCGTTATTTAAAAGCTGACTTTTTGCATGCATCGGCGCTGTCTAAAATTGCCAATTTAACCACCAATTTAGCCGCGCTCAGCTTTTTTGCACCCACTGGGCATGTGTTATTTGCTATTGGTGGCATGATGGCGGTGGCCAATATTTTGGGTTCGATTGTTGGGGTAAAAGCTGCGCTGAAATATGGCAGTGGGTTTATTCGAATATTGTTCTTGGTATTGGTGAGTATTTTAATTGTACGTTTGGGCTATCAAATGATCATGGGTGAAGCCTAAACAAAATGCTTACAAAAGCGCACTGATTTAGCGTATGAAAAAAGGCTAGCCTGAAATTGATTGGGCTGGCTTTTTTTTATGCCCACTACAATTGCATTTATATATTTGGATTGAACATATAGCCCAGCATCAGAGGTCATTAGCAAAATGAATATATTTGAAGCTTTACGCCAAAGTCATGAAAAACAACGCGAACTTGCAGAGCAGTTACTCCATACGTCAGGCGATACACCCGAACGCCGTGAACTGTTTGATCGTTTAAAAAATGAATTATTTGCCCATGCAGTAGGGGAAGATCGCTATTTATATATTCCACTGATGATGACGGATTCAGGGCTAAACATTAGCCGCCATGCGCTGGCTGAACATCATAAAATGGATGAACTCCTCGAACAGTTGACCGATACTGAATTTAGCAATCCGGGCTGGTTGACGATTGCCAAAAAGCTGGCAGAAACCGTTCATCATCATTTGCAAGAAGAGGAGCATGGCTTCTTTCAACAGGCGGGTAAAATATTAGATGCCAAGCAAAAAGAGACTTTGGCAACGCAGTATTTAGCTGAGTATCAAAAATATAAAAAAGCAGATAAAGACAGCCTGACAGGATAAAGATTGAAAAGACTACACATTAAAAGAGCGCATGCGCTCTTTTTTTGAATCAGTGAAAACTGTTGCGATGGAGAATGCTTAACTCGACGGGTTCACTTTTTGCTGTGAGCGCAAGGTTACACCGACTGAAGCAATCATCACGCAAAATAGTGCGATCCACTGCAATGTTCCAATTTTTTCTCCAAGTAACAACAGGCCAGTTAAGGCAGCTAAGGCTGGAGATAAGCTAGACAGTGTACCGTAACTCAACTTGCTGAGGACTTTCAGTGCTTTTAAATCCAGCGCATAAGGAATGGCTGTCGCAAGAACTGCAATGGCCAGCGCTTTACCCCAGTATTGCGTTTCGAGCAATGCAGGCGCATCACGGTACAAGCCAATAGGCAGTAGGCTAAGTGCAGATAAGGTGATGGCGATGGTCAGTGCATGCATGCCGATATTTTGATGCACAACTTTTTGCCCAAAATAAATATAAAAGGCCCAACATAAGCCAGCACCCAAAGCGCAAGCAGCACCAATGATTGAAAAGTCACTGCCTGAGGTTTGGCCCCAAGGCACCATCAATGCAATGCCTGTCATGGCCAAGAGCACCCAAATATAATCGCTACGTCGCTGAATAGAGAGCAGTGCCAGACCGAGTGGGCCAATGAATTCGAGTCCAACAGCAATCCCTTGTGGGAGCTTGCCCAAAGACATATAAAACAAGACATTCATGAGGCAAAGGGCCGCGCTGTAGCACAGTAGATCACGCCACTTTAAAAAAGATAAGCGCTTTAAAATTTGCCATGAGCGAAACATGAAACAAACAATTAAAGAAGCAAAGCACAAGCGTAGAATAGTGACGGACAGGGGATCGAGCACCAGAAACAATTGCTTCGCAAAAGATGCGCTAATTTGATAAGAGATCATGGACAGAACCATGAACAAGACTGCAATAAGTTGTGCGTTTGGCATAGCCACTCTGCATCTGAACTGGACTGAACACGTGTGGGCAGTATAGCAAAAATATATTTGGCAAGGGGGCTCAATGGGCTTTGAACTTGCTTGTTATATCATGTGAATAATATTGTTTAATTGAACATAATGTAAATAATATCAATAATATGCCGCTTTTTGAAATTATATAAAAACCGAGAAATATAAATGAAATTAAAACAACACGCACATGCGGTGATGGTCGCATGTATTTTAGCTGTGCCTTTGGTGGGCTGTGGCTCGGGCTCAGGTGATGGCTCAGGCAATGAAGTAATTGTGGAAAAATCAGTAAGTGCATTAGTACAAACTGCGACAGGTTCAGCATTGATTGGTGCTGAAATTGGTATCAATGGTCAAAGTTTTACGACCGATGCCTCTGGAAATGCCCAATTTAAAGTGAAATTACCACAGAGCACGAAAATGGTTGTGGTCAGCTTTAAAAAAGCAGGATTTATTAGCCAGTCTGTAGAAGTAAAAGTAGATGAACTTGCACAGATTTCGGCGAATCTGTTACCGATTAAGCAGACTATGACTGTTGCGAATATTGAAGAAGCACAAGTAATTCAATCTGCTTTTATGAATGCGCAAATTTCTATTCCTGCCAATGCTTTTGTATTGCCAAATGGACAGCCTGCAACGGGCGCCGTAACGGTTGAATTGACGCCTTGGGATATTCAAAGTAGTGATTTAAATGCAATGCCAGCCAATGGTGTGGCAGTTGATGCCAAAGGCAATCCTGCAACATTAATTAGTGCGGGTATGCTAACGGCAACATTTACCGACAGCACAGGGCAAAAATTACAGCTTAAAACGAATGTAAGTGCCGATATACAAATGGATTTACCATTGAATAGTGTGAATAACCAAGCCATGACGGTGGGTACCAGTATTCCAATGTGGTACTTCGATATTACTAAAGGTAAATGGGTTGAAGAAGGTACACCGGGTACTGTCGTGGCATCGCCACTTTCTGCGACAGGCTTAGCAGTAAAAGCAACTGTAAGTCATTTCTCTACATGGAACTGGGACTTTAAATTTGAAAACCCAGCTTCAGTCAATGTGAAATGTAAGTCAGCAAGCACCTATGTGCCATGTCATATTACTGCGCTTGTGGAACTTAAAGATGGTTCTGGTTTGACCAAAACGACGTCTATTTCAGAAAATGGCGTTGATATTATTAATATGCCAACAGAAGGCCAAATTCACTGGTCAGCTAAAGATACGACAGGCACTTTAATTGGTTCAGTGACTTCACAATTACCAAATGATAAAACCGTGGTGATTGATTTGGGCATTCCTGCAACCAGTAATAAAGTACAATGTGTGCTTGAAGATGGTACAGCCGTAGAGTGTAGTGGTGAGTTCACTACAAAAGTGGGAACAAGCTATCAAGCAATCGAGTTTAATGCACCTAAAGAAGGAGTACGCGTGATGAGTGGCTTGAAATCAAGCAATGATTCATTAGTATGGTCAGCGAAAACAGCCATTACTTTACAAGCTGGGCAGTGGGTACGTTATGTGGGCGCAGCGGTTTCAAATAGCAAAGCCGATGTAAAAATTACCTTAAAAGACAAAGAAATTGTGGCTGCTGCTCAAGGCCTTGGTTTTTATGTGCAATGTACGTCTGGTTATGATTACAACACAGGTAAATTGAATGTAAGCAATCCACTCTTGGTGGGTAAGCCATGTGAAATTGAAATGAATGTGTATATGGATCAATTTAATGCAGCTACGCATAAATTGTATTTTAGTGTGCCGTATGGTGAGAAAAAGCTGATTCATTTACCAAACCAATATGCAGGTTTTGCAGGCTTAGATGAAGGCATGATTAGTAGCTTGAGTTTGAAAGGTCGTATGCTACAAGGTACCTATTGTGGATCTAACTGGGCAGAAGGGTTTAAGCGTGATGCATTGCCAACTTTAATGGTGGCTTTGTATGGTGGTAATGATCCAGTTGAAACTGATACCGCATTCTGTGTAGAACCAAGTTAAGGTTGCTATAACTGAGTTGTTTAGAACCGCGTTTTGCTTTTCAGTCAAACGCGGTTTTTTATTGGTAAAATTAGAATTCAGCAATTTTGGATTAGTTTTGCGCTGTTTTATGTTTTTGCATTGTGATGGTACAGCCAATGGAAGCGCTAATAATGACAGCAAGCGCCAGCCATTGTGTCCACAATAAATGCTCACCCAAAAATACAAAACCAGACAAAGCCGCAACAGCAGGTTCTAGACTCATCAGCGTGCCAAAACTTAAGGCGCTTAAATTACGTAGCGCAATCATTTCTAATGTAAAGGGCAAAGCACTGGCCAATACAGCCAAGCCTATAAAATACAATAAGCTGACGGGTTCAAAGGTATGTGCGGGCATTCCTGCAAATAAGGCCATAGGCATTAGCATACACATGCCGACAAACATGCCAAGGCAAACTGTATGATTACCTGAAACGCCAGAAGGTTTTTGGCCTGCAATAATATATAAAGCCCAACATGCACCTGCGCCTAAGGCAAGTGCGATGCCAATTGGATCGAGGGTTTGTGCGGCTTGGTCAAAAGGGAATAATAAAATGAGGCCTAAAATGGCAAGGCCAACCCAGATCAGGTCAAACTTACGACGTATTGCAAACAGTGCAACACTTAATGGACCAATAAATTCAAAAGAGACAGCAATGCCAAGCGGGAGACGATCAAGCGACAAGTAAAATAGAATATTCATGCCTGCCAAAGCTAAACCGTAGCTGAGGATGGATGACCATTTTAGCTGTCGAAAATTGATCTGCCAGATTTTAAAAATAAGCGCCAAAATTAAAGTACCCAGCAACAAACGCATTGCGGATACGGTCAAAATGGGAAATTGCCCAAAAAGATATTTGGCAAATGAGCCACTACTTTGCATGCTGATCATCGCGATGAGTAAGATCAGAGGGGCTTGCACA
Source organism: Acinetobacter sp. SwsAc6 (assembly GCF_013391565.1). Lineage (NCBI taxonomy): Bacteria > Pseudomonadati > Pseudomonadota > Gammaproteobacteria > Moraxellales > Moraxellaceae > Acinetobacter > Acinetobacter sp. SwsAc6. The sequence goes on from NZ_JACAXE010000001.1 coordinate 186,280, forward strand.
GTAGGGCTGATTTTAAAATTTGGCATAAACTAAATTTGATTCGATCACTCGAATAGCGGGAGAGAGACAATAGCCTAATTTTTAAATGTTACAAAAATAAAAAACCACAGCTCGAAAGCTGTGGTTTTAAAACCGCAGTAGAATTAGAACAATACGCGTACGCGGATTGTGCCTTCAACTTCATGCAGTGTATCAAGTGCTTCTTGAGAAGCAGTTGCGTCAACATCCATTACGAGGTAACCAACATCGCCTTTAGTCATTAAAGACTGACCAGAAATGTTAATGCCGTGTTCTGCAAACAAGTTGTTGATTTTAGACAACACGCCAGGCACGTTTTTGTGAATGTGAAGCAAACGGTGTTTGCCTTCAGTCAACGGAAGTGCGATTTCTGGGAAGTTCACAGCAGATAAAGTCATACCTTTATCTGAGTAAGCAACGAATTTTTCACCCACTTCTAAACCAATGTTTGCTTGCGCTTCGATGGTTGAACCACCTACGTGCGGTGTCAAAATTACGTTTGGAATGTTGCGTAGTGGAGAAACAAATTCTTCACCGTTTGCTTTAGGCTCTTTCGGGAATACGTCAACTGCAGCACCAGCGATGTGGCCTGATTTAAGCGCATCAGCAAGGTCTTCAATCACAACACATGTACCACGTGCAGCATTGATGAAGATTGAACCTTCTTTCATTTGTGCAAATTGTTCTTTGGTCATGAAGTTACGTGTAGACGGAACATCAGGAACGTGTAGAGATACAACGTCTGCATTTGCAAGAAGTTCGCCTAGAGTACCTACTTGACGTGCATTACCTAGCGGTAATTTAGTTACTGTGTCGAAGTAAATTACTTTCATACCCATGCTTTCTGCAAGCACAGAAAGTTGAGAACCGATTGAACCGTAACCAACGATACCTAGAGTCTTACCACGAGTTTCAAACGAACCTACAGCAGATTTGTTCCAACCGCCTGCATGTGTATCTGTAGATTTTTCAGGTACACGGCGAAGAAGAAGAATCGCTTCAGCAAGTACAAGTTCAGCCACTGAACGAGTATTTGAGTATGGTGCGTTAAATACTGGAATACCGCGAACCATCGCAGCGTTCAAGTTCACTTGGTTTGTACCAATACAGAAACAACCCACAGCAATTAGTTTGTTCGCAGCTTCAAATACTTCTTCAGTAAGTTGTGTACGCGAACGAATACCAATGAAGTGCGCATCTTTGATCGCTTCTTTCAGCGCATCACCCTCAAGCGCTGTTTTACGGTAATCAATATTTGTGTATCCGGCAGCATTTAATGTGTCGATCGCGTTTTGGTGAACGCCTTCTAACAACAAGAAACGAATTTTATCTTTAGGCAAAGAAAGATGTTGGCTCATTACGGCTCCGCTACAAAGGCCAAATTTAGTGCGCATATCATAGCATAGCAATTAGGGCTATATACATTTCCTTTATGACGCTACAATCGTCTATTTGGGCAAATTTGCTGTCATTAATTGTCGTTGCAGGTCTAATTAACTGTGTAATTTACAAAGTGACATTTACAAAATGCTGATTTCTGCGGGTTTCCGTTTAAAAATGCCTTATAATACGACTTCGTGAAAAACGCCAATGCCATATCGTTGGTTTAATCTTCACAATGTGTCTAGGTTTTATTCAGCTAAAAATTGCTAGACAGCGAATAAACCGAGGCACCGAACACCACTTGTTTAATCCTTGCAAGGTCTGAAAACGATGAATGCTCCAGTCGCTTTAACCCCAGAGTTATTGACCCAATTGACCGCTATTGTTGGCGAAAATCGCATTAAAACAGATGCAGATAGTCTCGAAAATTGGGGACGTGACCATACTAAGCACTTCGATCCAAATCCATCGGTAATCGTTTTTCCATCAACGACTGAGCAAGTACAAGCAATTGTAAAACTTGCGAACCAATTTAATGTTGCGATCACGCCAAGTGGCGGTCGTACAGGTTTATCAGCAGGTGCTGTGGCTGCCAACGGTGAAATCGTGGTCAGCATGGACAAGATGAACCAAATTTTAGAATTCTTCCCAGCTGACCGCATGGTTCGCGTTCAAGCAGGTGTAGTGACTGAACAACTTCAGAACTATGCCGAAGAACAGGGCATGTACTACCCAGTAGACTTTGCTTCTGCGGGTTCAAGCCAAATTGGCGGTAACATTGGTACCAATGCCGGCGGTATTAAAGTGATTAAATACGGCATGACACGTAATTGGGTGTTGGGTCTGACTGTAGTGACAGGTAAAGGTGACATCCTTCGCTTGAACAAAGGCATGATCAAAAACGCAACGGGCTATGCGCTGCAGCATTTATTTATTGGTGGTGAAGGTACGCTGGGTTTAGTGACTGAAGCTGAAATTAAGCTTGAGCGTCAACCGCAAGACTTGCAAGTGATGGTATTGGGTGTGCCTGACTTTGAAGCAGTTATGCCTGTATTGCATGCTTTCCAAGCAAAAATTGACTTAACCGCATTTGAGTTCTTTGGTGAAGTGGCAATGCAGAAAGTGCTTGCCAATGGCCATGTACAGCGTCCATTTGAAACTGAATGCCCGTTCTATGTTTTACTTGAATTTGAAGCGCCATTTGAGCCGATTATGGACAAGGCGATGGAAATTTTTGAGCACTGCATGGAACAAGGTTGGGTACATGATGGCGTGATGAGCCAAAGCTTAGACCAAGTGCATAGCTTATGGCGTTTACGTGAAGACATTTCTGAGTCAATTGCGCCATTTACCCCGTACAAAAACGACATTTCAGTACTTATTACACACGTACCTGCGTTTATTAAAGAAATTGATGCAATCGTGGCAGATAACTACCCAGACTTTGAAATCTGCTGGTTCGGTCACATCGGTGACGGTAACTTGCACTTGAACATTTTAAAACCTGAGAATCTAAGCAAAGATGAATTCTTTGGTAAATGCCAAGTGGTGAACAAGTATGTATTTGAAACTGTGAAAAAATACGACGGTTCAATTTCTGCAGAACACGGTGTAGGTATGACGAAGAAGCCATACCTAGATTACACACGTTCAGCGGAAGAAATTGAATACATGAAAGCGCTTAAGCAAGTATTTGACCCGCAAGGCATTATGAACCCAGGTAAATTGTTTGATCTTTAATTTAAAAGATTAAGAATTTTAAAACGCATCTTCGGATGCGTTTTTTTATGGAACGCGTGGCATGCTTGCCACACTCGCGTATCTTGCAGTTATATGGTCTAAAACTGAACTTGGCGCAGCAGTGAGGCTTACATTTACCAAATAGAGTAAGCGGGCAGAATAAGGCATCATGCGCTGTATGGATGTTTGTTGATTGAGATATAAAGATGAAAACAAGTCTAATGACAGCTGCAGCAGTATGTGCGCTGATGTTTACGGGTTGTGCGACCACACAAAAAATTGCCAATAAAGTGAATATCGGCGGTTCGGATACGCCTTTGGCGCAGGTGTTAAAAGAGCGTGATGATTTGCGTAAGGAATTAAGTACGGTTGAAATCCGTCAGTACTTTAACCGTGTGGAGTCGCCAACAGCTGCTGAAGTGAAAGTGACTGAAACAGGTTTGATGGATGATTCCGTAAAGTCGGTTCGTACCGTTTACCGTTTTAAAAATGTAGACGGGCAGTGGAATAGAGTGGGTACGTCTAAAGAGTACCAATGCTACCGCGGTAAAAATACCAAGGCTTTTCAAACAGCGAAATGCCCTTAATAAATCTTTGATTTATGGTTGAAAATTAGGCGAATATGCCTCATAAAAAGCGTATCAGTTGATGCGCTTTTTTATTGGGGTTTTATAAGAACAATGAATATTTTGATTGTGGGTAATGGTTTTGATTTGTCGCATTATTTGCCGACGAAGTATGACCATTTTATGGATGTAATGAGGGCAATTGAGGAAAAAGATCTAGGAAAGCCAATCAGTGATGTATTTACTATGTCTGTAGATGATTTGCCTCAACTGATTTTGAAAGTGTTTCAAATTAAGGTGGCAACGAGTGAGCTGACTTATCAAATGAATTTTAAAGATCTTTTCTCTAAATGTAGGGATAAAAAATTTATTGAAAAAATACAAGAAATCTACGATACGGAAAAGATAGTTATTCCCTTGGAAAAAATTTTAGAGATTCAATATAAATTAAAAAATAATAGTTGGTATCAATATTTTTCTGATCATGTTCGAGAAGTAAAAACTTGGATTGATTTTGAAACTAAAATTAATGAAGCTTTAAAAGTTGTAGCAAAATTTATTGTAAGTTTAAATCGAAAGTTAGACGAATCTGGAAGTTTTTCTCATGAGATCTGTTTCTATAGAAATGGAGAAGAAAGAAAAATCTTTCTCACCAGAGAGCAATGTAATTTATTGGAGAAATTTAATATTTTATATTCAGGTTATTTTATAGATCAAGATGACTATGATGAGCATGGACATATTGTTAATGTGCCAATCGATATTGGGGATCCTGATCATGGTAGCTTAAGATTTTATATTAATGATCAATATATCCAGAATTATTCAGGATATTGGAAATTAAATGATGATCATTTACTAAGCTTGTTGCAAAAAAAATTAGATGAATTTATTGAAATATTTAATTTATATCTCGACCTGATTGTTAGTCAATTATTGCCAAAAAATATATATTCTATAGAGGGTGAAGATTGGATTAGCCCTAATAAAATATATTCCTTCAACTATACGAATACCTTTCAACGTATTTATGATTCGGTAGATGTAGAATATTTACATGGCAGTCATGGAGTGGATCAAAATATTGTTTTAGGCGTTTCTGACTTAGAAGATGCCACTTTAAAGAAGATAAAAGCTTATGGTTTCACTAAATACCATCAGAAATTATTTAAAGATACGGATTACATTTTCCTAGATGGATTTAAAAATAAGATTTTAAAAAATGAAGAAGTAATAATAAATTTAAATACTAAGTTAGATAAAATCAATAATTTATGGGAGGTATCAGCTTTAAAAAAACAGATTGATGAAAAGATATCACAAAGAAAAATAAATCTTAATTTTTTTATTTGGGGACATTCATTAGATGCTTCTGATCAAGATTACATTAAAGACCTGTTTTCTTTAAATGATGATATGGATCGTAATGTACGTGTGACGGTTTACTATTTTGATAAGCCTGCAAAATTTTCATTGCTCAATAATTTATTAGCAATTCTAGGTAAAGACAAAGTCGAGCAATGGATGAAAAATAAATGGTTGGTCTTTAAGCCTAACCCCGAAGTTCAATTTTTAGCTGAAGAAAACTCAGATACAGATCGAGCATCCTAAAACTGCGACACTTAAAATCGCTTAGCCTATCGAATCCCTGTACTTGATAGGCTAAGATCAAAGCATCAAAAAGAATGCATACAACAACATGAAAACCCTCGCCTTTATTCATAACACCACAACCCAATCTGCTGTAGGTGACTTCTCCCCAGTCACCTCAGTCTTTTCCCATTACGAACTGGGCAATACCGTTTCACCTTTTTTACTGCTCGACCACCTAGGCCCCGGCACACTCAAATCCACCCAACTGCGTAAAGGTGTAGACGAACACCCACACCGCGGTTTTGAAACCGTCACCATCATGTTTAAAGGTGAACTCGAACACCGCGATACCACAGGCGGAGGTGGGGTTATTTATGCAGGCGATGTACAGTGGATGACGGCAGCCTCAGGCATACAGCATAAAGAAGTGTTTAGCGAAGCATTTTCCAAAACAGGCGGCCCATTTGAAATGCTCCAGCTGTGGGTCAACTTGCCAGCCAAAGACAAAATGAACCCGCCACGCTACCAAAGCTTAAGGAATAACAGCATTCCTAAAGCGGCATTTGCCGATGATGCAGGCTATGTGCGTGTGATTGCAGGGGAATATGCAGGCCATGTCGGGCCAGCAGAAACCCATACGCCTATGCAAGTCTATGATGTATTTATCAAACAAGGCCAAACCGTACAGCTACCTGCACAGGCGGGAGATACCACACTCATCTATATGCGCTCAGGCCGTGCAGTATTTGCAGCAAGCGCTGATGAACTGGAAGACAATCACATGGCGGTGATGTCCAGCTTAGGTGAGCATGTTGAAATAACCGCACAGCGTGACTGCGCAATTTTGTATTTAAGTGCTGCGCCTTTAAATGAGCCGATTTATGGTCGTGGTTACTTTGTGATGAACAGCTATGAACAAATACTACAATGCTATGAAGATTTAAAAAATGGCACATTTATACACAGCCCAGCAGAGGGCAGTTAATGTCATCAAGCTGAAAAAATCACGGCATACAATTTAAATAAACACTGCTAAACTGACAGAACTTAAAGCATGCTCCATGCAACTTTAAGTTCTATTATTGAATACACCACTTTCTCTTTTTATAAGCACCTTGTGAATACGGTGCAACACAGCATATTTCGCACAGCTTTTTATTTTAATGAATTACAGTGCCTGCCATTGGGCTGGAGTGTCTCTCCCCAAGATTAAGACACGCCCCATGCAGTGTGCACCTTTATATGTAGATAACAATGCAAAATGTACCCGTAACAAAACTGAGCCGAGCAACATTAATGTTTCCGCTGGCTTTGGTTTTATTTGAATTTTCAGTTTATATCGGCAATGACCTTGTACAGCCCGCGATGCTTGCCATTACCAAAGAGTTTGGTGTAAGCAGTGCTTGGGCACCCTCATCTATGTCTTTTTATTTGTTGGGTGGTGCATGTGTTGCGGCAATTTTAGGGCCATTGTCTGACCGCTTAGGGCGTAAAAAAGTCCTGTTGGGTGGTGTGGCATTTTTTACCATCTGTTGCCTGCTCATTTTGCTTACTCAGAATATTGAAAGCTTTTTAACTCTACGCTTTTTACAAGGCTTTGGTTTATCGGTCATTTCAGCTGTGGGCTATGCTGCCATACAAGAAACGTTTGAAGAGCGTGATGCCATTAAAGTGATGGCATTGATGGCCAATATTTCCTTGCTTGCACCTTTAATTGGGCCTGTAATTGGGGCATTTTTAATTGATCATGTGTCATGGCATTGGGGCTTTATTGGCATTGCATTTTTAGCCTTTTTAAGTTGGTTTGGCCTCAAAGCCAAAATGCCTGCACCGAAGCAAAGTATACCCAAACAGCCTTTAAGCTATATTGCGGATGATTTTAAACAGGTCTTTAAAAATAAACGCTTTTTAAGCCTGACCTTGGGCTTGCCCATGGTCGCAATGCCTTTAATGCTATGGATTGCACTGTCTCCAGTCATGTTGGTTGAAGAGCTCGGCCTGAGCAGTATGCAATATGGTTTGGCACAGTTTCCTGTGCTCGGTGGGCTTATTTTAGGCAATATTGTGCTGTTAAATATTATTGACCGCTTGGCGCTTGGGCGCACAGTATTGTTTGGTTTACCATTAATGTTGTTGGGGACTGCCATTGTGGTACTGGGCGTGATGTTGCCTCAGTATTTTATTTACTGCGTGATTATTGGCATGACCTTGGTGAGCTTTGGTGAAGGCATGAGCTTTTCGGTGTTGTACCGTTTTGCTTTGATGTCGTCGGAGGTATCCAAAGGAACTGTCGCAGCGGCTGTGTCTGTACTGATGATGTTTGGCTTTTTTATTGTGATTGAGCTGGCGCGCATGCTGTATGAGCAATTTCATATTAGCGCCTATGGTTTTTCTTGTTTGGCACTCATTGCACTGTGGTTTAGTTTCCCGCGCCGTGCATTTATGCGTATTTTGCAGGAACGCCGTGAGGCGGGTGAGTTTTAAACGGCATAACAAAAACCACTACAGGCAGGGCAGATCAATGGTCTTGATCGCATCGCCTTGCCTGAATGTACGGCCGTTGAACTGAGTAGTTCTATTAAACCGACGTTTTTTCTTGTGCTAATTTCTTTAATTTGGCATCAAATACAAAAGGGCCAAATGGCAAGATTGATGCGACTAAACCCATTAAAAATACACTGAGCGACCATTTTTGTTTTTCGCAAACAATAAACAGCACCGCTAAAAAGACAACAAATAAAACCCCGTGTCCCATGCCAACGTATTTGACTAAAATTGGATTACCCATCATGTACTTTAGGGGCATGGCAATAAACAGTAAAAGTAAAAAGGATAGGCCTTCTAAAGTACCCACAATGCGTAAAGTTTGAATATTCATGGTCATGGCTAGAATGAGAATGAACCTTGAGTGTACTGAAAAGCGATGGGGAAAACAAAAGATTATTTTATTAAAATTAATATAAATCAAATACTAATAACCAAGCTATGCGCTTGGTTATTGGTGTGCCAATGCTTTTATATAAGATGCGCTTTGACTATTTAATATCGCGTTGGAGGAGTTCTGTTTTCAGTGCCAGTAGCTCTGGCAAGGTTTCGAGCAATAGGCTGATTTGCTTGAGCACCAGCTGCAAATGGCTGGATAAATTATCCTGTGCATTCAGTTGTTTTATTTTCAAAAGCTTCTGCTGAATTTCATCCAACGCTAAATTGGGTTGTAACAGGGAATCCGCGAGTGCAGTTTTACACCACTGTAGTAGGTCGAGTACTTGTGCATCTTGAACTTGTTCGCGGTGGCTACCCAAAGCAGACACATAACTCAGTTGGCTATGGCTATACACCAGATAGCGAAAGGCATAGTGAATCAGTTCAGGGTCAGGGTTTGGCTCTGTACTTAAACTGGAAATCATGCTGGCTAGCTCAGTTTGCGCATTATGTGCATCGCGCCGCGCATGGCGATAAGTCATGCTGTTGCTACGGCCACCGATATATTCATCCAGCACAGCATTAAAATACTGTAGCGTGGCTTGTGTGCTTTTTTTGATGGTGTTGGAAATATTGCGAAAGTCCCAGTCTGGCCAAATAAAGCTGACGGCAAACCAAGCAATCAGACAACCTAAAATCGTATCCATAATCCTTGGCAAAATAATGGCATAACCTGCGCCTTTTAAATTAAAAATCAGCAGTACCATGAGGGTCGCCATCAGCGTCGCCATGGCATATTTTTTGGCACTTAAATAGAAAAAGCACACCCCAAAAATAATTACCAACAATAATTGGCCTTCGGTACTCGGCACAAAATACAACACTGGAATGCCCAGTAATACACCCAGTACAGTGCCGAGCGTGCGCATTTTTAAGCGACTTTTGGTGGCAAAGTAACGCATTTGGCAAACGAATAAACTGGTCAGTAAAATCCAATAGCCATTTCGTGCAAAGGGTAAGAGTGAGATACCGTAGCCAACTGCAAAAACAAAGGCAATCCGCACTGCATGGCGAAACAGCGCCGACTGTGGCGTGAGATGCTGCTTCAGCTTAAGCCATAAATCACGGGTGCCATGAATGTCATCATCATATAAATTGAGTTGATCTAGCTGCTGCGGCAGATGTTCCTGCGGGCTGTTTAAATCATTTAAATGCGCAAAACGCTCCTGCATGCTGTCCAAATTATTCAGCACCAATTGTAGATTTTTTACTTCAATGTTGTGTGGATTATTCTGAATCCAGTCATGCATGGAGCTATGCAAATTCTGTAGTGCGATTGAGGCATTGGCGTTGGGCTGATAGACCTGACTATTTAAAATACACTGTGCCAGTTCCTCACACGCGATTGCCTGTAGGCGGATATTTTTTTGAATGCGGAAAATCAGATCTGTGCGGCTAAAATTAAGGTGAATCTGCTCATAATGCAGATAATTTGCGCTGACCTGTTCGTGCAGATCTTGCGCCAAAAAGTACAGTTTGAGCCAGTAAATGGTTTTTTGATTGGCACGAGAGGCTTTTAGCCGTGTGAGCAATGAGGCCTTTGTGCGATTTAAGCTATCCACCACCGCGCTATTTTGTAGTGGTAAGGCATATAAGAGTTCTTCAACATTGGCGCGATTATCTGGATCAAATAACAGTGACTTCGCATGTAGCACAGAGGCAATTTGTTTAAAGCAGCGTGCCAACTGATCTTGTACAGGCAGTGTCGGCTTAATCAGATAGAACACAATTGCGGTGGCGCCATACCACAGCGCACCTAAAACAAAAGCGCTGGGCTGAAAATACCACGGTGTGTATTCACCAAGGCCAAACATGGTGTAAATGGATAGCAAAATTGTGCCAAAAGAAATCGCAGCATAGCGCTGGCCGAGCGCTCCCATCAAAATGAGGCAGGCACTGGAGAATGACAAATATATGGCAAACAGCACGGGATAGGGATGCAAGGCATCTAAAATACTGCTTACGCTAAAAAATAAGATACACACATAGGCCAAATTACGGAGCCTGATGCTGAGTCGGTCATCAAAGTCTGTCAGTGCGGTGGCAATTGCACCCAGAGTCACAGGCACAATCAGGGTTTCTAACCCAAGAAAATGCAGTCCGAGCGTAGAACCACTCAGCACAATGCAAATTTGCACGCAATAAATTGCCAGTGCATTGGATTTAAAACCTTGTAGTAATGATGGTGGCAGATTCACGTTCAATTTTTACCTATATGGCTCTCAGCAGCATATTGCTTGCTAGCACGCAGGAAAATGTTGAGAACATAATCCCAACAGAAAACATTCATTCATCTCTGCATTTTAGAGTGAATTAGATGCAGAATTTTGTAAAGACTCAAAAATAATAGACACAAATCATGCCAAAAATAATCAAAAGTGATATTTGTCAGCCGAGGCAACGCAGTGATGCGCTGACAGAAAAGCGTAATTTAAAAATGGCACGTTCGATTCATGCCTATGTGCGAGGCAATACTGCCAAATACTATGACTGGCTTAAAGCTGCTGAAATCAGCTCGATACCGCAGGGGCCTGCAGTTTGGATTTGTGGTGACTGCCATACAGGAAATCTTGGGCCAGTGGCCAATGTAGAAGGTCAGATTGAAATTGAAATTCGAGATCTAGATCAAACGGTCATTGGCAATCCAGTGAATGATTTGATCCGTTTGGGATTATCGCTAGCAACAGCGCTTCGCAGTTCTGATTTGCCGGGCGTGGTTACCGCGCAAATGATTGAAGCGCTCTATGCAGGTTATGTACATGCACTGGAAAATGAAGGCCAGCCTACTGATTTAGTCAATCGGCCACGTGCTGTACATGGTGTTATGCAACAGGCTTATAAACGTACATGGAAAAGTTTGGCCAAAGAACGCTTGCAGGGCTTAGAACCCAAAATTGAGCTGGGGTCTAAGTTCTGGCCTTTACTCAAAAAAGAACATAAAGCAATCGAACAGCTGTTTCGTCAGGAGCATGTCAGTGACTTAGTTATGATGATTGGGCAACGCAGTGAGGCAGATCGTATTCACATGCTTGATGCGGCGTATTGGGTCAAAGGCTGTAGTTCTTTGGGACTGCTACGCTATATCGTGCTGATGGATACCAATCATCATCACATCAGTGAAGGCAGTGACCTTTGCCTCATGGATTTAAAAGAAGCCGCTCGCGCACTGGCGCCACGCTATACCGAAGCCTCTATGCCCAGAGACAATGCTGAGCGGATCGTCGAAGGCGCACGGCATTTATCGCCTTATTTAGGTAGCCGCATGCGCGCATCTCAGTTTTTAGATACTTCGGTCTTTATTCGAGAGCTCATGCCTCAGGATTTGAAGCTAGAAATTGAAGGTACCAATGAATTTGAAGCGCGAAATTTAGCCTTTTATTTGGCTTTTGTGGTTGGGCGGGCGCATGTGAGGCAAATGACACAAGTCGAACGTAAATCATGGATTAAAGAGCTGAAGCGCGCTCAATCTAAAACCATTGATGCGCCGTTTTGGTTGTGGCGTAGCATCGTGGAACTCATTAGCGAGCATGAGGCGGGTTACTTAGAGCATTGCAGACGCTATGCCCTAAGAAATCAGTTGAAATCAGGTGGATAAGGCCGTGAATCGTGGGCGCTATTTAGGTCATTGAGGACTGTGGATAAAATCAATTTTACCCACAGTTACTGCCATATCGCTTGATCTGTTTATCCGTGTGTTTATTGAATTACACCACATGCAATTCGATCACCACCACCGCCAAGCGCTTTTGGTGAGTCTGAATAGTTGTCACCGCCTGCATGAATCATAATGGCACGGCCTTGTACATCGGCCAGTTTTAAACGTGGCGCAACCAGCGTCACTTGTGCTGTACCGTCAGCCTGTACATTTAGTAATGGTAAGTCACCCAAGTGGCCTGTTAATGGCGTACCATGATTTGGGGCTTTATTCGGATTAAAATGGCTACCTGCAGCTAAAGCAGCGCCCATTTTTCCATCTTTGCTGGCAGGTGCACATGATCCGACTTCATGAATATGAAAACCATGTGGGCCCGCAGGCAATTGGCTCAGTTGTGTATGAAGCACTAAGCCAGACTGACTATCCTCCAAGTGAATCGTGCCAATAGCCACGCCAATACCAGCAGGTGTTACGGCATTAACGCTAACTTGTTGGCTGGGTGTGCCATCTTTTAAAGGTAGTGTACTGGCACAGCCCAGCATAAATAATGAACCGAATGAAAGGCCAACTAAGGTTTTCGTGGTTTTTTTAAAATTCAAATGTGGCATGTATACGTCCTTGGTGTATAGGGTCATAGCTCATTGAAACAGAGCTTTGCCTGAACTGCCATGTAAATTCGGTTTAGCTCTGTAACAAAAAAGGCAAGGGGATGAACCTTGCCTTAATATTATTGCGATGATGATATCGCCTAATTTTGATGCGCCTGATGATTTAGTTTTTTAGATCTGAATCATCATCTAAATCATGTGCTAGGGTAGCTTTTGGTACTTGTACAGGTTCAATATTGGCTTCATGTAGCCATTCACGCCAAATGGCCAACAACACCGCCAAAATCACTGGACCAATAAATAAACCGACCATGCCAAAGCTTGCCAGACCACCCAATACACCAAACATAATTAATAAGAATGGAATTTGTGTTGCACCCGAAATGACCAAAGGTCGAATCACGTTGTCTGCTGTACTGACAATACACACGCCCCATGCCATGACCCCAATCGCTTCAATGGTTTGACCTTGTGAAAATAGCCATAAGGATACTGAGGTATAAGCCACAGGTGGGCCAAATGGAATGAGTGCCAGTATAAAAGTAACTAAAGTGAGCAACATGGGGTTGGGCACACCTGCAACAAAGTAGCTAATGCCTGCTAAAGTGGCTTGTGCGACCGCTGTCAGACCTACACCATAAACAACTGCCCGTGTGGTGTCTGAAATGGTTGCCAAATAATGATGAATACGTGGACCAATCACTTTTTCTAAGGCTTTGCTGGCTTGGTCTAAAATGAGTTGACCATCACGGTAAAAGAAAAATAAAGACATGACGGCAAAACACAATTTAAAAATGTTTTTACTGACTTCATTAATTAAGGCTTTACCATAATTTAAATGACCCTGAACCCAAATTTGCACGGATTGAATAATACTGTTTGGGTCTGTATTTAAATCGTGTAGCGTACGGTTAATTTCTTTACCAATAATTGGCAAGTCACGTACAAATTGCGGTACGTTCAAATGCCCTGAAAATACTTGTTTTTGTAATTCATAATATAAATTACGGCCTTCGTGTTGGAGCAAGAAGATTGCAAAAATTACAGGTAAGCCAACGACCAATACCACCAGTAAGATCATCAGTGTAGCGCTGAGCGTGGCACGCCCTTTACAAGCATTTAAAATGCGCTGATACAGTGGCCATGTCATATAGGCAATAATTGCAGCCCAAACCACAGGCACAATAAAATATTTTAAGACATTAAAGCTTAAAAAGATCAGGACAAAAAACAATCCGAACAATAAGAATTTTTGTAAGGTAGGCGCGTATTGTTGCACTGAGTTCTCAGATGATTAAAGAGGACATGGTCCATATTAACTGAAAAAAACTACTCGAAAATGAGTATTTACCAATGAAAACCTTTTATTTTCACTTCACTTGATGACGAAAGTACAGTAAAAAGCGAGGGCTTAAAACCAGTCGCTTTCATCATCAATAATAGCATTCAATATAGGTTGCCATTGGTTTTGAATGCTAATGTAATTTTTTTGGGTTTTATCAAATACACTCAAGCCTTGCATGGCCAATTGACCATAAGCACTACGTTCAGAAATCCAAGCAACAGGTTGTTGTTCAATTTTGGCAAAAAAATCTTGAATATCTTTTGCACTGGTTGCATTGGGTTTGACACGGTTGGCGAGCAGTAAAATTTGAACTTTACCCTTACGAATCCGTTTAATGTCTTGAAGATGCTTTAGAAAACGGCGAGTTGAATCGATGTCAAAAAATGAGGGTTGTAGCGGGGTAATGATCGTGTGGGCTTCACTAATCAGTTGTTCGGCGTGTTCACCAGAAAGCGCGCCAGGGGCATCAATAATCAAATATTCAGTATTTTTGGGTGCATCGCCAATGGATTTTTCATGACGCCAATCGAGGCTTTGAATAGAAGCGACTTGTTCGGGGCGTTGCTTTAACCATTGCAAAGCTGATTTTTGATTGTCAGCATCGGCCAAAGCGACTTTATAGCCTTTTTGTGCCAGTGCAGAAGCTAAACTGATGGCTGTTATGGTTTTCCCGCATCCGCCTTTTTGATTGGCAACTAAAATTGTTTTCATGACCCAATAATGATTTTATTCTGCTCGGCCCTAGCATATCATTCTTTTGTGCAATGCATAGGACAGAAAACGAAAGTTGTAGTTGCAGTTTAAGCCATTGAATTAGGAAGAACAGATGTCGGTTTGGATGGCCATGTTGATTGGGGCATGCATTGGGGCGGTGTTGACTACGCTCATTTTAAGTAACTCGCGCAATGGACGTATTCGAGCAGAGTATGAAAAGTATATTGCCGAGTTGGAGTTAGAGCATCAGCAAGCATTAACCCATGCCCAAAAGCGTAGTGTAAATACCAGTCGCGCAGTATTAAAGGGCAAAATGGCAGAGCAACTGGCACCTATTATGCCTGAATTTCAGTACCTGCCGAGTGATGCCAAGTTTCTGGGCGATCCTGTCGATTATGTGGTCTTTGATGGTTATACCGATTATCGTGATGGGGATGGTCATGCAGATGATATTGAAGTGGTATTGATTGATATTAAAAGTGGTGGCGCACGGTTAACCAAAGGTCAGCAAGCAATCGCACAAGCAATCGCTGAGGGACGTGTACGTTTTGAAACCATAAGAATTAACTTTAATGACTAATTTGAGGGTACTTTTTTGAAGGTACTTTATTGTGCGCTGAACCATATCGTCATGCTGACGGGGGAGATAAATGCATGAAACAGTTGCTGATCGCCTTCACTTGTTTAGCATTGCTGATTTGGACCTGGCATGCGTATTTTAGAGAAATTCCACATTTGGAACAGCCGGGTGTTCTTAAAAATTTTCAGCTAGAAACACGCGGTGAATTTTCTGGAGATTTTACCGTTGCGGGTCAGCGTTTTTATTCGGCACAAAGAAGTGCGCTATTCCGTGCATCGGCATGGGTGGGGGAATATAACGATTTGGCTTATCTGAGCAATGTGGATGTATTGCTGGTACAGGGGATGTTGGCTAAAGCGAATACTTTGAAACAGGTCGATTTTAATCAGCACAGTCGGTGCTATGATTTTCAGCTCAAGCCGAACTCAAGCTTAACAGCAGATCAGGTCCGTGCAGACAGCCTCAATGTGAGTGCAATTGCTGCTAATGAGCGGATTACCAAGCAACTACGACGTTTAAAACCGGGTCAGCATGTGAAGTTACAAGGGCAATATGTCAATGTACAGCAACTGAAAACAGGCAAGCGCTTTGTGACAGGCATGAATATACCGCGACCTAGACCACAATGCAGTATCGTCAAAATTACCTATATTCAGCTGTTGTCTTAACGCTGCATTCAGTTGCAGGTTATTCATCAGCTTTTTACCGCCCGTGCCAACAACATGCGACGTCCAATGGATGGAATGCCCTCAGCATCAAAATATTGCAGTTCAGTAATTTCGAGGTCTGCATTTTTTAAAGCTTGTTCTATATTACGGTTTAAATGACAGCCATCGGCCACGCGTTTTTGTAGCGGGGTGAACAGATTTTGTAGGCGCTGGATGTTGTGATTTTCATTGTGTAAAACATGCTCAACCACATGGAAGGTGCCTCCTACTTTGAGTACGCGATACACTTCATCGAGTGCAAGTTCCACATCGGCAATACTACATAAGGTCCAAGTACAAACAATATGGTCTAAGCTACGATCTGCAAAAGGGAGTTTTTCAGCACTGGCCTGTATATGTTGAACCTCAAAAGGCGTTTCATGTATGCGCTGTGCTGCCAGTTGATAAATTTCAATATTGGGCTCTAGGGCATACACGGTATCTACTGCTTGATAAAATGCAAGATTCAATCCTGTACCAAAACCAATCTCTAAAACTTCACCTTGAATGGGCAACAGTAATTCACGGCGCTTATCCATTAAGCTGGGCACTTGCATGACTTGATTGAGTAAGTGTGGAAAGATATGTTGTTGATAAAATTTATAAATCATTGTTGCGCTATTATTATAAATGAATGGGAATGTTGCCAAGCTTAGTCGAATATGGCTCAAAAGATAAGACATATACCCGTCAATAGGGCTGAATTGTTACCAAGTTACTAATGTTTCTGCCGAATTTTTCCTTAATATAAGATTAGAAATAAATGATTAAGCAAGCGTTCAGTTTCAGGTGAGATGCTGATCATCGGTCTATTTGGGATTGAACATCCGCTGGATTGTATTAGTCGAAGGCATCGACTGCAAAGGCCTGAACGAAGCAATGAAAAGAGGTAACCCGATGATGAAAAAGATTTTACTCAGTACGGTATTGGCTTCAATACTGCTACAAACAGGTGCGCAGGCATCATCGGAATATAATATTGCCAAAGGTTTAGCACCGGTTGCTCAAGGGCAGTCTATTTCCACCTTACAGCCATTTTATGGTGACTTTCGAATTTTAGGTTCAAAAACCTATAGCAGTGATGAACAAGCTAAATTTTCACCTATCGATTATGCCGTGAGTTGGGGGCTATTTGCCGAGCCAGAAATTGCTCGCCGTATTAGCGTCAATCAATATGACCGCTATTTAAACTGGCGTATGGATAAAGTTCCCGTACCTGAAAAGCAGGCGATGATGATGGTGTCAAATATGCACATTATTCCTTCTAGCCCTGCGATTGCCAAAGAAATTAAAAAAGTTAAACGCGGTGATTTAGTCCGCTTAAAAGGTGATTTGGTCGAAATTAAAGACAAAGATTTGGTTTGGACCTCATCCTTAACCCCAACCGATACAGGGGATGGGGCTTGTGAAGTTTTTCGAGTAGATTCAATTCAATGGATTGAACGCGTTAAAAGTTAGATTTGAGTTGGCATCATCATGAAGTTACAAGCAATGGGTATGGCTTTGGTTTTGGCCTTAGGTTTGGGTGGGTGTAGTAGTTTGAGCTCAACGGTCGATGGTAAAAATCATATTTTTACGGGTAAGCAAAGCTGTCCAGCACTCTTAGAGATGGATCGTGGTCAAACACTTGAAGTCATATTAGATGAAAACCCAACCACAGGTTATGTCTGGCGCTTAACGAAAAGCCCTAAGCTATTTAAAGCTGAAGAATTGTTTAAATCGGATCAACCAAAGCAAAGTGATCCGCCTATTGTGGGCGTAGGTGGTCAAAAAACTTATCGTTTTACTGCACAACAAGCGGGTGAAGAGGTACTGCATATACAGCATGCACGACCGTGGGAAAAAACCTCGATTGACGAATGGCAGTGCCGAGTTAGAATTTCTTAAGCGATTAGAGTGTAGTCACGGTTTTTACGTACATTTCTACTGATCAAGCCAGCACGAATGCTGGCTTGATTGCTTTAAAGTCGAGTGAATATGATTGCTCAGCGCATAGGCTTATTTTGCAGTTAAGGCTTGGCCATCAAATTGAATGCCGTCCCAGCCATTGAGCATAAATTGGCGAATATTTTGGTGATCTGTCGCTTCTGGTGTTGCCAGTACAGATGCATAATGTTCAGCAAATAAACTTAAAGTTTGCGCTTGATCTAAGCCATTCAGCTGTGCAAAAGAAAATACTTTGGCACTGCCTTGGTTTTCATTGGCACCGTTGCTTTGCTGGCCATTTTGAAATGCTGTTGGCGTATGAACATAACGTGCTTCAATAAATGCAATCACGTCAGCAAATTTTGCTGTGCCAGCTTGAAGTTCTGCCAATAATTGTTGCGCCATAAATGAATCATCCGTAAAAAATGTAAATTAAGCTTTGCGAATATAGCAAGATTTTGCATTTAAATTGAGTGAATTTTGGTGCCGAATAGAAGTCAAAGTTCAGCTATAGTGACAGGCAGAACTTAGAAAAGTAGGCGAGATTGCCTCAAAAATAGATAGGAACATCCATGAATTGGTTATTGGTCGCCCTTGGGGGGGCAATAGGTGCAAGTCTGCGTTATGGCACAGGGCTTTGGTTGTATAAGCCGAGTGGTCTGTTTCCTTGGAGCACGTGGGTGATTAATTTACTTGGGTGTTTTATCGCAGGTATTTTTTTTGCACTTACGCAGAAATATCCCGTATTGCAACAAGAAACTCGTTTGTTTGTGATGGTCGGTATTTTAGGCGGGTTTACCACCTTTTCGAGTTTTGGCTTAGAAACCTTTCAATTGCTGAAACAGGCACAAACCAGTATTGCTTTGCTTTATGTAGGGTCGAGTGTGGTGTTGGGTGTAGTACTGTTGGCTTTGGGTTTTTATCTGTTTCAGTATTTGCTAAAAGTATAAATTGGCTGTGCACAGACAAAAAAAAGAAGTCTAAGCTGGAGGAGGGGGTCTTAGACTTCTTTAATAGTTTTACTTTAAAAGCAAAAGCTTAAAACAATATGAATTTAGTGTGAGCGTTTGAAACGCGCAAAACGTTTGTTAAAGCTTGCCACACGGCCTTCATTGCTGGTTTGACGTTGTTCACCCGTATAAAACGGATGTGATGCACTTGAAATATCTAAAGTGACATAAGGATATGTCTTACCTTCATATTCACGTGTTTGTGTCGTTTGTAATGTACTGCCAATCACAAAATACACATCAGCATTGGTGTCATGAAAAAGTACATCTTGGTATTGAGGATGAATATTCGGACGCATTGTTCTTCTCCTATCGCAGATTTCAAATTTAATGTTATGTTATATTGTAACATTAATATCTGCAAGCAGATTTACATTTCTTCACCAATGGAACTTTGGACAGGCGAATGTCAGCGCGATTTGTCATTTCATTACAAGCCATAAAAAAAAGCCCGATCGAGATCGAGCTTTTAAGGCAAATTCAAACTTAGGCCAGAGGGGGAATTAACTCTTCAAAAATATCATTTAAATTGTCATTCACTTTTAAATGAATAAGATTCCAGTAATGCCCAGACACGGTACGGTTGACCATAAGCGTATCAGGCGAAGGCTTAAACACATCCCAATATTTTAATGAAGGTTTAATCAGCTCAACACCATCATGATGTGCAGAGTTTTCGGCAAAGTCATATTGCGTTGTGAGTGGACGCATGAGCACTTCTAACCATTCTTTGTATAGGGCTTCTGGGAATTTTCCTTTTTCTGCCATTGAGTGCAGTGCATCTAGCTGGTTTTCAATTTCTGGAATATTTTCTGCACGTGCTGCACGTATTAATGCTTTAAATTGTTGTACTGTGTCATTGGATAAAATTTTAACGCCACCAAAGTCATAAATAATAACCGTACCATCTTCACGAAAGGCGAAGTTGCCCGGATGTGGGTCACAGTGAAAACGTTTTAAGAAGAAAATTTCTTGTCCCATAGCACGGAGTAAACGGCGACCCAATTCATTGCGGGTGTCTTGTGACCAAGTACTTGCTGTTTCTATGCTTTCGCCTTCTTCTAAGCTTAAAGTTAAAATATGGCGTGAAGAATAATCTTCATAGACTTGGGGAATGACAATCTTGCTATCGAGTGCTTCATGGAAGGTACGTGCAACGGCAAGGTTTTGTGCTTCAATTTGATAATTGAGTTCGTTATCTAAGCTTTCTTGTATCTCATGAAATAATTGATCTTGGAGTTTACGATCAATTTTTAATACGCCCATTAAGCGGAGTGCAAGGCGAACCTGTTTTAAGTCGCTTTCACAGGCTTCATCTACACCTGGGTATTGCACCTTGACCACAACTTGCTGGCCATTGGGCAAAGTCGCTTTGTGAACTTGGCCAATGGAGGCAGCGGCAAAGGGCACTTCATCAAAACTTTTGAATATCTCAAGAATGGGCTTGCCTAGTTCCTTTTCCACTTGCGCTTTAATATCGCTAAACGGCATAGGCGGTGCTTGACGTTGTAGTTTGCCTATAGCCTTTGCAACTTCGGGTGGGAAAATGTCTTTATATTGTGAGGCGATCTGTCCGACTTTCATGACAGCACCTTTCATGTCACCGAGGGTGTCGGCAATTTGTACCCCAATATCTTGAAATAATTTGCTGCGCGAAGCATTCTTTTGCTCTTCGTCGGCAGTGAGGTTTTTAATCGAATTTGAAACTGTCTTGCTGGCAATACTTGCAGTCATTCCCGCAAGTTTCATAAAGCGGCGACCGGGGGTGCTAGCCGATTTGGCCATGTGATGCTCCTCAAGATCATCATAAAATATGGTTTTGATCATAGGCGTTAATCAAGGTGTTGCCTACTTTAAAATGTTAAAGCTTTGTGTCTATGACGACATCAGGGTGTTAAATCAATCTTACTTACAGGCTATCAGGCAGTTTAAAGCTGATCGTTGTTTTGGCATCATTTTGCATTGTTGGCTCATGTGTATCGCTTAGCCATTCATGCAAAGTTTCTAAACTCAGCCTTACATCTTGTAGGATTAAGCTTAAAATAAGCTGAGTAACTCAGACGAAATTAGGCCATGAAAGTATATAAATATTTAACCGGTAAAGATGATGTGACCTTTTGTGCACGTGTGACCAAGGCCTTAAATGAAGGCTATGAGCTTTATGGTTCGCCAACCATGACCTTTAACGGTACAGATGTGATTGTGGGTCAAGCCATTATGAAAGAGGCAGAGGAAGCAGATGTGCCTGAGGGCTTAAAAAAAGCGTTGGCTGACTTGGGTTAGTTAAAGTACTGAGAAGAAAAGTCCATACGAGCCGTAACCGTATGGACAATCAAATTTAAAGCTGTGCGATACGTTTATTTATAATCATCAAACGGCTAATGAGTAAGATGCAGGCCACAGTTAAACCAACAATCAGTCCAATCCAAACACCCGCTGCGCCCATGTCGGTAAAGCGTGACAAATAAATACCCACAGGGAAGGCAATAATCCAATAGGCCAGCATGGTAATCCACATTGGGCCTTTAGTGTCTTGCATGCCACGTAGGCAACCTGCAGCACTCACTTGCCATGCATCCATCAATTGATAAGCAATTGCAAAGAGCACCAAGTACACCGCCAATACCGCAACATCATAGTCAAAGGTATAGAGCGACACAATTTCAGCGCGTAGTAGCCACAGCAGTAGCATGGTAATGAGTGCAAAAACGGTCCCTGTTGCCAGACCAACTATTTGTACACGGCGCATAGCAGCCCAGTTTTGACTGCCATAATACGTGCCCACCCGAATGGTGAGCGCAATGGCTAAAGACATAGGAATCATAAACAGCTGTGATGTGATGGAGATGGCAATTTGATGTGCAGCTACAGTCACTTCACCGAGTGGGCTGAGCACAATGGCGGCAGTACTAAAAATACTCACCTCAAAGAAAATCGCTAAGCCGATAGGAAAGCCCAGTGTAAAGATGCGTTTCATCCACACGGGGTCTAATTTTTCCCAGACCGCGAAAGGCTGGGTTTTTTTATAGGCACTGCCTTTAAATATATACAGTGCTAAAGCCAAGAACATCAGCCACTGCAAAATAGCAGTCGCAAAACCACAGCCTGCAGAGCCAAGCTCAGGCACTGGGCCGAGTCCATACATAAAGATAAAGTTCAGCGGCACCAGTACAGCAAGTGCAATTAAGCTAATGGCTGTGACAGGTTTAGGGTAGCCCAATGCTTCGGAATAACCGCGTAGGGCTGCATACATGGTCACCGCAGGCATACCAAAACCAATCGCATGTAAAAATAAGCTGGCTTTGGGGAGCAATGCTTCAGGTACACCTAAAATAGGGAGTAGAAAAGGTGCAACTTGTAAAATCAGGCAGGCAATGATTCCAAGAATAAAGGCAATCCATAAAGACTGGCGAGCAATGGTGGCAATTTTTTCAGGTGTACGCGCACCATTGGCTTCTGCGACTAAAGGCGTTGTGGCAATCATGATGCCACTAAACAGTAGCATAATCGGAATCCATAGCCCGACACCAACTGCAATAGCAGCCAAATCATTCGCAGACAAATGGCCAGCCATAATGGTATCAATCAAACCAAAACCTGCTTGCGCAAATTGGGTGATTAAGATGGGAATCATCAAGCGGAACAGTTGCTTTAATTCAAAGCGGGTTGTTGTGACAGTAGACACAGAACATACTCTTTCTTTGAGGTGCTTAGGTATGAGGTCTTAGCGTTGTAAAGTGAGAAGCACACCAATAAAAATCACCACGCCACCTAAAAGGCGCTGCCAATGAATAGGAGTTTTTTCATTACCCAATAAGCCGTATTGGTCAATAAACATTGATATGGCAATTTGGCCAAAAATAATCAGGCCAGATAGGCTTAAAAAACCTAATTTGGGTGCCGTATAAATACTGATGCTAATGGCATATACACCTAAGCATCCACCCAGCCATAAAAACCAAGGAATCTGTAGGAGGGTTTCAAGGTTGGGCTTTTCGACAGGTTGAAAAAACACAAGGACAGCAAGCACTATTGTACCTATCAAAAACGATAATAGGGCGGCTTGTAATGGAGAATATAAATATTCACGCAATTGGCTGTTAATTGCAGTTTGAATGGTCATGGCGATGCCAATACCCATCGCAAGTGGGAGTAAATACAGTAGGTGGCTACTTATTTTCATTTTCTTATCTGTAAATTTTTTTAATTTGATTGAGTGTACTGCATAAAACTTCAGAACAGAAATATAGAATGCCTTAGTGTGTTTATGGACTCATGCTAAAATATTCATCTTCTCTTTTTTCATTTGAGCATTCTCCTTGGCTGAACTCATTCCTGCAAATATTCCGATGTCTTTATACATTCACATGCCGTGGTGCGTGCGAAAATGTCCATACTGTGACTTTAACTCGCATGCAGTACCCAATGGTGAACTGTCTTTAGATCTAGAAAAAGAATATTTACAGGCGCTGGTTGAGGACTTTAAAACGCAAGTCGATTTTGCCCAAGGCCGTGCGGTACACAGCGTATTTATTGGGGGTGGCACGCCATCTTTGATTTCCGCAAAAGGTTATCAATGGTTATTTGAACAGCTCAAAAGCATTATTCCATTTGAAGATGGCTGTGAAATTACTTTAGAAGCCAATCCGGGCACAGTGGAACATGATCCTTTTGCGGGCTATTTAGAGGCAGGGATTAACCGCTTGTCGATCGGCGTACAAAGTTTTAATACCGATCAGCTGAAAAAATTAGGCCGTATTCATTCTAACGATGACGCAATTTCTGCGATTCAGCATGCTAAAGAAGCAGGTTTTGAGCGTGTGAATGTTGACCTCATGCATGGTTTGCCAGAGCAAACGATTGAGCAAGCCTTATTGGACTTAAAACTGGCAGTAGAAAATGGCGCGACGCATGTGTCATGGTATCAGTTAACGATTGAACCGAATACGGTTTTTTTCCGCACACAGCCGATCTTGCCAGTTGATGATGTATTGGAAGAGATTCAAGCACAGGGTGAGGCCTATTTAAAAGCACAGGGCTTTATCAATTATGAAGTTTCGGCTTGGCGTAAAGAAAAGCCTTCGGCGCATAACCTGAATTACTGGCAGTTTGGCGATTACCTTGCGATTGGTGCAGGCGCACATGGCAAAGTGACACAGCCAGATGGGGTGTATCGCTATCAGAAAACCCGCTTGCCGAAAGACTATTTAGCCAAAGTGCCAGCAGAGCATTTGCAATTTAAAAAAATTGAACAAGAGGATATGCCATTTGAATTTATGATGAATGCCTTGCGTTTGAATCATGGGGTGGATGCTGCACTTTATGCGGAACGTGCAGGATTAAGTTTAGATGGTTTAAAGGAGCTTTTAAATTCCTTACGTGAGCGCAAGTTAATGGTGGCTGATGAAAATGTGCTGTCATGTACAGAGCAGGGGCATATCTTTTTAAATTCAGTACTGGAAGAGTTTCTTTAATACATCATTGAATGCTGTTAAGGATATTGAGTCGCAATGTGAATCAACTATAAAAAAGCCCAATGTAATGAATTGGGCTTTTTTATAGACTTTAAATTCTTGGCTAAAGTTGCCGAGATGATTTACAGCGCTGTAGTGATAATAAGAGTATTACCATTGATGGCTGTAGGATACTTTTAGGGTTGCGCCATTAGCTACCAGATGGCTGGTATTGTCGCCAGATCTGAGTAATTGGCTGTAGAGTGGATAGTATTTACGGTTGAACATATTTTCTAAGCCAATGGTGACAGTGTCCTGTTTATTCAGGCTAAAGCGACTGATTAAATCCGCAGTAGTGTAGGATTTTACATCGTAGCGACCAAAGCCATTTTGACCATTTAAGCGGTAATCTTTGGCACCAAAATAAGTTGCTTGTATGCGGTTCGTCCATGTTTCTGTTGGACTATAAGATACATACGCTGTCAGTTTCAGTGGTGGA
The DNA here is from genome assembly GCF_013391565.1 of Acinetobacter sp. SwsAc6. NCBI lineage: Bacteria > Pseudomonadati > Pseudomonadota > Gammaproteobacteria > Moraxellales > Moraxellaceae > Acinetobacter > Acinetobacter sp. SwsAc6. The sequence continues at coordinate 211,059 of NZ_JACAXE010000001.1, forward strand.
ATTCTAAAACCTGTCATATCCTGCGCAGTGCTCGTATTCTGGGGTGTTTCACGTCCTTGCATCCAAGTGAGTGTAGCGCCCGTACCCCAAATGCTGGCGTCATCCAAATAATCAATGGTTGCTTCAACACCAGTAATTTTTTCTTTGGTACGCGCCAGAACTAGGCCATTATTAAAGGATTGCACTCCACCTAAATCTGATGTCGATTGGAATACTGCTAAGCTAGATGAGAGGTTGTCAAAATGACCTTTCCAACCTAGTTCGTAGTTGTCAACTTTGACGGGTTGAAGAAATGAGGACGACAGGTTGAAGCCGACACCTGCATTTCGAATCACCAAGCCTGCGTCTGGTAGTTGGAAGCCCTGATTAAATGATGCATAAATTGAATGCTGATCGGTCGGGGAGAAGGTGATATTTGCATTATATAGCCAAGCATCTGCGGTAGCTTTGCCACTTGGTACGGTATACGGATTAGCACTGCCTAATTGTGATAAAGGCACAAAACTATCAATTTCAGCATAACTGTCTTCATACCTTGTGCCAACTTCTGCTGACCATTGTTCATTAAAGCGGTGCTTTAATTGAGCAAAGCCTCCCATACTTTGTGTTGTCAGTTCAGGTAAATACATAAGACTGCCTGTTTTAACAAATTCTAAGCCACCAGACTGATCATAAATTTGCGCATCAAAGATGTCTAAAGGCATTTTGCTTTTTTCACGGCTAAAGTCACCACCCCAAACCAATGAAGTATCACCTATAAAATCTAAGGGAGTGGTCACTGTTAAGCGACTTCCCAAGACATTATTTTCTTGGTAAATCTGGTCGACTTGTTTGCCACGATTGGCATTATTACGTGCATCAAATGGCGAGAAACGAGTAAAGAAATCTCGATAATAAAGTTGAGCATCGACCTGATTGCCAAACAGGTCTTTGTGGGTATAAGTTAAGTTATAAATTTGGTTTTCATTTTTATTTTGATCTTTGAGTCTGAGACCTTTAATGGCTTTTGCGGGTACACTGCCTAAAGGTGAATTTTTCACGCTCGGATCAGCAGCATAGTCTGAGTCCTGCTCGGCATTATAATAATTGGCAGCCAACTGTAAGTATTGATTGTTATCTAGGTGATAGCCAATTTTAGCCCCAATACTGTAAGCATCCGCATCAAATAAATCGCCTTGACTTGGTTCAGGTGCAACGCGATCACCGCTGGCATCATAGGGACTACCAATACGTTGATAGCCAAAATCTAAGGCATAGTCGAGATTATTGGTACTGCCTGAGAAGTATTGGTGAACATCGCCACTTAAGGCATCTGAGCGGAAATTACTTAAAGGGGTTTGTAAGCCAATTACAGTTTTTGCTGTGGGTTCACCCCCTGCAGATTTTGTGGTTATGGAAATGATACCGCCCGCTGCACCACTGCCGTAAATGGCATTACTACCTCGTATAACTTCAATACTTTTTATACTTTCAGGATCAATTGCAGAAAGTCCGCGTGAAGTATCCCGTGTGAGGTTCATTGGAACACCATCGACCAAGATTAAGGCGTTACGCCCGCGTAAGGTTTGGCCATAATCGGTGATGGTTCGGCTTGAATCTGATAAGCCTGGTACAGCTTTGGCTAAAACTGAAGCTAAGCTACCTGAAGATCCATTTTTGAGTAATTCAATTTCTTTTTCATTTAATTTAGTCACTTGCTTGGAGTTTTCTTGAACAGCATCAGAGCGTGAGGCGGTCACAGAAATCGTTTCAAGTTGCTGAACAGGAGCATTTTTCGTTGATGTATTCTCTAGTAACTCATTTGCATAACTGAGAGGGCTCAAAAAAATACTCGCACATGATGCGAGTGGAAGAATATGCCGTTGGTAGATGTATTTCTTTTGCATTTAATTGACACCCTTTTTTAAAATTTTAGTAAATAATAATCATTATTGAATGAAAAGCAATCATTAATCATTTTGAGTATCCATTCATTTAAGTTGGATGGAATCAAATGAAATACACAGAGTAATTGCCAGATTTAGACGCTTTATTTAATTCGGCATTTTTAGGATGTATGGCATGCGAGTACGTAATACAAGCAAAGATTACAGGATAAAAAAGAGCGCCGAAGCGCTCTTATTTTATTGAGAATATGATCACTTAGTAATCAAAGCTGAAATGCTCTGGTGCTAAAGATGTCATTGTTTTAGATGGGTTGACCATCGCTTCAGCATGACCTTGGGTACGTGGCAATAGGCGTTCGAAGTAGAAGTCAGCCAATTTGATTTTTGCTTTATAGAACTCTGGTACTTCTTGGCCTTCGCCAGAAGCCAATTTTGCAGAAGCAACGGCAGCTTGTTGCGCCCAGTAGAATGCCATCATGGCATAGCCAGAGAACATCAAGTAATCGACAGATGCAGACGATACGATGTCGCGGTCTTTACGCGCAGCCAACATAATACGAACAGTCAATGCGTTCCACTGTGCACAGATTTTAGTTAAATCCCATGCAAAACGACGCATATATTTATTACGTGCATGTACGCCACAGAATTTTAAGATTTCAGCAGTATAGTCGCGTACGACTTTTCCTTTAGACGATAACAACACTTTACGACCAATTAAATCCAGTGCTTGTACGCCCGTTGTACCTTCGTATAGGGTTGAAATACGTGAGTCACGTACGATTTGCTCCATGCCCCATTCTTTAATATAACCATGACCGCCGTAAACTTGCATACCGTGGTTTGCAGCTTCATAACCCAATTCGGTTAAGAAACCTTTCAAGATTGGGGTATAGAAACCAAGCTTGTCATCATATTCTTCAAACTTTGCTTGATTGCCTTGAGCTAAAGAATCTGCCATTTTGTCTGCCAACTGTGCAGCATGATAAATCATGGCACGGCCACCTTCAGCAATGGCTTTTTGAGTTAACAGCATACGGCGTACGTCCGCATGGTGAATAATTGCATCAGCTACTTTATCTGGATCTTTTTTACCAGATAGCGCACGCATAGACATACGGTCTTTCGCGTATGGTAATGCACCTTGGAATGCCAATTCAGCATGTGCCAAACCTTGTACCGCCGTACCAATGCGGGCTGTATTCATGAAGGTAAACATAGCATGTAAACCTTTGTGCATTTCACCAATCAAGTAGCCTTTCGCACTGTCAAAGTTCAGTACAGCTGTTGCAGAAGCGCGGATCCCCATTTTGTGTTCAATAGAACCACAAGTCACAGGGTTACGTTCACCTACACCACCATCTGCAGTTGGAATGAACTTAGGAACGATGAACAGAGAAATACCGCGTGTGCCTGCAGGTGCATCTGGAAGGCGAGCAAGCACAATATGAATAATGTTTTCTGTTAGGTCATGCTCACCTGCAGAAATAAAGATTTTTGTACCTGTAATGGCATAAGTACCGTCAGCATTTGGCTCAGCTTTGGTTTTTACTTGGCCCAAATCTGTACCACATTGAGGTTCAGTTAAGCACATTGTGCCCGACCAAGTACCTGCAGTGAGGTGAGGCATATAGGTATTTTTTTGTTCTTCTGTACCAAATTGCATGATGGTGTTCATGCAGCCCATGCTGAGGCCAGGGTACATGGTAAATGACCAGTTCGCTGTACCCATCATTTCAGATTTGATCAGGTTAAGCGACATTGGTAAGCCTTGACCACCAAATTCTTCTGGATAAGACAGACCTTGCCAACCACCTTGAACAAATTGGTCGTACGCGTCTTTAAAACCTTTTGGTGTTTTTACTTCACCATTTTCAAAGTGACAGCCTTCTTCATCACCACTTTGGTTTAGAGGAGAAAGTACATTTTCACAAAAATCGGCAGCACCTTCTAAAATCATGTCTACAGTGTCAGCGTCTGCAAGGTCACCGTTAGATAAAGTTTTAAAATGTGCAGGGAAGTCGAATACTTCGTTCATTAAGAAACGAATGTCGTGTAAAGGAGCTTTATAAGCAGGCATAATTTAATCCTAATTTAAAATAGTTTTGGATTATCTGGTTCGATGATTTGATTATTCACAATAATGATTAAATTACATTGATAGCATAGACTGATCAAACTGTCAGAAATGCGAATTGCTGAAATATTTTTGCAATACAATTGTTGGTTTAATTACAACAAAAAATCAAAAAATATTGAATTAATGATTATTTTTAATGAGATAAAACAATATAAAACAGATGTATATTTAATTATATGCTGACTGTGTATGGGTATTTAAAGTTTTGAATGAAGATCGCATGAACTCATTTTATTTTTGTCATTATGATCAAAATGACTGCATGGGAAAAATTGTGTAAATGCCCCACGGCCCAACAAATATGCGCCATTGCACCTGCATAAATCACAGGGCAATAGCACATTTTTTTGATATTAGGAAAAGCCTAAATTACAGAAAATCTTTTAAGTTTGGTTTGACGCCATGCCAAATGCGGAAGGATTCAATCGCTTGTCCGACCAACATACCAAAACCTTCAGATGTCGGCACACCACGCGCTTTGGCTTGATCCAAAAAGCTTGATGCTTTGCCGTATGCCATTTCATAAGCATATTTAAATTGTAAAGTTTCAGGCAAAACCAGCGCATCGCCAGAAAGGCTTGCAGACGTTGCATTGATGACCAGATCAAAATCGCCATCTAAGTCATGCAATTCAACCGCACTGAGTTCAGTATTTGGGACTGCATCTTTTAGATCTGCAACCAGTTGTTCGGCACGTGCCAAGGTGCGGTTTGCAATCACTATTTTTTGCGCACCCGCTTGAACAAGTGGGTAGATCACGCCACGCGTTGCGCCACCTGCACCAATAATTAAAATACGACTTTGTGCTAAGTTCCACCCTAAGGCAAGGATGGCTTCGACCAGCCCTTGGCCGTCGGTATTGTCACCATGTAATTGACCATTCTGCATCCAAAGGGTATTTACAGCTTTGGCAATTTTTGCACGCTCAGTAAGCACCGTGCAGGCATTAAAAGCTTGTTCTTTAAATGGAACAGTCACATTCATCCCAAGCCCGCCTTGTGCGAAAAAATCTTGCATGCTGGCATCAAAGCCATCGAGTGGTGCAAGGCGTTTCGCATAATTGAGGTCGATACCCATTTTTTGGGCAAAGGCATGGTGCAGTTCTGGAGAACGAGATTGTTCAATTGGATGGCCGATCACGGCAAATTGCTTGCTCATCGCACAAAATCCATGTGGAGAAATGTGCATCAATATACGGCAATTATGCGTCAGTCTAAAGCTTTAATCAAAATTTCAGCCCAAGCTTTGCTTTGTGATTCTTCATTCTGTTATTGGGTGATTTTTGCTGTATTTAAGAGTTGCAAAGCTCAAATATGGCATCAATAGCTAAAAAAGAAGCGCTCAAAAGAATCCCAATCAATGCGATCGGCATCGTGCTATAAGCAAATTGATCATTAAACTGGCTTTCAGAAAAAAGCGCGATACTGATAGCTGTGAGCATAAGGACGATAAATCCCCAAAAGCTGAATAGTGTGGAATGAGTTTTGATGATATTCATGCTATTTCCTGCGTTTGATCTGTAGGAGGAGAAGATCATAGATTGCAATCATGACAATATCATTTTGATGATGAGGCATATTTCATCAGGATAGATCTTCAACACTCTAAAGTCATGATGATGACTTGAGCATTCATAGTACAGCACTCGACGATAATAGATGTAGGTTAATCGCAAGGACTGCCAACGTTGAGTCTATATTGTGTACATCAAAGGTAAATAAGTAAGGGGGAGTCGGGAGCTCAAATTGAAGCTGATCTTTGATGTCTATGTTAAGCGCTCAGTTTGGTAATGGATTTTCAGTCCATGTAAAAAGCCTCCAAGAGTTGGAGGCTTGATTGTATTTAAAGCAGACGGGGATACAAAAACTTATTTCAGCGTGTTTAACCAGTCTTGTGGTTTTAAATAATAGTCTGTGAGTTTTTTCTCAGCAGAATCTGCATCCCATTCTGGACGGTACGACCAACCTGCCAGTGGAGGCATGCTGACCAAGATGGACTCAATGCGCCCACCCGTTTGTAAGCCAAACAAGGTGCCTCGGTCATACACTAAGTTATATTCGACATAGCGTCCACGACGGTACAGTTGGAAGTCTCGCTGTGCTTCGCTGTATGGCTTGTCACGGTTACGTTCAAAGATGGGTAAAATCGCTTCAAGGTAGCCATTACCCACAGCTTGCATGTATTTAAAGCATGTCTCAAAGTCCCATTGATTCAAATCATCAAAGAACAAGCCACCTACACCACGCTGTTCATCGCGATGCTTTAAGTAGAAGTAATCATCACACCACTGTTTATGTTCGGCATAAACGTTATCGCCAAATGGTGCACACAAGTCGTGGGCTGTTTGATGCCAGCTCAGGACATCTTGTTCATTAGGATAAAAAGGCGTTAAGTCAAAACCACCACCAAACCACCAAATTGGGTCTTGGCCTTCTTTTTCGGCGACAAATAATCGAACATTGGCATGCGAGGTGGGTACATTTGGATTTTTCGGATGAATGACCAGTGATACGCCCATCGCTTGTGCTTTCGCACCTGCAATTTGTGGGTGACGCTCTGTTGCCGATGCAGGGAGCTTAGAGATCTGGATGTGGGAGAACATCACACCGCCTTTTTCAATCACGGTTCCATTTTGCAGCACACGGGATCGACCACCACCACCTTCAGGACGTTGCCAATCATCAATAACAAACTCGGCTTGGCCACCACCAGCATGTTCTTGTTGCTCTAGTGCCGTACAAATGCGGGCTTGCAAATCGCAAAGGAAATCTCGGACACGTTGTATATCCGCTGAAGTTGGATGTGACATTGCCACTCTCATTGATTTATATAATGACTAGGAATATCAAAACATAAAATGTCTAAAAACTTAAGGTTTTTTTGCCAATCTTGAGCATCGGAAAAACTGAAAGTAGGCCTAAATTTAAGTCGTCGGAAGGGCATTTTGTATGAAGCTCTGCTGGCTTATTCCGACTAAATGGCTAGGTTGAATTCACCTGATAAGCCAAGCAAAATAGCATTAAATGCAATTTCGTTTTTTGTTAAGGCTGTGGATATGCAACAGGCAACATCACTCATCCAAAAATATAATGTGCCCGGGCCACGCTATACCAGTTATCCAACCGTACCTTATTGGGATGAAACTTCATTTTCATCAGAGGCATGGAAACACACACTAAAACAATCCTTTGATGCATCCAATGCAACTGAAGGCATCAGTTTATACATTCATCTGCCATTTTGTGAAAGCTTGTGTACCTTCTGTGGTTGCCATAAGAAAGTCACAAAAAAGCATGAAGTTGAACAGCCTTATATTCAGGCGGTGCTCAGAGAGTGGGCGCTGTACCGCCAATTATTGGTCGAACGACCTGTCATTAAAGAAATTCATTTGGGCGGTGGGACGCCTACGTTTTTTGCTCCTGAACATTTAACACAGTTAATTCAAGGGATTTTAGCCGATTCAGATGTAGCACCTGAGCATGAATTTAGTTTTGAAGGTCACCCCAACAATACTACGCGTGAGCACTTACAAGCACTATATGATGTGGGCTTTCGTCGTGTTAGCTACGGGGTACAGGACTACAATGAAAATGTACAAAAAGCGATTCACCGTATCCAACCCTTTGCCCATGTAGAGCGTGCGACCACTTGGGCAAGAGAGATTGGCTATAGCTCAATTTCCCATGACTTGGTTTTTGGCTTGCCTTTTCAACAGCTCGAAGATGTATTGAATACCATTGAGCAGACCACACGCTTAATGCCAGACCGTTTGGCATTTTATAGTTATGCGCATGTGCCATGGATTAAAGGCAATGGGCAACGCGGTTTTAAAGATGCTGATGTGCCTAAGGATGAAATGAAACGTCAGTGCTATGAAGAGGGCAAAAAAGCATTATTGGCGCATGGTTACCATGAAATTGGTATGGATCATTTTGCATTAAGCACCGATCCAATGTATCAGGCGTTTCAGGCGCAGGCTTTACACCGTAATTTTATGGGCTATACCGCATCTAAAACACAAGTCATGATTGGCTTGGGGGTATCTTCGATCAGCGACAGTTGGTATAGCTTTGCACAAAATGAAAAGAATATAGATGCATATTATGCATGTCTGGAAAATCATCAAATTCCAGTGGTGAAAGGCCATGTGTTGAGTGCGGAAGATTTAAAAATTCGTAAGCATATTTTGAATTTAATGTGTGCGTTTCAAACCTCATGGGCTGACCAGACGATGGATTTTCCTGAACGGGAAGATGTCATTCAGCAACTGGTAGAGATGGAGCAAGATGGCCTATTGCAGATAGAACAGGATCAAATTGTGATTACGGAGCAAGGTAAGCCCTTCGTAAGAAATATTTGTATGGCGTTTGATTTACATTTAAAACGAAGAAAACCTGAAACTCAGATATTCTCGATGACGATTTGATTTTCACTTTGGAGAGAAGATTGCTAAGTCTCCCGTTCTGATTGCAGAGAGGGAGATGTGTTTAGCAAAAGAAAAATATTGCCGAGTAAAAAATGGATGCTTCACATCGATTTGTCGTCATTGCATTTTAGGTTTGGTAATCAGGTCAGTAATTTCTTTGCCATATATCCATGTGTTGAGTATTCCGTCTGAACTTTCTAAGCCAATAACATCTAAAAAATTTTCAAAAATAGTCGCAACTTGCTCGCGATCATCAGTATATAAACTGTTTGGATCTATTTGGTTAATCCCATTGGATAAGATGTGTAATAACTGTTGTTTACTTGGTTGGCTATTGCTTTGATAGAGACGGATAAATGCTTGTCGTGTACTTTCAATAGATTGATTAATGTGATTTTTTAAAATGTACTCTTGTAATGTTGCATCAGAAGCGCTGCCATAAGCAAAACGATTGTTCGTCTGAAATTGTTGTAGTTTTTGAATGGTGGGTGCTTGCGTGTTTTGGGCATTTGCTGGTGCTAGATCGGCTTTACACACGTTGGCAAATAAGAAGAGACTGAACACAAATAGAATCGTGGTTAGCTTCATGTGTTCAATCTCTGATTATTCTTAATTCATGCTTTTATTTAAAAATCATCTTTATCGTACATGTGCGACATCCGATCATGTTTGGTTTTTAAATATTCTTCATTGAATTTATTTAAACCCACTGTAAGCGGAACACGGTCTACCACATTAATGCCGAGGTCTGTTAATGCTTTAAGTTTTAACGGATTATTGGTAATGAGGCGGACTTCGTTGACCTGTAAATGCGCCAGCATAATGCTACACATATCGTAAGTACGTGCATCCGCAGGTAAATTCAACATAAGGTTTGCATCTACAGTGTCATGACCTTGATCTTGTAGGGCATAAGCACGGATTTTATTGGTAAGACCAATACCGCGACCTTCCTGACGTAAATATAAAATTACGCCTTGACCTGTATCATTAATCAGTTGTTGTGTTGCTTGTAGTTGTGGACCACAGTCACACTTGAGTGATGCAAAGGCATCACCTGTTAAACATTCTGAATGAATGCGAACTAAAACAGCACCCGTTGGTGCGGTTTCTAAGCCTTTAGAGAGTGCGACATGTTCTTCGCCGGTGTGTGGGTCTTGAAATACTGAAATTTTAAATTCACCAAAAGCGGTCGGTAATCTGGAAGTCGCGACAAATTCTATAGGCACAGTCAAACCCGAATAATTGATTGTAAATTGTTTAAAGTATAGCGTAATGCTTGGACATTGGTAGAATTGCAGTTACGATTTTGTGCAGAACATTTTCTTTTTTTGCATAAAGAGAACGATAATAGTTGATAAATAGTCAGATTATTCAGGATAATCTCCTACACTTAAACATAACACCCAATTTTGAGTTGAACTTAAAATTGCATCGCTAGAAATATGGCTGATTGAAGGTGATACAATTCGATATAATCATCGAATATCCATTTGACCTAGCTTAGGATTTGCCAGGCTTTAGAAGGCTTTGCCATATTATGCTGTATACAGAAATACCGTCTCATCGCCCCATTACATCGCTGCTGGACAGCATTGAGCTACCTCAACAGCTCCGTCTGCTTGAAAGCACGCAGCTCGAACAAGTGGCGGATGAGTTACGTCAATTTATTATATATGCAGCAGGACAAAGCGGCGGACACTTTGGCGCAAATCTTGGCGTGATTGAATTGACCGTTGCGTTGCATTACTGTTTTAACACACCACGCGATCGCCTGATTTGGGATGTGGGGCATCAAGCCTATCCACATAAAGCGCTAACAGGGCGCCGTGAACAACTCGTTACTATTCGTGCTAAAGATGGCTTAGCGGCCTTTCCTGCGCGTGAAGAGTCAGAGTACGACACATTTGGCGTAGGCCATTCTTCAACGGCAATTTCTGCAGGTTTAGGCATGTCATTGGCACGCCGTTACCAAAAAGATCCTTGTGAAGTTGTTGCTATTGTAGGGGATGGCGCAATGACTGCGGGTATGGCCTTTGAAGCCATGAACGATGCAGTTGCACATGATGCAGATTTAATTGTTGTATTGAATGACAACGATATGTCGATTTCATGTAGCACAGGTGGTTTTGCCAAACACTTGGCAGCCATTTGGGGCAAAGGTGAGTCAGTTAATATCACCGAACAGGGCGAGGCTTATCTACAGCCTCATCCTGAATGGACTTATAACTCACGTTTACACAGCGCAGCCACAGATGCGGCGGACAATCTATTTAAAGCCATTGGTTTTGATTATTTTGGCCCTTTTGATGGCCATGATGTTGTGCAACTGACTCAAGTTTTTGAAGCAGTGAAAAAGCGCAAAGGTCCACGTTTGGTACATGTCTATACCAAAAAGGGCAAAGGTTTTGCACCAGCAGAAGCGGATCAAATCAAATATCATGCGATTAGTAAACTTAACGCACCCGCATCGTCTACAACTGCGCCAAAATATTCAGATGTATTTGGTCAGTGGCTATGTGATGAAGCGGCACAAGATGAGCGCTTAATCGCAATTACACCGGCCATGTGTGAAGGTTCCGGCATGGTAAAATTTGCCCAAGATTTTCCACAGCGTTATTTTGATGTCGCTATTGCAGAACAACATGCGGTCACTTTGGCTGCAGGTATGGCATGTGAAGGTTTAAAACCTGTTGTCGCGATTTATTCCACCTTCTTACAACGTGGTTATGACCAGCTTATCCATGATGTTGCATTACAAAACCTTGATGTGACTTTTGGGATTGACCGTGCAGGTTTGGTGGGCGAGGATGGCCCAACCCATGCGGGTGCCTATGACTACGCTTATATGCGTACCATTCCGAATATGGTGATCATGGCGCCAAAAGATGAAAATGAATGTCGCCAAATGCTTCATACGGCATATTTATATCCAGGCCCAACAGCAGTACGTTACCCACGTGGTAATGGTTTAGGGGTAAGTATCCAAAGCGAACTTCAGGCCATGAACATTGGCGAAGCAGAAGTTTTAGCAAGCTTTAATGAGGCGGCAGGCCCAAGCATTTCAATCTTAGCGTTTGGTAGTCGTGTACAGCCTGCTTTTGAAGCTGCACAAGCCTTAGCAACACAAGGTTTAGCGGTTCGTATCGTCAATATGCGTTATGTGAAACCATTAGATGAAGCATTGTTGGATCGTCTTGCAGATAGCACGGCTTTATTTGTGACGGTTGAAGAGCATGCTGTAATGGCGGGTGCGGGTAGTGCAGTGAATGAATATCTCGCGAAGGCAGGTATTGTGAAACCAACATTGAACTTAGGTTTGGCAGATGAATTTTTACATCAAGCCTCACATGGACAAATGTTGCAATTGGCTGGCCTTGATGCCGAAGGTATTGAAAAATCAGTACAACGTGCGTGGTCGAAACTCGCTTAAATCGCTGAATTTATTTTTTTAAATACGTTTAGAAATATTTTTTTGCCTAAAAGCCCGTATATTTGCTAAAATGTACGGGCTTTTATGCATTATTCTTTATCAGTGTCTTCAAATTTGTAGTGGGTGTTCAATGGAACCTATGGTGGTGATGGCTGCGCGTGCGGCTCAATTAGTTGGTCAAGAGCTTTTAAAAGCGCATCAAAATCGTCATAAACTCGATTTGCAAGTTGAAGAAAAAGGCATCGACGGTCCTGTAACACGTGTAGATCGCTACATTGAACAGTTGACTATCGACACGCTTCGTAAAAGCTATAAAAACCACAGCTTCCTAGGTGAAGAGTTTGGTCTTCAAGAAGGTAAAGGTCATGACGCTGATTGGTGTTGGATTATTGACCCACTTGATGGCACTTTAAACTTTATTAATGGTTTCCCACATTTCTGTGTATCTATTGCTGTTCAACATAAAGGTGTAACTCAACACGGTGTTATTTATGACCCTGTAAAAGATGAGTTATTCTCTGCAAGCCGTGGTCGTGGCGCAATGTTGAACCAACGCCGTATTCGTGTAAATGTAAAAGACAGCTTAGAAAATACCTTTATGGGTGTAGGCCATGCTTACCGTAAAGTCCGTAATGGTGAAGTAGTGTCTTATGCAAAAAATCACTTCGATTCATTATTAAATGTAACTGAAGCAGGTGCTCAATACCGCCGTGCTGGTTCTGCTGCCCTTGATTTAGCTTATGTGGCTGCTGGCCGTTTAGATGGCTACTTTGAACTTGGCTTAAAGCCTTGGGATATCGCTGCAGGTGAGCTGATTGTGAAAGAAGCGGGCGGTACTGTAGTAGATGCACGCGGCGGTTCAGATTCTATGGAAAACGGTCAAGTGATCGCATGTTCTATGAAAATGTTAAAACCATTAATGCAAGCTGTAGTTCCTGCTTGGGGCGAAGCTGCTAAATAAGTTATTCAACTTATCTGTAGTTCGAGTTTAAAAAAACCCTCATTGATGAGGGTTTTTTATTGGGCTTATATTTAGACTGATAAAAATAATAAATTTAAGAAATAAAAAATGACAGAGCTTGAGCAGGTGTTTGAATAGCCCATCTCCAACTAGAGTGCAGAATATGTTAATTCAGTTTATTGGGCCTGGCGGTGCAGGCAAAACAACGATCGCAAAGCAACTTGCTCCTAAAATAGGGGCTGTCTGTATAGATTTGGATGAATATTTCCTAAAGATGGAAGGGGATATCTCTTTATATATTCAACAGCACGGCTATTTGGCCTATGCACGCCGTAATATCACTTTGTATCAACAACTGCGAAGATCAATTCAGCCAGAACAATCTGTCATTTTAGTGTGTTCATCTGGGTTTATGACCTAAGCACTAGATCAGGATGCAGAATATAAGACCATTAAGCATCAACTGTTAGCCGAAGCACAGACCTATGTATTTTTACCATCATTAGATAAAAAACAATGTATTGATCTTATTGTGCAGAGGCAATTAAACAGAGCATATCTTCAGGCAGATCCTGAAAAAGAATGCTTAAAAATTTCACAGCGTTTTGATCAATATGCTTCTTTCGCGTGTACACGGGTCATTACCCACGATACACCAGAAAATATTGTTAATTTTTTAATGACACTTCTCGCGGCGCCTAAAGGGTTGAATAAAGGAGTACTTTAATAAAATATGGAGTATCTATCAGTCAAATTTTTGTATGCTAGACAGCAAATAAATATATGTTTTTTGAATTTGTTGTTTCAAGTTGACTAAAAAGGATGACTTTTAAAATTATTCTGATATAATCCGCCCACGCACTTATTTTCGTTCATTACCTGAACATTTCTCTTCAAATCATTGTGTATGCGCGTGCGGTCCAAAGAGAGGACGATATCTCGCGCCCCAATCGCTTTAGCGATTCCTTCAGGTTTAGCCGTAATCATGCGTGCGTTATATCACATCGTCGTTACTCGGATCGCCGCTGAATCTTAGATTGTCAGCGTTTATTGCTGTACCGCTTTTTGCCGATGTCCAATTGACTTTATTTTAATGGAGCACCCATTTTTCGGGTGAAAAACTCTATGAGCAAAACTTTTGCTGAATTTCCTCTACACGAGTCCCTGCAACAAGCTCTACAAAGCTTAGGTTTTACTGCGCCAACTCCTGTACAAGAGCAATCAATTCCTGCGGCTTTAGAAGGTAAAGACCTTTTAGTATCAAGCCAAACAGGTTCTGGTAAAACAGCTGCATTCTTACTCCCAACTTTAAATGCATTAGCTGACCAAGATACTTTCGTACCGTTTAAAGAACGTATGAAAGCGATTACTCAACCTAATATTTTGGTTTTATGTCCAACGCGTGAGTTGGCTCAACAAGTGAGTCAAGACGCAATTGCATTCGTACGTCACATGAAAGGTGTTCGTATTGCTGCAATTATGGGTGGTATGCCTTTTGGTAAACAAATCCAACAATTAAAAGGCGCACAAGTTGTTGTTGCGACTCCAGGTCGTTTACTTGACTTGGTAAACCGTCGTCAAATTAAATTAGACAAAGTTGACGCGTTAATTGTCGATGAAGCTGACCGTATGCTTGATCTTGGTTTCTCTGAAGACCTAGAAGCAATCAGTGATTTGGCTGCGAACCGTAAACAAACATTAATGTTCTCTGCAACTTTTGCACCACGTATCATTACACTTGCTGAACGCATGATGAATGAACCTGAACGTATTGCAATTGAAACAGGTCATACAACAAATACAGACATCACTCAGACTTTACACTGGACTGATGGTTTTGAGCACAAGAAAAAACTTCTTACTCATTGGTTGAGCGAAGAAGATCTTGATCAAGCAGTTGTATTCGCTTCTACTCAAGAAGACACAGATATGTTGGCTGAAGAACTTGCTGAAGCAGGTCACTCAGTTGTAGCGCTTCACGGTGCTATGCCACAAACTGTACGTAACCGTCGTTTACGTAGCATCCGTGAAGGTCGTGCAAAAATCTTAGTTGCAACTGACGTTGCAGCACGTGGTCTTGACGTACCAACAATCTCTCACGTAATTAACTTTGGTCTTCCAATGAAGAACGAAGACTATGTACACCGTATTGGTCGTACAGGTCGTGCGGGCCGTACTGGTAAAGCAATCACTTTAGCAACTTACCGTGAACGCGGTAAAATCCGTGCTTTAGAAGATTACCTAGATGCACGTTTAGAAGTTTCTGAAATTGAAGGCCTTGAGCCATCTCCACCTCCTGCACGCGGTAGCCGTGATGGCGGTCGTGGTCGTCGTGACGGTGGTCGCGGTGGTCGTGGCGGTTTTGGTGGCGGTCGTCGTTTTGAAGGCGAAAGCAACTTTAAACGTCGTGAAGGTGGCCGTGATGGCGAACGCCGTTCATTCGGTGGTGAAGACCGTCCACGTCGCGAATTCAACAACGATCGTCCACGCCGTGAAGGTGGTTTCGAAGACCGTCCACGTCGCGAATTTAACAACGATCGTCCACGCCGTGAAGGTGGTTTCGAAGACCGTCCACGTCGTGAATTCAACAACGATCGTCCACGCCGTGAAGGTGGTTTCGAAGACCGTCCACGTCGTGAATTCAACAACGATCGTCCACGCCGTGAAGGTGGTTTCGAAGACCGTCCACGTCGTGAATTCAACAATGATCGTCCACGTCGCGAAGGTGGCTTCAACGATAAACCACGTTTTGACTCGAATGATGACAACCGTGGCAATCGCGTAGATTACAAACCACGTCGTGAAGGTTCTTTCGGTGACCGTCCAAAACGTGATTTTGGTGATCGTCCAGCACGTCGTGAAGGTGGCTTCGGTGACCGCCCAAAACGTAGCTTTGGTGATGACCGTCCACGTCGCGAATTTAATTCAGATCGTCCACGTCGCGAAGATGGCGAACGCGGTCGCAAATTCAATGACTAATTGAATTTCGTCTGAAATAAAGATAAAAACCGGCCATTCGCCGGTTTTTATTTGTCCTTTTTTTGATAAAATGTATACTTGATCATGTTTCTTGTTCTATTTGATAATTATGTTGAATGTTAGCAAGCGGTTTTTACAAGCTTCTTCTTTGGAGGTGCTTATGCCTTATATCGGTTTAGCTTTATTTTTAAGCAATATTGTTTATTATGTCTATAATCATTGGGTTTAAACTCGTACGCCTTGTTTTCGCCAGTTTTGAAAAAATAAAAAATAAAAACACACTATAATTTAGTCATCTTGTGTTACATGGAAAGGTAACATTATGTTCTTGAATCCTTTATAGTATGCGTGCTGAAAAAATGCAGGAATAAGCTCAGCTATGAATAATCAAACACCTCTTCAGGCTCAATCACTCATTGAAGTGAAAAACTTGAGTTTTAAGCGAGGAGAGCGTGTCATTTATGACAATGTCAGCTTAACCATTCGTCGTGGTCAAATCACCGCTATTATGGGGCCGTCAGGTACGGGTAAAACCACCTTATTGCGTCTTATTGGTGGTCAGTTGGTGCCCGATGCAGGTGAAGTCCTCCTAGATGGTAAAAATATTGGCCAAATGTCACGCCAGGAATTATTCGCTGCACGTGCGCGTATGGGCATGCTTTTCCAAAGCGGTGCATTATTTACCGATATGTCCGTGTATGAAAACGTGGCCTTTCCAATCCGTGCACATACGAAGTTACCTGAACATTTAGTATCAGAGTTGGTTTCTCTGAAGCTTGAATCTGTAGGTTTACGTGGTACAGAACAGTTTATGCCTGCAGAGCTCTCTGGCGGGATGAATCGTCGTGTGGCATTGGCACGTGCAATTGCGCTTGATCCAGAGCTGATTATGTATGATGAGCCCTTTGCAGGCCAAGACCCAATTGTGATGGGTGTATTAACCCGTTTAATTCGCTCTTTGCGTGAAGCTTTGGATCTTACCACTATTATTGTGTCGCATGATGTGGCAGAAACCTTATCGATTGCCGATTATATTTATGTGGTTGCAGAAGGCAAAGTTCAGGGTGAGGGGACTCCCGCTGAGCTGAAAGCACATGCTTCACCTTTTGTACGTCAATTCCTTACAGGTTCAGTCGATGGTCCTGTCGATTATCAATTTAGCCATCAGCCATATTTGTCGCAAGAGGTTCGTTCATGAATGCAATTGCCGCATTAGGTAGACGCGTCATTGAACGTGTCCAAGGCATTGGCACAGCATTTATTATGTTGTTGCAAATTTTATGCTCTTTGCCTACATGGCTTGGGGTAAAGCTGTTTATTTATCAGATGTATCGTGTTGGGGTGTTATCCCTGCTGATTATTACTGTATCTGGCTTATTTATTGGTTCAGTCTTGGGCCTACAGATGTATAGCATTTTGTCTACATTTGGTAGTGAAGCAATGCTGGGGACTGCAGTTGCACTCACATTGTTAAGAGAACTTGCACCTGTTGTGGCGGCTTTATTGTTTGCAGGCCGTGCAGGCTCGGCATTAACTGCTGAAATTGGTTTAATGAAAGCCACTGAACAGCTATCAAGTATGGAAATGATTGGTGTAGACCCTTTGAAACGTGTGATTTCACCGCGTTTGTGGGCAGGCATTATTAGCCTTCCAATGTTATCCGTCATATTTGCCGCTGTTGGTATTATGGGCGGTAAGTTGGTCGGTGTGGACTTCTTGGGTGCGGATGAAGGTTCGTACTGGAGTGGTATCGAAAATAGCGTGCAATTTTTTAAAGATGTGTTAAACGGCACAATTATTAAAAGTTTTGTGTTCGCACTAATTTGTACATGGATTGCGGTGTATCAAGGCTATGCTTGTGAGCCAACATCTGAAGGTATTGCAACTTCTACAACACGTACAGTGGTGTATTCGTCGCTGTGTGTTTTAGGTTTTGATTTCGTGTTGACTGCGGTCATGTTCGGAGGTATTTAATGAAATCACGTACGAGTGAGCTGGCCGTCGGCATTTTTGTTATTTTATTTGGTATTGCTTTATTTTTCTTGGCCATGCGTGTGAGTGGTTTGGTGGGCAATAATTTAAAAGACAGCTATGAAATGACTGCTGTTTTTGAAAATGTGAATGGCATTAAACCCCGTGCAAAAGTTGCAATGAGTGGTGTTAAAATTGGACAAGTAGATTCAATTACACTCGATCCAATGACGCGTTTAGCGACAGTACATCTTACGATGGATGGTAGCTTAACGACGTTTAATCCAGAACAATTAAAGCAAGTACAAAAAGATGCCTTAGAAGAGCTACGTTATAGTTCGGATTATGAGGCGGCCGATCCAGCACAACAAAAAGAAATGGAAAAGCAACTTATTGCTAACATGAAGTCCATCACGAATATTGATGAAGATGCTTATATTATGGTTGCAACCAACGGTCTGTTGGGTGAGAAATATTTGAAAATTGTACCGGGTGGTGGTTTGAACTATTTGCAGCGTGATTCTCAAATTGTGAACACACAGGGCACGATGGAAATTGAAGACTTAATTACCAAATTTGTAACCGGTGGTGCTGGTAAGTCATCTGATGCTAAAGCTGAAGAGACAGATACTACGGCAGATGCAGAACCGTCATTTACAGAATAGTTTTTTGAGGAGAAAACACGTGAATACTTTGGTGAAACAAACCTTAACAGCTAGCATACTTTCGACCATGCTTGCAGGTACCGCTTTTGCAGCACCATCTGAAACGCCACCTGCATTTATTAAGAAAGTGGCTGATGGGTTGATCACTCGTTTGAAAGCGGACCAATCTAAACTGCAAAACAACCCTGCAGCAGTAAAAGCAATTGTGCGTCAAAATCTTGACCCATATATTGATTCACAAGCATTTACACGTATTGTGATGGGTACTTATGCAACGAATCAGAACAGTACTGCTGCACAGCGTGCTCAGTTCGAAAAGAATTTCCGTGAAACGCTCATTGAAAACTATGGTTCTGCTTTTGCAAAATACAGCAACCAAAGCTACACCATGCGTCCATTTAAGTCGACAAATCCAACCAATCCTGTTGTGACCATCGACTTCATTAACAATGGCGAAAAAATTCCAGTATCGTTCCAATTGGCTGACAAAGGTAGCCAATGGAAAATTCGTAATATCAACGTTTCAGGTATCGACCTAGGCTTGCAATTCCGTAATCAGTTTGCGGCAACTGTAAAACGTAATGGCGGTAACTTGGATAAATCAATTGCGAACTTCAAGCCTGATGCTGAAGCTGCTGTTGAAAAGAAAAAATAAGCAGGTTTAAGATGATTGAATTCACTGCGCAAGAGTTGCATGTAACTGGGAAAATTGATTATCGTAATGCTGAACAGTATTACGCTCAAGGGCTGAAAGTTATTCAGACACAGCAACAATATCCAATGACAGTGAATTTATCTGCTTTGGAGCATGGTAGTACTTTAGCATTGGCGGTATTGGTTCGCTGGCTAAGACAAACACCAAATGCAGAAGGTCTAGTCTTTAAAGCTGTTCCTGAAAAAATGATGAAGATTATTCAAGCTTGTCATTTAGAGCATGATTTGAAACTTATTTAAATTCTATCGTGATTTAAAAGTGATCTTCATAAAAAAAGCGCCTAAGGGCGCTTTTTTGTGGGCTACAGATAAATCGTGATTTCATCTGTAGCATGCTGTGTATTTCAGGTTGAAGCAATGCGCCAAGGCGTGCTCAAATCCATTTTTTCCAGCGGAAGTAAATGAGTGGGCCAATCAAGAAGGCAATTAAAATTAAGCTGACCACGATAAAGCTGGTTGTTCCATGTGCGAAAGGGAGTACATCAGTATTCATGCCGTAAATGCTGGCCACCAGCATAGGAGGCGCAAGCATACTTGGTAAAATCGAGAATCGACGAATGGTATCGTTCTGTTCGGTATTAATGAAGCCAGAAGTTGTGTCGAGCAAGAAGCGTACTTTTTGGAATAAGAAGGCATCATGTTCTACCAATGAGCGTACATCTTCACTCAGTTCTCGAATATCTGCGTCGTAAATATGGCTACCAAGCGCACGTGGACGAGATAAGAAGGTGAGGACACGACGTAAGTCAATAAGACACAGCTGTGCTTTACCAAGCATGTCTTCTAATTGTGCCAAGCGCGTGATCATGTCATCTAAATCTAAAATCATTTCACGGTGACGATTGTTTAGCACTTCTGTGGAGTATTTTTCCAAGTCCTTGTGGATATCTTCTAAGATATCCGCAAGCTCATCGAGTTTGGCTTCCAGCAAGCCCAATAAAATCCAAGTTGGATCTTTATAATCAATTTCATAGTCATTACGACGCGCCCGTGCACGAAAAGCACGGAAGGCCACCAGTTTTTCACCGCGCAGTGTAAATAGGCGCTCTTTATGAAGAATGAAAGCAACGGTCTGCACGGTTGCTAAAATACTGGAGTTTTCTTCGGTTTCGCCATCGACCTGAAAGTTTTTATTTTTCGTTAAAAAATACGTACTGATATGCAAAATGCCATCATCATCACGGTAGAATCGTGCAGATGAGGAAATGTCTTCTAGCGATTTAAGCGTAGGCATATTTTGATCATAGGCATCCATGATCCATTGCTGTTCTTCTTGAGATGGAGCAATGAGGTCAAGCCAGACCAAATCTTGATGTAGATCGAAGTCACCATTGACAGTGGTATCTTCTAAACTACCGCGCTCTGTGGCGTAAAAGGCTTCCAGCATGCCGTCTTTTCTCCCTTGCGCAGTATGTAAAAATGAATGCGTGTATTTTAGACAAGGATGCTTAGAAATACACTGCTCGAATGATTATTTTATTAAAAAATCTGAACGAAGTTTAGATTCCAAGCATGACAATTCAATAACAGGGTGAGAGATGATGAATTCTATAGCAATTTTTTGTGGTTCAGCTTTAGGTACGGACCCTGTTTATGAGCAAATCGCCATTCAAGTCGGGCAATGCTTAGCAAAACATCAGATCACTTTGGTATATGGTGGAGGGCGTTCAGGTCTCATGGGCATCGTTGCAGACAGCGTATTACAGGCGGGCGGTAAAGTTATTGGCGTGATTCCGAAGCAATTGGTGGACCGTGAACTCGCACATCCACATTTGACAGAGTTACATGTGGTGCAAAATATGCATGAACGTAAGACCAAAATGTCGGAACTCTCCGATGGTTTTATTGCGATTCCTGGTGGTGCTGGTACCTTGGAAGAAATTTTTGAACAGTGGACTTGGGCACAATTGGGAATTCACTTAAAACCTTGCGCATTTTTAAATATTGATGATTTTTATACGGACTTAATTAAGTTTATTCAGCTCACAGTGGAAAAAGGTTTTACGCAAACCCGTTTTGCAGATGCTTTGGTGGTATCCGATCAAATAGAAGATATTTTAACGCAGTTTATGCACTATACGGCGCCACAACCTAAATGGGGAATGGCGGCAGATCAACAAGATTTGGTGAAACATTAAGATGAAAGTGATTACTGTTGCTGCGGGCATTGTGCTAAATGAACAACAGCAAATGTTGGTGGTGCGTAAGAAAAATACTGCCTGCTTTATGCAGGTGGGTGGCAAGCTAGAACCGAATGAGCATCCAGAACAAACCATTGTGCGCGAAATTGCAGAAGAAATTGGCTGTCAGGCTAAAATTCAGCATTATCTTGGGCGCTTTGAAACTGCAACAGCCAATGAACCTGATCATCAACTGGTGAGCTATGTATATCATGTGACCTTAGATCAGATTCCAACGGTACATGCAGAAATTGCGGAAATGCGTTGGGTGGATTTAGATGATCAAGACATAGCACTGGCACCATTGACCACAGAAATCATTATTCCTTGGATTAAGCAGCAATTGGTTTCTTAAGCAGTTAGATGAGTCTCGTAGTAAGTAAGATGCTTAAATTTCTGCAACGGCTAAGCAGGTGACATGTACCTGCTGGCACCCCAATTCGATTAGGCAATTGTGTAGGGCTTGAATAGAACTGCCCGTAGTGACCACATCATCGACAATCAGAACATTGCGATAGCGCACTGCATTTGGTGGCGTTAATTGAAATTGTTGTTGAATATCACTCATACGTTCTAAACGACTTAAGCCTTTTTGTGCGCGTTGTTTTAAACGTGTGACAGGTTGCCAAATGGGTACATCCAAGTGTTTTGCCAGATCTTGTGCAATCAGCAAGGACTGATTAAAACCACGTTCTTCTAGGCGTTCCGTTGATATGGGCATAGGAACAATCGCCTGTACTTTTTTGGGTTGTTTGAGCGAGCAGAGTAAGCCTGAAAGGAGTGGTTGAAATTGTAGTTGTTGTTGATATTTATACTGTTGAATAATGCGATCGAGTGGATAGTCGTAACGACATGGTGTCATGATTTGTAGGCCTTGGCGCTTTATGGTTTGCCTTTGCCAAGGTAAAGATTTCCAACAATCCTCACAGACCTGATGCCAATGTTGGGTATCTGCATGGCAAAGTTGACAGGGCTGGAAGCTTCGAAACAGCCCTGTCAATTGCTGGAGTATGGAATTAGATTTAGGGTTATACATAGGCATAGCGTGGTGCTTCAGGCAGCCAGCGTTTCAGCAAGGCTTCTGCATTTTTAGGATGTTCTTTTAATATTTGCTGCGCAGCATAATGCGCTTGATTCAGCAGATGATCATCGCGCTCTAATTTGGCTACACGGAAGCCCATATCGCCTGTTTGTTTGGTGCCAAGCAGTTCACCTGGGCCACGTATTTCCAAATCTTTTTCAGCAATGATAAAACCGTCATTGGTTTCACGCATGATACGTAAGCGTTCCTGCCCATTTTGCGACAGTGGGTTTTTATACAGCAGGGCGCAGAAGCTGGCTTTAGCGCCACGCCCCACACGGCCACGCAGCTGATGCAGCTGAGATAAGCCTAGACGCTCTGCATTTTCAATCACCATGATGGATGCATTCGGTACATCCACACCCACTTCAATGACCGTGGTGGCAATCAGCAATTGTAGTTCATTGTCCTTAAACTGCTGCATCACAGCCTGCTTTTCATCGGCTTTCATTTTACCGTGTACCAGTCCGATATTCAGCTCGGGGAAGCGTTCTTTAATTTCGGCAAAAGTGGCTTCCGCAGCTTGCGCATCCAAGGTTTCCGATTGTTCGACCAAGGTGCAGACCCAATAGGCCTGTTTGCCTTCGGCACAGTTGGTGGCAATGCGTTGTAGCACTTCTTCACGGCGGTCCAGCGGTATAGTCACGGTTTGAATTGGTGTACGGCCGGGCGGCAGTTCATCAATCACCGAAGTGTCCAAATCACCATAAGCCGACATGGCCAGTGTGCGAGGAATAGGCGTGGCCGTCATCACCAGTTGATGCGGTGTCATGCCATTTAAGCCTTTATTGCGCAGCGCTAAACGCTGATCGACCCCAAAGCGGTGCTGTTCATCAATAATCACTAAGCCCAATTTGGCAAAAGCGACATTGTCTTGAAACAGTGCATGGGTTCCGACCACTAAGTTGGCGCTGCCGTCTTGTATGCTTTGCTCGGCGGCAGTGCGGGCTTTGCCTTTTTGCTTGCCTGAAAGCCAAGAAACAGTTAAGCCCAAAGGCTCAAACCATTTTTTAAAATTTAAATAATGCTGTTCTGCCAAAATTTCAGTCGGTGCCATCAGTGCCACTTGCCAGCCTTCTTCTAAGGCATGACAGGCAGCCACGCCTGCAACCAGTGTTTTACCCGCGCCAACATCACCTTGAACTAAACGTAGCATGGGCTTGTTTTGTTTTAAATCTTTGGCGATTTCTTTTGAAACCCGCTTTTGCGCGCCAGTCATTTCAAAGGGAAGGCTGCCAAGCAGGGCTTTAGCAAAAGTTTTACTTGGACTGAATGAGGGTGCTTCAATTTGCTGAACATAAGCACGGCGGGTCAGCAGGCTGACTTGATGCGCGACCAATTCTTCAAAAATCAAACGCTGCTGCGCAGGGTGTGAGCCTTGTGTCAGCTGCAGCATATTGGCATTTACAGGCGGATGGTGAATATAGTCCAGTGCTTGTTTCAGCGCATAGCCATTGGTGAATTTTTGCGGCAGCAGTTCAGGTAGGTCATCGCTGTGGCTTTCTAAAGCTTGCTTCACAAATTCACGCAGTTTAGGCTGGGTGAGTCCATCAGTTGCTGGGTAAATGGCAGTGAGCTGTGTTTGTGGCAGCGGCGTGTGTTCAGTGATTAGCTGCAGCTCAGGATGATACATTTCCAGTCCGCGTGCACCGACACGTACTTCACCAAAAATGCGCAGGCGGGCGCCCAATTTGGCACGGTCAGTAATGCCTTTATAAATATGGTAAAAACGTAAGGTGACTTTGCCTGTATCATCGTCCAGTTGTACAGCCATCGATTTGCGTTTACCCGGCGGAAAGTCGACACCTTTGACAATGCCTTCGAGCAAATAGCTGCGTCCAACGGTCAGCTGATTCATGGGTATAATAGTGCTGCGGTCTTCATAGTCACGCGGCAAATGAAACAGTAAGTCGTCGGTGGTGAAAATATTCAGTTTTTCAAGCAATGCGGCAGCAGCGTTTCCTACGCCTTGCAGTTGATGAACGGCAGCCATTTCCCCTCAGTCTGTTTTGGACAGATGTTAAGTCTGTGATTAGGTGCTAAATGCATATTTTATTTATAGGTTATGGTAAAACATCTCAGCGCGCTACAAAACTGTTATTTGAGCAGGGCCACCAAATTACCACAATCAGCCAAAGCCCGAAAACGGATGAATATGCCAATCATCTGATTCAGGATGTACATCATTTGAATTTAAGCGGTATCGCGCCTATAGATGCAGTGTATGTATTGCTATCGCCCAATGCGTCTACTGTGGAAGCTTATCAGCAGACCTATGTCGATACGGTTCAGTCCATTGTTCAAGCTTTAAAAGGGCATCCGATTCAACGCATCGTTGTCGTGTCTTCTACTCGGGTCTATGGCGAAAATGCCGGTGAGCGTGTGGATGATGAAACCTTGCCAAACCCTATAGATGCGCAGGGCAGGCTGCTGCTGGAGATGGAGCAACTATATCAAACTGCTTTTCCTGTGCAGTGCGTGATTATCCGCCCGAGTGGGATTTATAGCGGTGCATCTGCACGAATGCAGAAGCTGGCAGAGACAACAAAAAGCTATCCAAATATTCACTGGTCCAACCGGATTCACATTGATGATTTAGCGCGTTTCTTGGTATTTATGCTTCACGTGGAACATGCTGAAAAATCATATATTTGTACCAATAATATGCCACAACCTTTGCATGAGAAAATTTTAAATATTCAACGTGAGTTGAATCTGCCTGAGTTGGTTTTGGAAAGTGATAGGGTAACAGGGAAGCAGATTTATGCGGACAGGATGAAATCAGCGGGCTTTCAGTTGGAGTATGAGGATTCTTAAGTATGCTTAATATTAGGTTTTTTATCTTAATGTTTTGATATTTATGTGAAATTAATAGTTTGTGTAACGTGTGTTAAGTGGGTTTTTAGTAAATCATAATTTTTGATAAGATAAATTTTTAATCAAAATAAATTAATAATTATGGGTTATAGATCTGGTGGGATGGTGTTTCCATTCAAAGGTGATCTAGACGAATTAGTTGACTTAGTTAACAATTGGACTGAAAAATGCTTTGAAATTTTAGCCCCTAATTTGAAAGCAAATGAAACTATTGAATTAGAGTTAATTAAAGATAACGTGGTCATTATTCATAATTACAGCTTTTTCTTCTCTGCTTATCAAGATAAGGGTTTATGGAGTGAAAGGCTTAAAAAATCTTCATTGAATGATTGGGTAATATTTTTTGAATGTGTAGATAGTTTTAATGTAGCCAGTTATTTGATATTTAAAAATAATATAGAGGTTAGGCGAGTTTCTGAGTCTGAAGATCAGGCTTTTTATCAGGATGGTGAACCTCAAGACTTTGAAAAAGAATGGCTTAATGCATCAATAGCTTATGAACATGAATATCAAGAAGATGATGAATGGAAGGAAGAAATTATAACTGATCCAAACTTTTCCTTGGATGACATTGAAGAGTGGGAGAATTATTACAAATTTTATTATGTTGGCTCTATAAATAATTCCACCAACCATTTAGCTAGACAGTTGCTAAGTGACTTATCAAATAAATATCTAGGTTTTGATTTGATTAATGATTTTTATGACTTAGAGAACAAAATTACTCTAGGTTATGGTGATATTACTGAGAATCAGTTAATTGTAAATAAACAGAAAAAAAGCTTTTTTGAGAAAATTTTATTTTGGAAGTAACATTCATTTAACATAAGACCTCTTATACTAAATGCATATGTAAGCCCAAAACAGAAATATCCATTTTCTTCGAAGTAAATAAAAAGGGGCAAGTCTTAAAACTCACCCCTCATCCCAACCTTCTCCCAAAGGGAGAAGGAGCTATAAGGATTTACTTCTTCTTGCGCTTCAAGCGTTTCTTCGCCTGTTCCGCAGCGACTTTATCCAGTGCTTCTTTCAGTTCATCATCGCTGAATGTCGTAATGTGTTGCAACATTTGCAAGGTCACATCATCCAATACAAGGTTGGCGTACTGAGCAACATTTTGGAAGTTTTCATCAAACACAATCGCATTGTCTTCATTGGTACTGATGTAGCCTTGCTGTGTCAGTACCTTAATAAAGCTTTGGAATAAGGCTTTATCAAAGAATTCTGGTGAGTTGAACTCATACAGCACAGATAGACGCTGACCAACCAAATGGCTCAGTTCTTCAACCTGACGCGTAGAAATATTGCCTGAACCACGCTGGGTGATTAAAGCCAAGGTCATGTAATAACGTTCAAGGCTCTGCATCACAGGTGCAGCCAACACCACCAATTGATTGTGATGTTCACTGTTTGGCGCAGGTGAAACTAAGTTGCCTTCGGCGTCTTCAGAAATGAGCTTGGCTTGAATCAATGCTTCAGCATAAGCACAAATCTGATCTTTCAGCTCTTCATCTTTCCATTTTAAAAACAGTTCAGCTTTTAAGAATGGATATAAAGTACGGATCACATTGATTAAGTCGCCACGGCGGATGGTGCCGTTATGTTCAACCATTGCCGCAATCAGTGAAGGCAAAATGAATGCATGTAAAATGTTATTGCGGAAATAGGTCAGTAACACGGCTTGACCATCTTCAATGGCAATAATGTCACCCAAGACATGCTTCACGCGTTTGATCAGTTTAAGCTTTAAGCCGTAAGCAATAATTTCTTTACCTGACAACGGTGTCACTTGCATACGCGAATCATACGGCAGGGCAGTGAGCAGGTTGCGGTAGGTATCAAGCTGATTAATACAAATTTCTTCGTCCAGCGTATGTTTTACAGTAGCTAGTAAAATCAGAGACAGCAAAGACACAGGATTGATTACTGCAGCACGGTTGATGTTTTCCAAAATCGCATGTGCTGAGCTTGTCACAGCTTCTGAAACTTCTGGTGGCATCGCATCGTCATTTTTTTCAATTTTGACATTGTCTACGCCATGCTGTTTTAGAACATCATTGAGGAAAACAGGCTCGCCAAAGTTCACATGCACCTTGCCGAAAATACGTTCAATTTTACGTAAAGTTTTAACAATACCGAGGATTGATTCGCCTTCTTTTGGCTTACCGTTCATTTCGCCAACGTAGGTTGCGCCTTCCATTAAGCGTTCATAGCCAATATAAGTTGGCAGGAACACAATCGGTTTTGCAGGGTTACGCAGATGGCTGTGTACCGTCATTGCCAACATACCCGTTTTTGGCGGTAACAGACGGCCAGTACGCGAACGACCACCTTCAATAAAGTATTCGAGAGGCGTATTACGCGACAAAATGCTGTATAAATATTCTTTAAACACAGTGGTGTATAAGCCATTGCCACGGAAGCTACGACGGATAAAGAATGCGCCACCGCCACGTAGAATTTGGCCGACAAATGGCATATTTAAGTTATCACCGGCAGCGATGTACGGCACCATCATCCCGCGTTTGTAAATCACATAAGACAGTAATAGGTAGTCAATATGACTGCGGTGACATGGTGTATAGACAATTTCATAGTCCTTAGCCAATTCACGTACGGTACTGAAGTTATGTACTTCTACACCGTCATACAACTGTGTCCACAAACGTGTTAATGCAATATCTGCAAAACGCACCGTTGAGTGAGAATAATCGGACACGATTTCATTTAAATAACCAATCGCACGACGCTCAGCTTCGACCATACTAATTTTGCCACGAATACTTTCACGGCGAATCGCATCTTGCACATCAGGGGCTTTGATTAGACCGTGCATGACATTGCGACGGTCAGATAAATCTGGGCCTAAAACGACTTCACGTTGACCATCAAGATAGTCATTTAGTGTGCTTAAGATATAAGTGGCTGGTGACAGGTTTGGATGCGTAGTTTTCGCATAATCGATGAGTGCACGTAGTGATTGTGGCTCATGGAATTCGATATAAGTTTGACGTCCATGCAAGCCAATATTCATGAGTTGCTTAACACGGCTTGGTGTAGACCATGTGTCTGTAAATAAAAGCTTTAACCAAGAATCTTCTTTTTCTGGATCACGTCCCCAAAGCAAAGTGACAGGAACAAATTCAATATCTAAATCAGGTTGTTTTTCTAAGGCTTCGACTAAGCGCAAAAGGCGCGGTGGAAAAGCATGTGGCGGTGGGTTAAGTAAATTATTTTCATCGCGATGTTGCAAAAATAATACTGAGGCTTTTTCAGTATGTGTCCCTACATTGAGCGGGTCGAGCGCGGCATGTAATTTTAAACGACGGGTTTCACCATCGACCACCAAGGCATTACTACGTGAGTGTGTTTGTAATACGTAGCAGACAATCTTTTTAGATTGCGGGGTATCTGATGTTTCTGCGATCGCGGGTTCAGTAGGCACTTCGCCAAGAACGTGTGGTGTTACCACGAGGTCAAGAAGCTTACTTGAAAGCTTACGATACATTTGACCAAAGCCAGGCTTGGACATAAAGACTCCTACTTGAATGAACCAGCCCGATTAAATTTCGGGGGATACAATTTTTGCATAATTTTAGCGAAAAACAGTATGTCATTTTCTAACATTTTATAGGCATATTGTAAGATTTTATCGTTAAAAAACGTATTTTTAGCAGATAATTTCGAAGAAGAATGTGACAGTCCAGTCAGGCAATCTTTAGGGTTTTACTGGGTTTTTATGGCAATATAGTGCTGAACTGTGAATTTAAATTTTGCCTGATTTCAGGTGATCCCATGTAAATAGGTCGTATATGAATGCTTTAACTCAAGAGTTAGTTGAACTGCTTAGCTTAGAAAAGCTAGAAGAAAACATCTTTCGCGGTCAAAGCCGTAATTTGGTGGGCAAGCGTGTGTTTGGCGGTCAAGTCTTAGGCCAAGCACTTCGTGCAGCATCATATACAACCGACCGTCCTGCACATTCACTGCATGCATATTTCTTGTTTGGTGGTGATGTAAATGCGCCAATTATTTATGAAGTTGACCGTATTCGTGATGGCCGTAGTTTTGTAAGCCGTCAGGTACGTGCTATTCAACATGGCAAGACCATTTTTATGTGCATGGTGTCATTTGCAGAACAAGAAGAAGGCTTGAATTATCAAGTGGCTGAGCCAGAGTATCCTGCAGTTGAAGATGTAAAATCAGAAGCTGAACTTAAAAATATGTTGGTTGAGTTTGTACCTGAAAATGTACGCGCATCATTTATGCGCGACCGTCATGTGGAAATTCGCCCAATCGATCCGCAAAATCCGTTCCAGCCACAACCTGCTGCGCCATCTTATGCACATTACATTCGCACACATGACAAAATTGCAGATCATGTAGATGAGATCTCGCTCCATCAGGCGATTGCGGCATTTTATTCAGACTTTACTTTAATGACAACGGCGCTGCGTTCGCATGGTTTAAGCTATTTATCGCCAAGTTTACAGTGTGCCAGCATTGATCATGCTATGTATTTCCATAAACCATTTCGTGTGGATGAATGGATGCTATACGACATGGATGCAACCATAAGCGCTAGCTCGCGCGGTCTGAATTTTGGTCGTATGTGGCAAAATGGCGAGTTGGTATGTAGTACTACACAAGAAGGTTTAATTCGTTTGCGTGAAATTGAAACGCAATAAACCTTGAGCTGTGTACATTAAAAAAGCCGAATCGATCGATTCGGCTTTTTTATTTTAAGCTGTTCACAGAATGTATAGCTGGCTTTAAAGTTTAAATATTTTTTTTCGAATGTAGTAGAAATCTGCTGTCGCCCAACATCGTTCATTGGATGTGCTTAGCAGGAAAATTGCAGGCCTTTACACAAAAAAATATCGAATCTTAGGCTTACGCATGGCATAGTGCCTTGAAGTATGTACTGAAAAAAATGACTCAGCTATGAGCTTAAATACCCAAATTTTTATTGCAGCCATTTTAGGCATTGCCTTTGGCTTTTTAATGAATCTGTTTCCAGACAGTGGATTCTTTAACTCGAGTTTATATGGCTTGGGATTAATGAGCAGTATTTTTATTGGCTTACTAAAAATGCTATTGATCCCTCTCATTTTCAGTTCAATCGTTGTGGGAGTTTCTAATTTACAGGCAGGTGGTCAGTTAGGCCGTGTTTGGAAAATTACTTTGGCTTGCTGTGTAACCACGACTACACTGGCACTTATATTGGGCTTGGCTTGTGCGCATATATTTCAGGTGGGGAAGGGTGTGGACATTCAAATGTTCCAAGAGGCCATGGCACAACATCAAAGTCCAGACACGCTGACACCGTTATCTTTTTTTACCAATTTTATTCAAAATACATTAATTAACCCTTTCAAAGCCTTTGCTGAAGGCAATGTGCTGGCAGTCGTCGTGTTTGCCTTACTGTTGGGTGTGGCATTGGTGCAAGGTGGCGATAAATTCCGTAGCGTACGTAAACTGAGTGCGCAATTTTTTGACATTATGATGCTGATGATCAGCTGGGTTATGAAACTAGCACCCTTGGGTATTTTTGCGCTCTTGGCGAAGTTAATTGCGACAGAAGATATTTCGGTGCTGAGCCGTTTGGCTGAATTTGCTGCTGTGGTAACAGGAACGACCATTTTTCATGGTGCGGTGGTATTGCCATTTTTATTGTGGATTTTTGGCAAGATGAGCCCAATCACATTCTTTAAGGGAACACGTGCTGCTC
Source organism: Acinetobacter sp. SwsAc6 (assembly GCF_013391565.1). Taxonomy (NCBI): domain Bacteria; kingdom Pseudomonadati; phylum Pseudomonadota; class Gammaproteobacteria; order Moraxellales; family Moraxellaceae; genus Acinetobacter; species Acinetobacter sp. SwsAc6. Next base: position 242,100 of record NZ_JACAXE010000001.1, read on the forward strand.
TCATCACAGCGTTTGCGACCAGTTCCAGTTCTGCAACCATGCCACTGTCTATGAAGTGTGCACAGGAAAATTTAGGCGTCCGTCCACAAACTGCAGGTTTTGTAATTCCATTAGGCACACAATTGAATATGGATGGTACTGCGCTATATGAAGCTGCTGCTGCACTTTTTATTGCAAATTTGATGGGACTAGATTTGAGTTTGGGGCAACAATTGATTGTCTGTGCCACCGCCATGATTGCCTCTTTGGGTGCGCCGGGCATTCCAAGTGCGGGCATGGTGACTATGATTATGGTATTGCAGTCTGTTGGTTTGCCTGCTGAAGCGATTGCGATTTTACTGCCGATTGACCGCTTATTAGATACAGTACGTACGGTGGTGAATGTACAGGGCGATATGATGATTAGTGTGGTGGTTGATCGTCATACGCGAGAAGCTGAAACAGTAATAGAAAGTTAATTCAATATTGAGTTTTTTCTGCGCCGTAACGCTGTAAAGCATTTTAACCACGAAATGAGCACAATAAAAAGCAGGCTACAAAGCCTGCTTTTTTAATTTTATTTCAGCCCAAATAGTACTAATTAGCTTTGGATAATCGCTTAAGCGGCAACTTTAGGTAGTGCGCGTTTAGCCGCAGGAGACTGATCTAAGTAAGCAATCGCATCTTCTGTTTTTGCTTCATGGACTGGATCATACCAAGGCATTAAATAACCCAATTGCTGAGAAACCAACCATAGCGGATGTGGCATTAGACGGTTGTCTTTTTGTGCGATGCGTGACCATTCACGCCAAATCCAAGGTTTATATACCGCAGGCTTAATTGATGCATAACGTGGATCTTGTCCTAAAATATGGGCAGCACCATCAGTCCAAAGCCCAATAACAGCCACAATCACAATTAAACTTTGATAGTAGCGAGAAATATAGCCACCACCTAAATGACGATAAAGATCAAAAGCCACCGTGCGATGTTCAATTTCTTCTGCGCCATGCCATTTGACCAAGTCCAGCATATTGGGGGCTGCGCCCAAGCGTTGCCATTCAGAGTTATACAGCACGTATTTTCCTAACACACAGGTCATGTGTTCAACCGTTGCAATAATTCCTAAACGGAACAGATCCCATTGATGTTCGAGTACTTTAGGTACTTCTAAGCCCATGGGTTGATCAGCCAATACCTTGCCAAATAAGAAATCCATAATTTTTAAGTTACGGCTCACATCAATATTGCGCACCGTTAGGTATTCTTTATTCGCAGAATTATGTGCTTGCGCATGCATGGCTTCTTGGCGGATAAAGGCTTTGACGTCTTCCGCAAGTTTTTCATCGGTAATTTTAGGCAGTACTTTGTTGTACAGGCGGCAGAACCAAAATTCGCCTGCTGGCAAAATCATATTAATTTCATTAATAAAGTAGCTGACAAAAGGCTGGTTGGGAATCCAGTCAACCGGCGTATCCTGCCACTCAAATTTGACTTTACGCGGTTTAATGCTGTAGCTGATGGAAGAGCCTATTCTTGAGTTTTTCAGGCGGGAGAGCAATTTCATCTGACGGTCCTTATTTTAATTTTGTGAAGCTGTTCACATTTATATATAGGGTCAGTATGAAAAAAATATCCTGTATTGTAATTAGCAATACAGGACATTTGGTTGTCAAAAAATGATGATTATGGTCAGACAATCTGACGCATTTTACCGTTAAGACGGATCTTTTGGCGCTTGCTCGGCAGGCAGTTCAGCGTCTAAAGCATCATCAAATTCAGTCTCTTCAAACTCTGAATCGAAGTCAGCATCATCAAAATCATCTGCTTCGGCATCTGGAATGCTGGCCAAATCAAATTCTGCAGCCTGTTCAAGGGTAAAGTTCAAACGGCCACCCATCACGCTGGCAAGTTCTTCTAAGCCCTGTTTGTTTAACGATGAGAAGGTTTGAATCGAGAACTGCAGCTTCATTTTTTTCAGCTGCGCTTTAACTTCCTGCAGCGCTTTAGAAGCAGGGCCGCGGTTGAGTTTATCTGATTTAGTTAAAAGTACATGCACGAATAATTTACGTGAATATGCCCATTCCAGCATCATCACATCAAAGTGCTGCAGTGGGTGGCGGATGTCCATTAACAGGACAAGGCCTTGCAGGCTTTCACGGTGAATCAGGTAATTTTCGAGTTCTTTTTGCCAAACAATTTTCATCGCTTCAGGTACGGCCGCATAGCCATAACCCGGCAAATCGACCAAACGCTGGTCTGGATTGCCCAAGCTGAAAAAGTTGATCATTTGGGTGCGGCCAGGGCGTTTTGATGCGCGGGCCAATTGCTTTTGATTGGTTAAAGCATTAATTGCGCTAGATTTTCCTGCATTTGAGCGGCCAGCAAAAGCGATTTCATAGCCTGTATCTTCAACGCATAAATTCAGCTTTGGCGCGCTCATTAAGAATTCAGCTTTACGCAGCCAGTTTAATGCGCGTACAGAGTATTCAGTAATAGCTGGATCGACTTTTTTTTCGTAGCTGATCTTTTGCTTAGGCGCATGAGCTACCTTACTGTTTCTAGATTTTCCTCTGTGCTGATGCATAACTCGACTTCAATGACTGATTTACAAGCAGCCATTATAAAGGAACTCGTTCGGGCAAGCGAACTTTGATCTGAAAGATGCGCTGATCGAATGGAAAATGGGCGCGGCCACATCATAGATTGATCATTTGAATGGGAGACTGCGTAGTGTATTTTGATGAGGGCGGGGTGCTGAGGACATCTCCTAAGCTGTATTGGTCGAGGCTGTGATAAAACTGCTCCATCGCCTGATCTAAAATGCCTTTTAAACCGCAATTGCTGCGTAACACGCAGGGAGGCGTATTGCATTCCACAATCGGATTTTCACGCTGTAAAATCCGGACAATTTCACCAAGACGAAGCGTGAGTGCCTGAGGGTTAAGGCGAATGCCGCCGCCTTTGCCGCGGGCGGTAATCAGCCAGTCCTGTTTTCCCATAAAATGCACAATTTTCACTAAATGATTTTGCGATACGCGCAGATCTTCGGCAATTTCCGCAATTGTATACGGCAGCGCTTTGGGCTGAGCGATATACATCAGAACACGTAAGGCATAATCGGTGAATTTATTCAGCTGCATGATAATACTGTAAGTGTAGGAGAAATAAATAAGGGTTAGTCTAGCATAACTAAACTAACCCTATTTTATTTCAAGCGGACGGGAGAGTTAGTGTTTTACACCGCCTGTGCCGAAAGCTTCACTGTGGATATTGGCCGCAGGAATGCCGCGGGCAATTAAAGCTTTCTGCTGTTCAGCCATAAATGGCATTGGACCGCAGAGGTAGTAATCTGCATTGACTGGCAAGATTGCAGTATCCATGCTGCCTAAGTCTAGACGGCCAGCAATGTCATAATCTTCACCTAATTTGTCACTGGCATGAGGGAACTCATACGCAGTAAAAGTGCTAAGGCGCGGATATTTTGCTTTCAAATCCTGAATGTGTTTATGCATAGCATGCACTTGTTTGCTGCGGCATGCATGGATAAAGGTCACAGGCTGCGGCATGTCTAAAGTGACCAGCTGATTCAGCATTGCAATCATCGGAGTTAAGCCAACGCCGCCGCTGATGAAGACATTGCGTTTATTTGGATCAATGAGATAGAAGTTGCCTGTTGGCGCAGATACTTCAATTTCTGAACCGGTCTCTAAGCCATGCAGCGTATTGGATACCCAGCCTGCAACCAAATCACCTTTTTGGTCTTCACGTTTCACGGAGATGCGTAAATAGTTGGTTTGCGGACTGGTAGACAGCGTATATTGACGCGGCTGTTTTAAACCCAGTTCATCAACCAATACACGTACTGAGATGTACTGGCCTGCTTCATATTTTGGTAAATCGCCGCCATCGGAAGGCTCAAGGTAGAATGAGGTGATTTCATCGCTTTCAACCACTTTTTTCGCAATTTTGAAATTGCGCCAGCCTAACCAGCTGCCTTTGGTTTGCTGATGCTGCTCATAAATCGCTTTTTCAGTGCTGATAAACAAATCTGCTAATTGTCCGTATGCTGCCGCCCAAGCTGCAATTAATGGATCTTCCATTGAAATGCTTAAGACTTCACTGATCGAGTGCAGCAAGTTTTCACCGACAATATTATAGTCCGGCGCTTGAATGTTAAGACTCACATGTTTGTGCGCAATTAATTCTACAACCGGTAAAAGTACAGACGGATCTTCAATATTTTCAGCATAGGCCAATACAGCGCCTGCCAAGGCTTGTGCCTGAGCACCGCTGCGCTGATGCCCCATGTTAAAGGTTTCTTTAAGGTCAGGATTATTGCCCAACATGCGGTTATAGAAGTAACCCGTCAGCGCGACACCATTTTCACGTAGAACAGGAACAGTCGCTTTTACTAGGTCAATTTGCTGCGGAGTCATAGCTGATCTCTCATGGCTGTTATTTATAAGATGTATTTAAAATACATGTTTAAAAATATATTCGCAATACATGTTTTAGCAAAAACCATAAAAAAATTATGGAATATAAAAATATTCCATAATTTTGTACTTTTTGATTGGGCTTTTAGATTATTTCTGGCCGAAGAGAGAACCCAAGAGTCCACGGACAATTTTCTGTCCAGTTGAACCGCCAAGGCTGCGTGCAGCACTCTTGGCAAAGGTGCCCACCGTATCCTGAATCAATTTTTCACGCTGTTTGGCTGCACGTTCAGCTTCTCTTTGCTGTTCGCGGACAATGCGCTCTTGTTCACGTGCCTGCTGTTTTTCTAAAGCTGCTTGGTCTTTGGCGTGCTGTTTGGCTCGGGCTTCCTGTTCTTTGGCTTGAGCTTTATCTTGTTCAGCTTGAGCGGCCTGCTGGTTACGGTCTGTCACTTTTTGCTGCAGCATTTCAAAAGCGCTGTCGCGGTCTACGGCTTGATCATAAATGCCTGCGACAATGCTTTGCGTCATGATGGTTTTGCGTTCATCCGGGCTGATCGGGTCAAAGGCGGAATGCGGAGGCATAATCCAGCCGCGCTCAACCATTTGCGGGGTGCCTTGCTCATCCAGACAGCTGATCAGCGCTTCACCGACACCTAATTCTGTAATGGCCTGATCGACTTTAAATGCCGGGTTGGCGCGGAAGGTATCGGCAGCGGTTTTAACTGCTTTCTGATCTTTGGGGGTAAAGGCGCGTAGCGCATGTTGTACGCGGTTACCCAGTTGGCCCAGTACGCTTTCAGGTAGGTCAAGAGGGTTTTGTGTCACAAAATAAATGCCCACACCTTTGGATCGGATCAGGCGTACAACTTGCTCAATCTTTTGTTGTAATGCAGGGCTGGCATTATCAAACAATAAGTGTGCTTCATCAAAGAAGAAGACCAATTTGGGCTTATCCATATCTCCAACTTCAGGGAGTTGTTCAAACAGCTCTGATAACATCCACAGTAAAAAGCTTGCATATAGTTTTGGCGTGTTCATCAGTTTATCGGCAGCCAGTAAATTAATATTACCTCGGCCTTGTGCATCGGTCTGAATAAAATCCATGATATTGAGAGCAGGTTCGCCAAAGAATTGATCTGCGCCTTGATCTGCCAGTGCAAGCAAATTACGTTGTATCGCGCCTAAACTTGCAGGGGATAAATTGCCGTATTCTGCTTTGAATTCAGTAGCATGTTCACTCACATAACTGAGTAATGCTTTGAGATCTTTAAAATCAATAAGAAGTAAGCCTTGATCATCGGCAATACGGAATACCGCAGAGAGCACACCTTCTTGTGTATCATTTAAATTCAGCATTTGTGCCAACAAAAGTGGCCCAATTTCAGAAATCGTTGCTCGGATAGGGTGGCCTTGATCTGCAAACAGGTCCCAAAATACAACTGGTGAAGCAGAAAACTCAATTGTTTCTATATTTAGGGTTTGTAGCCGTGCGTCAAATTTAGGACTACTTGATCCAGCCTTTGCAAGGCTGGAAACATCACCTTTGGCATCAGCCAGAAATACGGGTACACCCAAGCGGGAAAAACTTTCTGCCAGCACTTTTAAGGTCACCGTTTTACCTGTACCGGTTGCACCAGCAATTAAGCCGTGGCGATTGGCAAACTCAGAGTGTAGGATGATATCTTGTTGTGTATTCGAGGTTTTTTTAGCAATAATAATTGGTGTACCCATAATTTAGCCTTTTGTCTCATTATTCATGTAATTGTTGGTTCATTTGTTTTAAAGCATTTTCTATATCTTGGATTAAATCTTGTGGATCTTCTAGTCCTATACAGAAACGTACCAGCAAACCTTGTTGTAAATGTGTATGTTCTAAAACACGCATCTCTTTTAAGTTATACAGCATCACCAGACTCACGGGACCACCCCAGCTAAAACCTAATTTAAACAGCTGTAATGCATCACAAAAGCGACGGATCGCTTGCATGTCATATTCAGGTTTGAAAATTACACTGACTAAGCCAGCACTTTGGCCTTGTTTGCAAATGTTTTTCCAATACTCGTGTCCTGCAGCATCAGGGTCGGCAGGGTGTAATACTTGTACAAATTCAGATTGTTGCTTCAGCCAATTCAAAAGCGTTAACGCACTTTTGGCTTGATGCGCATAACGTAACTGCATAGATGCAAGGCTACGTTGCACTTGTGCCACATCATCACCTGAAACAGAAATCCCTTGAATGGCATGCATACGGAATAGTTTGTGATGCAATTTTTGGTCACGCGTTACCACGGAGCCCATTAAAATATCGCCACCACCACTTGGATATTTGGTTAGTGCATGGACAGTGATATCGACACTTAAATGCTCATCTCCAAAATCAAAAGCATTAAAGGCAAGACCTGCGCCCCATGTATTGTCGAGTGCGGTTAAGATGTCTTGAGCTTTGGCTTTTTTGACTAATCCTGCAAGATCAGGGAATTCTAAGGTGACCGAACCTGCAGCTTCTAACCAAATAAGCTTGGCTTTTGAGCTAGGGTTAAAGCTTGAAACATCGAGTGAGTTATAAACTTTTACATGAATTCCGTAGCGTGATTCTAAGTTACGTAAATGCTCCATATTTGGGCCATAAATATTATCGGCCACCCACACTTCATCTCCCTGACTTAAAAAACAAGAATTGACTAAGTTAATCGCTGATAAGCCACTCGGTGCAAGGAGGCTATATATACCGCCTTCAATTTGCGCAATGTTATCGCCAAGTGTAAAGGTGGTTGGGGTGCCATGTGTGCCATAACTATAGTCGTAAGCATCTGTCCAGTGGCGATTAAATAGGGCATCAGTATTGTTGAAAATAATAGTAGATGCACGAAATAGGGGAGGTTGAACGGTTTCTATATATTGAGGGGCACGTCGTGGTGCATGTATGAGGGCGGTTTGAGGTTTATTTTTCACAGCGAAACTCATTCATTCGTTAAATCTTGTATTTGAGCTTAAGGGATTCATCCTAAATACACCACAATGTGTATAAATTGTTTAATATAAGCAGAAAGCTAAAAAGTTGGCTTCATTTTTGCAAAACCACTATCTATAAGAGAGAAAAGATATAGGAAAGTGAATGAAGCCACAGTTAAAAGTACATTATTTTCAGCATATTGCTGGTGAAGGGTTCGGAAGTTGTTATGAATATTTGAAAGGTATGAATGCTAAAATTTCTGCCACTGAGTTTTTTGCCTTGCCTATCGATTTGGCTTTAGATATAGAGGCCTTACCTCATGTAGATGATGTTGATTTACTCATCATTATGGGGGGCACAATGAGTGTCAATGATGAAGCTAATTTCCCTTGGCTAAAAATAGAAAAGCGTTGGTTAAGGCGCTATTTGGCACAAGGGAAGCCTGCAATAGGTTTGTGTTTGGGTGGGCAGTTAATTGCCAATGCTTTGGGGGCTGCAGTCAGTAAAAGTCCGCATGAAGAACTGGGTTGGATGTCTGTACGTAAGACAGCCCATGTACCAGCGCATTGTTTTCCCTTGCCAGATGAATTTCAGGTTTTGCAATGGCATGGCGAAAGTTTTGAAATACCTAAAGGTGCTATACATTTGGCGGAAAACGATGGTTGTCGCAATCAAGTGTATCAGATTGGTCAAAATGTCTTGGGCTTCCAGTTTCACCCAGAAATTACCCCGCATGCTTTAAATCTGTTCTTGGAAACAGATGATGCCTGTGAACGATATACAGGGGCATATATACAATCGGAAGGCGAGCTGAAGTCAAGTAGTAAAAGTAAATTTATTCAGGGAAATCAAATATTAAACCAAGCAATAGCGTATGTATTGCAAAGAACAGTGGCAGGACAACTCGCTGAATGTCACAAAGCATAATTAAATTGAAAAACATGATAAAAAAACGATTTTAGATTTGCTTATGCATTAAACAATAGTTATAATGGGCGACCCTTTAATGAAGGGGGTTGACTACGAATAAAGTAGTTAACATCGTGACAGTCGCGGCATCGATCGTGACCTTAGTGATAATTCACTGCTCTTGACACTTGCCTTTATTAGTGGGGTGAGATGCGTCAAGAGTGATTCTTTATATTTTTGGCTTGGAGTTAACTGGTATGTCTAACCAGAGAATTCGTATCCGTCTTAAGTCTTTTGATCACCGTTTAATTGATCAATCATCTCAAGAAATCGTAGAAACAGCAAAACGTACTGGCGCACAAGTTTGCGGTCCAATTCCAATGCCTACACGCATTGAACGTTTTAACGTTTTAACATCACCACACGTAAACAAAGATGCACGTGACCAGTACGAAATCCGTACTTATAAGCGTTTGATCGACATCGTTCAACCTACAGACAAAACTGTAGATGCATTGATGAAGTTAGATCTTGCAGCTGGTGTTGATGTTCAGATCGCTTTGGGTTAAGGCTTTCGGGTTAATTAACGAATTATAGAAGTTAATTAAGCCGCTTTTTTAGAGGTTAATGCACATGGCTATTGGTTTAGTCGGTCGCAAGTGCGGTATGACACGTATCTTTACAGATGCTGGTGTTTCTGTACCTGTAACAGTGATTGAGGTTGATCCTAACCGCATCACTCAAATCAAAACGCTTGAAACTGATGGTTATCAAGCGATTCAAATCACTACTGGTGAACGTCGCGAATCTCGCGTAACTAACGCTCAGAAAGGTCACTTCGCTAAAGCGGGTGTTGCTGCTGGTCGTCTAGTTCAAGAATTCCGCGCTACAGAAGCTGATCTTGAAGGTCGTGAAGTTGGTGGTACTCTAACTGTTGACTTGTTCACAGTTGGTCAAATCGTTGACGTAACTGGTACATCTAAAGGTAAAGGTTTCCAAGGTGGCGTTAAGCGTTGGAACTTCCGTACTCAAGATGCTACTCACGGTAACTCTGTTTCTCACCGTGTTTTAGGTTCTACTGGTCAAAACCAGACTCCTGGTCGCGTATTCAAAGGCAAAAAAATGGCTGGCCATTTAGGTGCTGAACGCGTAACTACACAGGGTCTTGAGATTGTTGCAATTGACGCAGAACGTTCAGTTCTTGTTGTTAAAGGCGCGATTCCTGGTGCTACTGGTGGTGACGTTACTGTTCGTCCTACGATCAAGGCCTGAGGGGAAATATTGTGAATTTAAATACTGTTTCCGGCTCTGCTGTTGAGTTATCTGAAGTTGCTTTTGGTCGTGACTTTAACGAAGCTCTTGTTCACCAAGTAGTTACAGCTTACTTAGCTGGTGGTCGTCAAGGCTCTAAAGCTCAGAAATCTCGTGCAGACGTTTCTGGCGGTGGTAAAAAACCATTCCGTCAAAAAGGTACTGGCCGCGCTCGTGCTGGTTCTATTCGTAGCCCAATCTGGGTTGGCGGTGGTAAAACTTTTGCTGCTCGTCCACAAGACTGGTCTCAAAAAGTAAACCGTAAAATGTATCGCGGTGCTATGCAATGCATCCTAGCTGAACTTGTTCGTCAAGATCGCTTGGTATTGGTTGAAGAGTTTGCTGTTGCAGCTCCAAAAACTAAAGAATTGCTTGCAAAACTTAACGACTTAAATGCAACTCGCGCATTGATCGTTACAGAAGCTGTAGATGAGAATCTATACCTTGCTGCGCGCAACCTTCCACACGTGGATGTTGTTGATGCTGCTGCAATCGATCCTGTTAGCTTGATCGCGTTCGATAAAGTTGTTATGTCTGTAGCTGCTGCTAAGAAAATTGAGGTAGAACTCGGATGAACAACGAACGTTTATATCAAGTCCTACAAGGACCTGTATTCTCAGAAAAAGCACAAGTTTTAGGCGAAACTGCTGGTGTTCAAGTTTTCAAAGTTGCATTAAATGCAAACAAACTTGAAATCAAAAAAGCAGTTGAGCAACTGTTTGGTGTTCAAGTTGTTAAAGTTAACACAACGATCACTAAAGGTAAGACAAAACGCTTTGGTAAAACATTAGGACGTCGTTCTGATGTTAAAAAAGCATACGTCACCCTGAAAGCTGGCCAAGATGTTGAAATGGCTGACTTGGGCGATACCGCTGAAAACGCAGCGGAATAAGGACGAAAATTATGCCGATTCAAAAATGTAAGCCAACGTCTCCAGGACGTCGCTTTGTAGAGAAAGTGGTTCATGATCACCTTCACAAAGGCGCACCGTACTCTCCGTTGGTAGAAGCTAAAAAACGTACTGGTGGTCGTAACAACAACGGTCACATTACGACTCGTCACGTTGGTGGTGGTCATAAACAGCACTACCGTATCGTTGACTTCAAACGTAACAAAGACAGCATCCCAGCTGTAGTTGAACGTATTGAATACGATCCTAACCGTACAGCTCATATTGCTTTATTGAAATATGCTGACGGTGAACGTCGCTATATCATTGCACCTAAAGGCCTTCGCGCTGGTGATCAAGTACAATCTGGTAACGATGCTCCAATTCGTCCAGGTAACTGCTTACCACTTCGCAACATGCCAATCGGTTCTACACTTCACAACATCGAGCTTAAAATCGGTAAAGGCGCACAATTAGTACGTTCTGCTGGTACTTCTGCTCAGTTGTTAGGTCGTGACGGTTCTTACGCTATCATTCGTCTACGTTCAGGCGAAATGCGTAAAGTACACGTTGAATGCCGTGCAGTTCTTGGTGAAGTTTCTAACCAAGAAAGCAACCTTCGTTCATTGGGTAAAGCTGGTGCATCGCGCTGGCGTGGTGTTCGTCCTACCGTTCGTGGTATGGCGATGAACCCAGTAGACCATCCACACGGTGGTGGTGAAGGGCGTAACAAAGGTATTCAACCTGTAAGCCCATGGGGTCAAAAAGCTAAAGGGTACAAAACACGTACCAATAAGCGTACGACTAAGATGATCATTCGCGACCGTCGCGTTAAGTAACAAGTAAAGGAATCTGACAATGCCTCGTTCTCTGAAAAAAGGCCCATTCGTCGATGCGCACTTGTTCGCTAAGGTTGAAGCGGCTATCGCGGCTAATAACCGTAAGCCGATCAAAACTTGGTCGCGTCGTTCGATGATCTTACCGGATTTTGTTGGTCTAACAATTTCTGTACACAATGGCCGTAACCATGTTCCAGTAATCGTATCTGAACACATGGTTGGTCATAAACTAGGTGAATTCGCGCCAACTCGTACCTATCGTGGTCACGGTGTTGACAAGAAGTCTAAACGTTAATAGGTGCTATGATGGAAGTAACTGCTAAATTACGCGGTGCCGCTATCTCGGCACAAAAAGCACGTTTGGTTGCAGACCTTGTGCGCGGTAAATCTGTTGCACATGCGCTTAACATTTTAACTTTCAGCAATAAAAAAGCTGCAGTTTTAGTTAAGAAAGCATTAGAGTCTGCGATTGCAAACGCTGAACACAATAACAGTTTAGATGTAGACGATCTTAAAGTTTCTACGATCTACGTTGACGAAGGCATGAGCCTTAAACGTATTTTGCCACGTGCTAAAGGCCGTGCAGATCGTATTACTAAGCGTACTTGTCACATCACCGTTAAGGTAGGGGTTTGATATGGGTCAGAAGGTTCATCCAATCGGTATCCGCCTAGGTGTTGTGAAACGTCATAACGCTAACTGGTATGCGAGTCCGAAACAATACGCTGAATACTTGCTTAAAGATTTGCAGGTTCGTGAGTTTTTAACTAAAAAACTTAAGAATGCAATGATCAGCAATATTCTTATCGAACGTCCTACAGGCGCTGCTAAAATTACTATTAGCACTGCTCGTCCAGGTATCGTTATCGGTAAAAAAGGCGAAGACATTGAGAAACTACAACGCGAATTAACAGCTATTATGGGTGTTCCTGCGCAAGTTAGTATCAATGAAATCGATCGCCCAGACTTAGACGCTCGTCTAGTTGCTGAAGCAATTGCTTCTCAATTAGAAAAACGTGTTATGTTCCGTCGTGCTATGAAGCGTGCGGTACAAAACTCTATGCGTGCTGGTGCTAAAGGTATCAAAGTTGAAGTATCAGGCCGTTTAGGTGGTGCTGAGATCGCTCGTACAGAATGGTATCGTGAAGGTCGTGTACCTCTACATACTTTACGTGCTGATATCGACTACTCAACTATGCGTGCTGAGACTACTTACGGTACGATCGGTGTTAAAGTTTGGATCTTCCGTGGCGAGATCTTGGGTGGCATGAAACAAGTCATGAACCCAGCTCCTGCAGAAGAGCGTCCAGCTAAACGTGGTCGTGGTCGTGGTGAAGGTCAAGAGCGTCGTGGTCGTCGCAATGATCGTTCTGCTGAAAAAGGAGAATAATCCATGTTACAACCTAAACGTATGAAATTCCGTAAAGTGCAAAAAGGCCGTAACACTGGTCTTGCACATCGCGGTAGCTCAGTATCTTTCGGTACAATCGCACTTAAATCAATCGAACGTGGTCGTATGACTGCACGTCAAATTGAAGCGGCGCGTCGTACAATCAGCCGTCGTATTAAGCGTGGTGGTAAGATCTTTATCCGTGTTTTTCCAGACAAACCAATTACTAATAAACCATTAGAAGTTCGTATGGGTAAAGGTAAAGGTTCTGTGGAATACTGGGTTTGCGAAATCAAACCAGGTAAAGTCTTGTACGAAATTGATGGTGTTAGCGACGAGTTGGCAACAGAAGCATTTAAACTTGCTGCTGCTAAACTTCCGTTTAAAACCACTATCGTGACTCGGACGGTAATGTAATGAAAACTAATGATCTACGTGAAAAGTCGGTAGAAGAGTTGACAGCTTTGCTTGATGAGCAACAGCTTAACCAATTCCGTCTTCGTATGGCAAAAGCAACTGGTCAATTGGGTAAATCGCACGAAGTTGCGCTTACTCGTAAAACAATTGCTCGTATTAAGACCCTCCTTACCGAAAAACAGGGGAACGGACAATGAGTGAAAATACAGTCCGCACGTTAACAGGCAAAGTAGTAAGCGACAAGATGGACAAGTCTATCGTTGTGCTTATCGAACGCCGTGTTCAACACCCGTTGTATGGCAAATCAATCCGCCGTTCAACAAAATTACATGCTCATGATGAGAACAACACTGCTAAAATCGGCGACGTTGTAACTATCAAAGAAAGCCGCCCAGTTTCTAAAACTAAGTCTTGGACTCTAGTTGAAGTTATTGAAGCAGCTGCTGAGTAATTAACGTTCTAGTTGCATCATCGGTCAAATTCGAGTACTCTTTGAGCCTTTCGAATTTGTGACCGGTGATGCTCGGTTTTGGAGTAGGGCAATGATTCAGACCGAAAGTATGCTCGACGTAGCAGACAACAGTGGTGCTCGCCGCGTACAATGTATTAAAGTACTTGGTGGTTCACATCGTCGTTATGCGTCTGTTGGCGACATTATTAAAGTTACTGTAAAAGAAGCAATTCCACGTTCACGCGTTAAAAAAGGTGATGTGATGAATGCTGTTGTTGTACGTACAAAGTTCGGCATCCGCCGTGCAGACGGTTCAGTTATTCGTTTCGACGATAACGCAGCTGTTATTTTGAACAACAACAAAGCGCCAATTGCTACTCGTATCTTTGGACCAGTGACACGTGAACTTCGTACTGAACAGTTCATGAAAATTATTTCACTGGCTCCTGAAGTTCTATAAGAGGCAATCATGGCTAAGATTCAAAAAGGCGATCAAGTAATCGTGATCGCAGGTAAAGAAAAAGGCAAACAGGGTACTGTATTGTCTGTTTCGAATGACCAAGTGAAGGTTGAAGGCCTTAACTTAGTTAAGAAGCACCAAAAGCCAAACCGTGCTACGGGCGCTGAAGGTAGCATCGTAACTCAAGAGGCTTCGCTTCATATTTCTAACGTGGCAATTTTTAATGCTGCAACCCAAAAGGCTGACCGTGTTGGTTACCAAGTAGTTGAAGGCGTGAAAACTCGCGTATTCAAGTCATCTGGTGAATCAGTGGCGGCAGCGAAGTAATAGGTTGATTTAGGCTATGGCCAGACTTAAAACGCGTTACAACGACGAACTAAAAGCTCAGTTAAAAGAGCAATTAGACGTTAAAAATGTGATGGAAATTCCTCGCATTACTAAAATCACGATCAACATGGGTGTTGGCGCAGCTTCTGCTGACAAAAAACTCCTTGATGGTGCTCTTGCAGATATGCAAGCGATTGCTGGTCAAAAACCAGTTCTTACATTAGCTCGTAAATCTATCGCTGGTTTCAAAATCCGTGATGGTTGGCCGATCGGTTGTAAAGTTACTTTACGCGGCGAACAAATGTACGAATTCTTAGACCGTTTGATCTCTATCGCGATCCCACGTATCCGTGACTTCCGTGGTTTCTCTGCGAAATCATTTGATGGTCGTGGTAACTACTCAATGGGTCTTAAGGAACAAATCATGTTCCCTGAAATCGATTTTGATAAGATTGATCGTATTCGTGGTATGGATATTACCATCACTACGACTGCTCGCACCGATGACGAAGGCCGTGCGCTTATGCGTGCATTCGGCTTCCCGTTCAAATAAGAGGTCGATATGGCTAAGAAAGGTATGATTAATCGCGAATTGAAACGCGAAGCTACTGTTGCTAAATTTGCTGCAAAACGTGCTGAATTAAAAGCTACGATTGCAAATGTAAATGCAAGCGACGAAGAGCGTTTCGAAGCGATGATGAAATTACAAGCATTACCACGTAATGCGTCTCCAGTACGTCTGCGTAACCGTTGTGGTTTAACTGGTCGTCCTCATGGTTACTTCCGTAAGTTCGGTCTAAGCCGTAACAAACTACGTGATACAGTAATGCAAGGTGATGTACCTGGCGTTGTTAAGGCAAGCTGGTAAGGAGCACTATAAATGAGTATGCAAGATACCGTTGCCGACATGCTAACACGTGTTCGTAACGCACAAATGGCGAAGAAACAAACTGTTTCTATGCCTAATTCTAAGTTGAAGGTTGCTATTGCAAACGTACTTCAACAAGAAGGTTACATCTCTAACGTAGAAGTTGCAGACGCTGAAGGCAAAGCAACTTTAACAATTACGTTAAAATATTTCGAAGGCAAACCAGTTATCGAAACTGTGAAACGCGTAAGCCGTCCAGGTCTACGTCAATACCGCGGTAAAGATGCACTTCCTAGCGTTAAGCAAGGTTTAGGTATTGCAATTGTTTCTACAAGCAAAGGCATCATGACTGATCGCGCTGCACGTGCTGCGGGCATCGGTGGTGAAGTTATTGCTTTTGTTTCTTAATAGGTGATTCCTCATGTCTCGTGTGGCTAAAGCCCCAGTAACTGTACCTAACGGTGTAACAGTTACTCAGAACGGCCGGCAGGTCGAAGTGAAAGGCACTAAAGGTACTTTGTCTTTCAACCTGCATGCGCTGGTCGAGCTTAAACAGGAAGAAGGTAAACTTCAAGTTGCTCCAGTTAAAGAGTCGAAAGACGCTTGGATGCAAGCTGGTACTGCTCGCGCTGTCTTAAACAACCTTGTAAAAGGTGTTAGCGAAGGCTTCGAACGCAAGTTACAATTGATTGGTGTTGGTTACAAAGCTGCGGTTAAAGGTAACGTTGTTAACCTTAACCTTGGTTTTTCACACCCAATTGATTATGCACTTCCTGAAAGTGTGACTGCTGAAACTCCAACTGCAACTGAAATTATCCTTAAATCTGCTGACAAAGCAGCTTTAGGTCAAGTTGCTGCGGAAATCCGTGGCTACCGTCCACCAGAGCCTTATAAAGGTAAAGGTGTTCGTTATTCTGACGAAGTTGTACTTCGTAAAGAAGCTAAGAAGAAATAAGGCGCGAGGTTCTTATGAACGAAAAGAAACAATCCCGTTTGCGTCGTGCGAAAAGCACACGCTTGCACATTCGTGCATTGGGTGCGACTCGCTTGTGTGTAAACCGCACACCGCGTCACATCTATGCTCAAGTTATCTCAGCAGATGGTGGCAAAGTATTAGCTCAAGCTTCTACTTTAGATGCTACTTTACGTGCAGGTACAACTGGTAACGTTGAAGCAGCGAAACAAGTAGGTGCTTTAATCGCAGAGCGTGCTAAAGCAGCTGGTGTTACTAAAGTTGCATTTGACCGTTCTGGTTTTAAATATCATGGTCGTATCAAAGCCTTGGCTGATGCTGCTCGTGAAAACGGCTTGGAGTTCTAATCATGGCTAAAGTTGAACAAAACGAAGGTCTTGTTGAAAAGCTGGTTGCCGTTGATCGTGTAGCCAAAGTTGTTAAGGGTGGTCGTATCTTCTCTTTCACAGCATTAACTGTTGTGGGTGATGGTAATGGTCGCGTAGGTTTTGGTCGTGGTAAAGCACGTGAAGTTCCAGCTGCTATTTCTAAAGCACTTGAAGCGGCTCGTCGCAACATGATTACTGTTGACCTTGTTGATGGTACTGTTCAGCACCCTATCAATGCTCGTCATGGCGCTAGCCGTGTTTACATGCAGCCTGCTTCTGAAGGTACTGGTGTAATCGCTGGTGGTGCAATGCGCGCAGTTTTAGAAGCTGTTGGCGTACGCAATGTATTGACTAAATGCTACGGTTCTACTAACGCTGCAAACGTTGTAAACGCGACTTTTAACGGTCTGCGTGATATGACTTCTCCTGAGAAGGTTGCTGCGAAACGTGGTCTTACTGTTGAACAAATTCAAGGGTAATCAATCATGAAAACGATTAAAGTTACCCAGACTAAATCTTCATCGCATCGCTTGAAAAATCACAAGCTTAGCCTTAAAGGTTTAGGTCTGCGTCGTATTGGTCATACTGTAGAAGTGCTAGATACACCTTCTAACCGTGGTATGATCAACCAAGTCTACTATATGGTTAGTGTAGAGGAATAAGCCATGACTCTGCGTTTAAATACAATTGCACCTGCAGAAGGTGCTAAACGTGATAACCTTCGTTTAGGCCGTGGTATCGGTTCTGGCGTTGGTAAGACTGGTGGCCGTGGTGTCAAAGGTCAAAACTCGCGTAAGAGCGGTGGTACACGTCCAGGTTTCGAAGGCGGTCAAACAGCGTTATATCGTCGTTTGCCTAAATTCGGCTTCACTAGCCAAATGGCTTTGAAAACTGCTGAAGTACGTTTATCAGAACTTTCTAAAGTTGAAGGCGACATCGTGTCTCTAGAAACTTTAAAAGCTGCTAACGTTGTACGTAAAGACATGCTTCGTGCACGTATCGTACTTTCTGGTGAAATTACTCGTGCATTCACTGTACAAGGTGTTGCATTGACTAAAGGCGCTAAAGCTGCTCTAGAAGCTGCTGGCGGCAAAGTCGAGGAGTAATCCCCAGTGTCTATGTCTCCTAGCTCGTCAGGTCATGTTAACATGATGAAAGGTCAACCATTTCATGTGAAATACCGTGAAATTATTCGTCGTATGATGTTCCTCATCGGGGCGTTGTTGGTTTTTCGGTTAGGAGCGCATATACCAGTACCGGGCATTAATAATGCTGCGCTTGAAAACCTTTTTAATGCAAACCAAGGCACGATCCTTGGTTTGTTTAATATGTTTTCAGGTGGTGCATTAGAGCGGATGTCAATTCTTGCTCTAGGGATCATGCCATACATCTCTGCATCGATTATCGTGCAGTTGATGTCAACTGTGGTTCCTTCGCTTGAAGCTTTGAAAAAAGAAGGCGAACAAGGCAAGCGTAAGATTAACCAATATACACGTCAGGGCACGTTGTTCCTTGCACTTGTGCAAGCGATCGGGATGTGTGCGGGTCTAATTAGTCAAAATATTACTTTGACTTCTGGTCTTGCATTTTACGTTCCCGCTGTAACATCTTTAGTTGCAGGTACAATGTTCTTAATGTGGCTGGGTGAACAAATTACCGAGCGTGGGGTGGGGAATGGTATTTCCATGATCATCTTCGCTGGTATTGTTGCAGGTTTGCCGAACTTGGTTCTGCAATCATTTACTTCTATCGATAATGGTCAATCAAGTATGATTGGTTTGGCAGTTTTTGCTGTATTATCGATTGCAGTATTGGCAGCAATTGTGTTTATTGAGAAAGCGCAACGTCGTATTCCAGTAAACTATGCTCAAAAACAACAAGGTCGTCGTGTATTTACAGCACAACAGACACATTTGCCGTTAAAAATTAACATGGCGGGTGTGATTCCTGCGATTTTTGCAAGTTCATTGCTATTATTTCCTGCGAGCTTAGGTCAGTGGGTAGGTAGTCATGATGTTGATGCTGGTTTTATTAAGCGTGGCCTACAAGATTTGGCACTCGTTTTGTCGCCTGGACAGCCGTTGTATTTGGTGCTCTTTGGTGCGTTAATTATCTTTTTCTGTTATTTCTATACTGCGCTAGTATTTAGCCCTAAAGAAGTTTCAGAGAACCTAAAACGCAGCGGAGCTTATGTGCCTGGTATTCGTCCAGGTGAGCAAACTGCTCGTTACTTAGATCATATTCTCAATCGATTGACCTTTATCGGTGCGATTTATATCACAATCATCTGTTTAATGCCGATGATTCTACAAAGTTCGTTTGGTATTCCATTCAGCTTAGGTGGTACGTCTTTACTGATCGTAGTGGTTGTTGTGATGGACTTTATGGCTCAGCTACAAGCTCATCTCACATCGCATCAGTACGATAATCAATCATTAATGAGAAAAACGACTGCTCATCCTAAGGGATAAGCGCACTTGAGGTTTCATCATGAAAGTACAAGCTTCTGTAAAGAAAATTTGTGGTAGCTGTAAAGTTATCCGTCGTAATGGGGTTATTCGCGTAATTTGTAGCGCTGAACCTCGTCATAAGCAGCGTCAAGGTTAATCTGATCAAGACCTGTTGATTTCAGTAGGCTAATTAGGTTATTATCCGCCCCTCAAGATTTTTGTGGGGCGGTTGATTATCTTAACTGCCTTTTTGGAGAAAATTGAATGGCTCGTATTGCCGGTGTAAACATTCCGGATAACAAGCATGCTGTTATCTCTCTAACGTACATCTTTGGTGTAGGTCGCCACACTGCTAAGAACATCTTAGCTACTGTAGGTATCGCTACTACAACTAAGATTCGTGAATTAGATGACGCTCAGCTTGATGCGATTCGTGCAGAAGTTGCTAAGGTTCCTACCGAAGGTGACTTACGTCGCGAAATTTCCATGAACATTAAACGTTTAATGGATTTAGGCTGCTACCGCGGTCTTCGTCATCGTCGCAGCTTGCCTGTCCGCGGTCAACGCACCAAAACTAACGCACGTACCCGTAAAGGTCCGCGCAAACCTATTAAGAAATAAGATTTCTGGAAGCTAAAAGATGGCTAAAGATACTCGCACACGCAAGAAGGTCACTCGTACCGTCTCTGAAGGTGTTGCACACATTCACGCTTCTTTTAATAACACCATTGTGACTATTACCGATCGTCAAGGTAATGCACTGGCTTGGGCTACCTCTGGTGGACAAGGCTTCCGTGGATCACGTAAATCAACTCCGTTCGCTGCTCAGGTAGCTGCTGAAGTTGCTGGTAAAGCAGCTTTAGACTACGGTTTGAAAAACTTGGACGTCCTTGTAAAAGGTCCTGGTCCAGGTCGTGAATCTGCGGTTCGTGCTTTAGGTGCAGTGGGTTATAAAATTAACAGCATTACCGATGTGACGCCAATCCCGCACAACGGTTGCCGTCCACCTAAAAAACGTCGCGTGTAAGGAGAAACATTCATGGCTCGTTATATTGGTCCAAAATGCAAACTCTCTCGCCGCGAAGGGACAGACCTGCAATTAAAATCTGGCGTAAAACCATTTGACGTCAAAACAAAAAAAGCTGCTAAAGCACCTGGCCAACATGGCGGCGCTCGTGGTGGCAAACAATCTGAGTATTCACTACAATTACGTGAAAAACAAAAAGTACGTCGTATGTACGGTGTTTTAGAACGTCAATTTAGTAACTACTACAAAGAAGCTGCTCGTGTTAAAGGCGCAACTGGTGAAAACTTGTTGAAATTGCTTGAAAGCCGTCTAGATAACGTTGTTTATCGCATGGGTTTTGGTTCTACACGTGCAGAAGCTCGTCAGCTTGTATCTCACCGTTCTATCACTTTAAATGGCCGTCGCGTTAACATCGCGTCTATCCAAGTTAAAGCTGGTGACGTGATTGCAGTTCACGAAGGCGCTAAACAACAATTGCGTATCAAAAACGCAGTTGAATTAGCTGCTCAACGTGGCATTCCTTCTTGGATGGAAATTGACCATTCTAAATTGGAAGGTACGTTCAAAGCTGCTCCAGATCGTTCTGATTTACCTGCTGAAATCAACGAAAGCTTGATTGTAGAATTGTATTCTAAATAATCCTTGAGGTAGCAATAATGACGCGTACTGCAAATGAGTTTCTAACTCCGCAAGCGATTAAGGTCGAAGCGGCAAGCGGGACCTCGGCAAAAGTTATTCTAGAACCCTTAGAGCGTGGCTTTGGTCATACTCTTGGTAATGCTTTACGTCGCATCCTACTTTCTTCTTTACCTGGCGCTGCTGTGGTTGAAGTTGAAATTGAAGGTGTCGAGCACGAGTACAGTACTTTGGAAGGCTTGCAGCAGGACATCGTCGAGCTCTTGCTGAACCTAAAAGGATTGTCTATTAAGCTGTTCGATCAAAATGAAGCTTATTTGACATTAGAGAAACAAGGTCCTGGCGACGTAACTGCCGCTGACCTTCGTTTACCTCATAATGTTGAAGTGGTTAACCCTGAACACTTGATCGGCACTCTAAGTGCTACAGGCAATCTTAAGATGCGCCTGAAAGTTTCTCAAGGTCGTGGTTACGAGACTTCTGATTCACGCTTCCCAGAAGGCGAAACTCGCCCAGTGGGTCGTTTACAATTAGATGCTTCTTATAGCCCTATTAAACGTGTGTCTTACACAGTGGAAAACGCTCGTGTAGAACAACGTACAGATCTTGATAAACTGATCATTGATCTTGAAACAAATGGTACTGTAGATCCAGAAGAAGCGATCCGCAAAGCGGCAACAATCTTGCAACAACAAATTGCAATCTTTGTTGATCTTCAGAAAGATCAAGCGCCAGTTGCTCAAGAACCTCGTGAAGAAGTTGATCCAATCTTGCTTCGTCCAGTAGATGATCTAGAGCTTACTGTTCGTTCTGCTAACTGTTTGAAAGCAGAAAATATTTACTACATTGGCGATCTTGTTCAACGTACTGAAGTTGAGTTGTTAAAAACTCCTAACTTAGGTAAAAAATCGTTGACTGAGATTAAAGATGTTCTAGCTTCGAAAGGCTTGCAGCTTGGCATGCGTTTAGAAAACTGGCCACCAGCTAGTTTACGCATGGACGACCGCTTTGCCTATCGTAGCCGTTAATTAAGTAGGACTATCACCATGCGTCATCGTAATAGTGGTGTGAAATTAGGCCGTACAAGCAGTCACCGTAAGGCGTTGTTCCAAAACTTAACAAATGCTTTAGTTGAGCATGAGTTAATTAAAACAACTTTGCCTAAAGCGAAAGAACTTCGCCGTGTTGCTGAGCCTTTAATCACTTTAGCTAAAAACGATACTGTTGCAAACCGCCGTTTAGCGTTTGCTCGTACTCGTTCAGCAGCAACTGTTGGTAAATTGTTTACCGTTCTTGGCCCTCGTTACAAAGAACGTAACGGCGGTTATCTACGTGTTCTTAAAGCGGGCTTCCGTGCGGGTGATGCTGCACCGATGGCTTACGTTGAGCTTGTAGATCGCGAAGTTAAATAATTTCGCACAAGAATAGCGTTAGTTGTTCTAAGAAAGACCGGCTTTTAGCCGGTCTTTTTTTGCCTAAAAATTATTAGACAAAAATAAGTGTTGTCCTTAAATGACACGGAATTTATCAAATTTTATCAAACTTGACATTGCGTATTGTCAAATATGTGCTTTAATAAAACCATAAAACTGAGATAGGTTAAAAGAACAATATGGAAAAGCAAGTTGATATTCTGATTGTTGGTGCTGGTATTTCTGGTATTGGTATTGCAGCGCATTTATTAAAGAATTGCCCGCAGCGTTCATTTGAAATTATTGAACGTCGTGAAAGTTTTGGTGGTACGTGGGACTTATTTAAATATCCTGGTATTCGTTCAGATTCGGACATGTCAACTTTTGGTTTTAATTTTAAACCTTGGCAAAAGGCCAGTGTTTTGGCTGACGGTGCTTCAATTAAAGGGTATTTGTCTGAAGTTATTGACGAAAATCAGTTGGCACAGAAAATTCATTTTCAGCATCGTGTGCTGAGTGCAAATTATGACTCGAACACGAAAAAATGGTCAGTTGAAATTGAAAATGCGGACAATAAAAAAGAAACTTGGATTGCAAATTTTGTCGTGGGATGTACGGGCTATTACAACTATGACAAAGGTTTTCAACCTGATTTTCCAAATCAAAGTGCATTTAAAGGTCAGTTTATTCACCCACAGCATTGGCCTGAAAATTTAGATTACAAAGGCAAAAAAGTAGTCATCATTGGTAGTGGTGCAACTGCAATTACCCTCGTACCAGCAATGTCTAAGGGTGGCGCTGGTCATGTAACGATGCTACAACGTTCGCCAACCTATATTGCATCTATTCCTTCGGTGGATATGATCTATGACAAAATGCGTAAAGTGTTGCCTGAAGATTTGGCTTATAAATTAACACGTGCACGTAATATTGGTGTGCAGCGTGCTGTATATGCAGTCGCTCAAAAGCAGCCTGAGTTGCTTCGCAAATTCTTATTGCAATCTATTAAAATGCAGTTAAAGGGTAAGGTGGATATGAAACACTTTACGCCTAAATATAATCCTTGGGATCAGCGTTTATGTGTTGTTCCAGATGGTGACTTATTTAAGATTTTGCGTGAAGGCCGTGCAAGTGTAGAAACGGATCAAATTGAGAAGTTTACTGCCAAAGGTGTTCAGTTGAAGTCTGGTAAACATTTAGATGCAGATATTGTAATTTCTGCGACAGGTTTAAATATTCAAATTTTAGGTGGAATTAAAGCGACGATTGATGGTAAGCCATTGAACACTTCTCAGCATATGCTATATCAAGGTGTGATGGTCAGTGATGTGCCAAATATGGCGCTAATTATTGGCTATATTAATGCGTCTTGGACTTTAAAAGTGGATATTGCTGCTGAATATATCTGTCGTTTGCTGAACTATATGGATGAGAAAGGCTATAACGAAGTTTTACCACAAGGCGATGCAACACAAATTGAGCAAGATACGGTGATGGGAAGTCTCAGCTCTGGTTATATTGCGCGTGCTGCGGATGTCATGCCGAAACAAGGTAAGAGTGGACCATGGCGTGTAACCAATAACTATTTGGCAGATCGTAAAGCGTTGAAAAAAGCTGGTTTTGAAGATAGTGTGCTCAAATTCAGTAAGAAATCAGCTGCTTCAGTGACAAAGCCTCGTTTAGTCTCTTAAGAGAATTTTATGAGGTATTAAAATCACTTCATTATAAGCTGGATATGAGAAGGAGCTCTAAGAGCTCCTTTTTTTATGAATTCTGCGTTCAGTAATTTAACTTTGCCTTAAGTATAGATTCGGACAAGATGTATGTAGGACATAAATCGAAGTAGTGTAATGGATATTCAAACACAGCATTATCAAGTGCCTTTTGGCACTTTGTTATTAAACGCGCGTTCTTGGCAATCGGTTGATGTAAATGCTGAATTGGCACCCATAATTTTGTTACACGATTCTTTAGGAAGTGTGGGTTTATGGCGAGATTTACCTGCGCAATTGGCACATCTTTCAAAGCGTAAAGTCTATGCCTATGATCGTTTAGGCTTTGGATTGTCTGATGCATGTATGGCCTTACCTGCACTGGACTTTGTGCTCAGTGAAGCACAGCAGGCTTTTCAGGCTGTGATTGACTATTTTCAGCTCTCACATTTTGTGGTGATGGGGCATAGTGTGGGTGGTGCTATGGCATTTGCCATTGCGGCTCAAGAAGCAGAGCGCTGTGTAGGTTTAGTGAGTATTGCAGCCCAGTTTGAAGTAGAAGAGCAAACAGTGCAGGGGATCATGCTTGCAAAAAAAGGTTTTCAACAAGCAGGTCAATTGGAACGCTTAGAGAAATACCATCCACAGAAGGCACAGTGGGTATTAGATGCATGGACGGAAACCTGGCTTGCACCTGAGTTTCAAAGCTGGAATTTGGCCACAGTCTTGCCAAAAGTAAGCTGTCCAAGCTTGATTATTCATGGTGAATTAGACGAATACGGCAGTATAAATCAAGCACAGCAATTATTTGATGGTGTTGATGGTCGCGCTGAAATGCATATTTTAGAAGGGTTGCATCATTTACCGCATAAAGAGCAACCTGAGCTGGTTTTGCAGATTATTCAAGAATTTCTCAATGAGCTGTTTTAATCATAGTTACTTGTAAAATGAGAACAGCAACGCTGAACGAATTGCGTTGCTGTAGCAGGATAGGCTAGGGGTTTAGAGATTAGAGCGTACGTGAAATTAATTCTTTCATAATTTCATTGGTTCCTGCGTAGATTCGATTTGCACGGTTGTCGATATAGGCACGTGCAATTGGATATTCAAGCATATAGCCATAGCCACCATGGAGCTGTAGGCACTCATCTACAACCTTTGAGAACATTTCTGAAATTTTGTATTTGGCCGCTGCTGCTGCATCAATGCCGAGTTCTTCTTTGAGTTGTAACTCCATGCATCGGTCTAAGTAGGCACGACAGAAGTCAATTTCAGTACGCAATTCAGCGAGTGTAAAACGACTGTTTTGGAAGCTCCCAATTGCTTTGCCAAAAGCTTTACGCTCTTTGGTGTACTTGACGGTATGTGCAAAAGACGCTTCTGCACCTGCTTGGCAAATAATTGCGACCAACATGCGCTCCCAAGCCAGCTCTTTCATTAGCATCATAAAGCCCATGCCTTCCATACCCAGTAAGTTTTCTTTAGGTACACGCACGTTATCAAAAAACAGTTCGCAGGTATCTTGACCTTTCATGCCGATTTTGTTGAGTGGCTTGCCTTTGCTAAAGCCTACGCGATCTGCTTCAACTAAAATTAAGGATAAGTTTGCAGAACCTTTTTCAGAGTGACCTGTTTTACATACCACAATGGCCATATCACATAGATAACCATTGGTAATAAAAATCTTAGAGCCATTAATAACATAGTCGTCGCCATCTAGTACGGCGGTTGTACGTACAGCTTGTAAATCTGAACCTGTGCCTGGTTCAGTCATCGCAATGGCGGTAACTGTTTCGCCAGTGGTCATTTTAGGTAACCAAAATTGCTTCTGTTGTTCATTACCAAAATTATAAATGTAATTGGCCACAATATCTGAATGCAGAGAAAAACCTGTTGAAGAATCCATGGCATAGGCTTGTTCTTCAATCAAGATCATGCTGTACAGACGGTCTACCCCAGAGCCACCATAGGCTTCAGGCATGGTGGTACACAATAAACCTAGCGCACCTGCTTTATTCCATATATCGCGATCCACATGTTGTTGTTGTTCATATTTTTCAATATTTGGCACAACTTCTTTTTCATAAAATTTGCGTACAGTATCGCGGAATGCTTCATGATCAGCATTAAACAGTTTGCGCGGTAGCATATTGAGAATAGGGCGAATCGCTCCAGATTGCATGTGAATTATCCTTATTGTGTGTGCGTGTATTTGAAAATTATAAGAATGTACAGTTGTCAGCAATGTGCTGAATGCTCAATTGCAGAAAATTTACTGATGCTTTCGGTCAATCTTGTGAAAAGGTGTCAATTAACAGGGCTGAATAAGGTAAAATAACGGCGTTTAAATCTAACATTGGGGAATGCGATGACTGATGACATCAGCTTGGAAGAACGCAAAGTAATTTACCGTGCGCGACGCGGTTTAAAAGAAATTGATGTGTATTTTGATCCCTACGTAAAAAATTACTACTTGCAAGCAGATCAATTTGAAAAAGACATGTTTGCAGAGTTGGTTGCGCAGGAAGATCCAGATTTATTGGATTGGTTTATGGAAGTAAGTGAACCGCCACGCCCAGAATTACGTGATTTTATTCAGAAGTTAAAACACTACGTTCATGGATAAGCGTCATTTTCAGCTGAAACCTAGTCTGATAGCGCTAGTGTTTCAGTTTGCCATTTTTGCGGTTTTAATGACCTTGCTCTATCAGGTTTTAGCCATCTGGCTTTGGTGTGTGTTTCTGCTATTGGGCTTGGTCATCTATGCTTTATTTTATCGCCGGCGCCCCAATATTAGTGCGCTGGAATATCTGGATGGTCGTGATTGGACCTTGACCAAGTACGGTCAGCCACAGCGTGTGCAAATCAGTCATATTATTGATCATCAAGTGTATATCGTGGTGTATTTTCAGCATGCACGTACAAAACCAATGATTATTTGGTGTGATCAAGTCGCCTTCAAACAGTGGAAGTCATTGAAAGTATTGGCCAAAATGATCTAATTGTTAGACAGACTAAATTTTTAAAAAATCATAAAAACAATAAAAATCAATTGAATATAATGCATCTCTCACAATGTTGTCAGACAGACTGCTGAATAGTTGGCAGAAAATATAAATTGTCTGACAATTATTGTGCTGTCTATTTTTTGATACATGTACATTAACTCTACCAACAGCGAAATGAGGAGTCTCTTATGGACTATCCAACTTGGATGCTTCTGGCAGCTGCGATTGTTATGGCAATTGTAGTAGGACGGCTAGGAACGGTGCTGAAGGAACGAATTGCACAACATGATTAGCGTTTAGGCGCTAGACCCTTAATAAGTAGCATGTGCTGAACCGTCGCAATGCTGCTTTTTTTTGCCTAAAATTTGGCATCCTCTTCATTCCAGTCAATTGCAACGCATTAAAATAATGGCACAGTGTAGACTCAAATTAGAGTAAATACTCTTTTAAACAGAAAACGCTTCTGATATGTTTGTCGAGATGGACATAAACAAAATTATAGAGGACAGGAATATGTCGAACGTCCAACGCATTTGCCAAGGTGTGGCAGTCGCAATAACAACTACATTTTTATTATCTGGCTGTTCACAAGTGATCAAGACAGGTGCCAATGTGGCATTAGGTTTTACAGAAAATCATATCGTACCGCCAATTTTAGCCATGGATGATGCAGAAATGATCTGCAACACCGGCAACTCTTTGACGCCTGCGATTATGGCGACTAAAGATATGGGTGCAGATCCAACACGTGTGGCTGTACTTATGTACTCAGCTTCTGGTATGTGCGCAGAGCAAAAAGCTTTAGATGCAGAGTTACGTTATCTTCGAGCATCTAAATCAAATCAAGTGACTGAAGCACAGGATGCACGTATAGAGCAAAAACGTTGGGCGGGTTTAGCGGCACAGCGTCAATATACAGGCTATCAATTGTTCCAATCACGCTATGAAAAGAAATACAAAAAAACATTGGGTGATGGCTGTGCCAAAATGAACAGTGATATAGAGCAGACTGTTTATTTATTGGGCATGTTAAGTGGCTTACAGGCCATGACCAATGATATTAACTCTGGTGGTGCAGTGAATGTACCTAAAGATATCGCAGCCGTGGTTGAGCGT
The DNA here is from genome assembly GCF_013391565.1 of Acinetobacter sp. SwsAc6. Lineage (NCBI taxonomy): Bacteria > Pseudomonadati > Pseudomonadota > Gammaproteobacteria > Moraxellales > Moraxellaceae > Acinetobacter > Acinetobacter sp. SwsAc6. The sequence goes on from NZ_JACAXE010000001.1 coordinate 270,038, forward strand.
GGGATGACCTGCTTAAATAATGAAAAATTTTGGGGTGCGCCTAATGCAACGCGTGCTGTGATTTGGACCTTATTACCCGGGGCGGGCGATGATAAGCCAGATCCATACCAAACTTTAAAACAATCAATGACGATTGGTGAGCAAAAAGGCGTCCGCTTACCGCATGCGATGTATGCCGTTGCAGCACAAGCCAGTGGTGACGATGCTAAAATTCGTGATGCTTTGAAGAGTTTTGCACAGGCACGTTCAGATGAAAAACCAGTCAATCCACAGTTTAAACTGATTGATAGTATGGCTGAGTTGATGGTGAAAGGTATTTCAGATCGCTATTGGACTGAGCATACAGGTACACGTACAGCAGATGATGGCATGCAACGTTTCTGGGATGATAGTGGCTCTTCTTCTGATTTAGATGATTTATTTGAAGAGGGTAAGTCACAGTAAATATGAGCCTCAGAAATAGAACCGAAGTGAATTGCTAAGTGTAAGACCTTAGCGCAAACATAACGGAGTAAGGTACATGCAAGATCAATTTTTAATTCGAAAAATTGTTTTTTTAGCAGTATTTGTATCTTTTTCTGCCTGTTTGCAAGTGTATAAAGATGCATTCATCTACTGGCAAGATGGGCTGTTTAGCGAATTTTGGCGCTTATGGACAGCTCATTGGGTTCATGTGGGATGGATGCATTATTTTTTGAATATGCTGGCATTTATCTGTTTGCCATTTATATTTCCACGCGCATCGCTCTGGCACTTTGTAGCCTTGCTCTTGGCACTTCCGCCTTTAATTAGTCTCAGTTTTTACTTTTTTCTACCCGATATAGAAGCTTATGCGGGGCTTTCTGGAGTGCTGCATGGGGCTTATGCATCTATTGCTTGTGTACACTTGTTATATAAGCGTGAGCGACGCTTTGCTGCATTTGTACTGTTATTAATTTTGTCAAAATTGGTTTGGGAAAATACCTTTGGCACTATGGGGACAGCTCAACTTATAGGAAGTCCTGTATTGGTCGAAGCCCATTTATTGGGGGTGATTTGGGGTATTGTACTGGCCGTTATCTATGTAATTGGGAGTTATTTCATTGCAGAGAAATGATGAGTAGAGAAGTGATCGAGTTGACATTTTTTCATAAAAGAAAATACATATTGTCATTTTAATATCTGCCTAATTGTTGCACATTGAAAGAAAATCGGAATAACAAACAGAAATACCGAAAAAGGAATTTTTCGGAAAGAAGGACAAGGGTGAAGCAAAGCGCTCACACCCAAAATAAAAATAGGAAGATTCATGCAAAATGATCAAAACAGCAGATCCGGACTCGGACTGTTAAGTTATATATGGAACAACTGGATCTCGACCTTTATCGTTCTGCTTTTACTGCTGTTGACTTTAATCATTGGCACGGGCGAAATGATTCATGGCCAATTATTGCGTACAGGTGAAAAGCTGTATGGCAATGAAGCGATTGGGATGCAGTACTCGTTTTTACGCGCTGAACCTGTTGCGCCTGATTGTGATCGTCATCCGAATGTTGATGCAATGGTGCAGACCCAAATGAAGCAAAATGCAAATGATGAGTTTGCAGATATCTTCGGTAGTGCCTCTGAGTCTGATGTACGTGCATCAATCATGGCGGGTGTGCAGCAGTGTGAAGAAAAATTCCAATTTTATGACAAAGCTAAAAAATATTTGGATGATCATCCAAGTATTCGTACTTATCGTGCAGTTGAAACAACATTCTTCGGTATTTTCAAATTCGGTTCTGAAAACCGTGTCTTGATTTTATTGTTGATGGTTTTAGTCTCTGCAATTACTGCATCAATAAAATTCCACCATATTGGTCTACGTGCACCAACAACCAAATTAGATTACCGTGTATACGCGTTGTTTATGGCGATAGGTAATGGTTTATTAACTTTCTCTGTATATAGCCAATTTAATTCGGTTTTAAATTCAGGGGTGAAATCGACCACTGAAACCTTAGCTGTCTATTGGTTGTGGTTGGCGCTATTTGGTTTAGTTATGCTGATCAGTATTTTCCAGTTCTTTAAAACCCCAGCGGTAAAAGAACAAGGCCCAGGGAATATTGGTTTTGCATTACTGAGTGTACCACTGTATGCCTATATGGCCATTATTACAGGCGTAGCATTTACTTTCTTCATGGACTATCCAATGGGGCAAGGGATTTATTTGGGACAGTTGGTTGAGTTCTCAGGTATTTTCTTAAACCTAGCGTTATTCATTTGGGCAGGTATGTTACTCACGCAAACACGGGTGATGGATCTGTTCTTGGGGATTTTACGCCCATGGAACTTGGCCCCTGAAACACTGACTTGGTTAATTTTGATTGCAGCTGCTATTCCAACAGCTTATACAGGTGCATCTGGTATCTTCGTTGTGGCTGCGGGTGCCATTATTTATAAAGAAGTTTGGAATTCTGGCTCACGTCGTCAATTTGCTTTGGCCGTGTCTGCAATGTCGGGCTCGCTCGGCGTGGTGATTCGTCCATGTTTATTAATTATCTTGATTTCAATGCTAGACAGTCGTCATGTCACTTCAGATGAGCTATTTGATCATGGTATTTATGTATTCTGGTTAACTGCATTTATTTTCTTAGGCATTTCTTTGTTCTTGGCGGAAACACGTTTCCGTGTGAATTCACCGAAAGTTGCAATTCCAGGCATGCTTCGCGCATTTATTCCAGTCATTCCATATATTGTGATCACATTGATTGTGATTGCATTCTATAAATATGGTCTAGACACCAAGATGGATGAGTTCACTGCACCTGTAGTGTTACCAATTATTTTAATTGCTTACATTATGTTTGACCGTTGGTTTGCGGATCGTTTTACTCCAACACCTGTCGATCAACATGCACATTTGGCAGAACAGCATGCTCAAAGCTCAACATTTATGCGTGAGCATGATGGACAGCGTCGTGGCTTTGGTAGCTCGATTTGGTTTGCATCATCAGAAACAGTTGGTCATATTGGTGCGCTGATTATCCTTATGGCACTCTCTGCAAGTGTAGGTGGCTTAATTGAACGTACTGAAGTTGTAGAACTATTACCGACACATTTGGGCAATATCTATATTTCCTTAGCCTTTATTGCATTGCTATTGGCAATTATTGGTATGACCACAGACCCATTTGGTGCGGTTATTTTGGTTGCGGCAACAGTTGCACCTGTAGCGTATGAAAATGGCATTCATCCAATCCATTTCTGGATGATTGTACTGGTTGCATTCGAGTTAGGTTATGTCTCACCACCTGTTGCGCTGAATCATTTGCTGACACGATTGTCGGTTGGTGATGATGAGGTTCGTGAAGCGGATGCCGAAGCAAAAGCGATGTACACCAATTTCTACTATCGTTATGAACGTTGGATCTTACCAATTTTGGTGTTGTTCCCATCATTACTGATCGTGACTTATGCGCCGTATGTATTGAAGTTATTTGGCTGGTACAAGTAATAGCATAAAAAAATGCACCTTCGGGTGCATTTTTTTATGGGAGATAGACATTTAAACGTTTTTATTTTAGCGACGTGCCTTCAACCACTGCGGTCGTTTGAATAAAGGATTACAGAGGACAATTGCCATAAAAATAAATGCAAATCCAATTAGACTATAAAGATCTGGAAGCTCATGCCACATGAAGTAACCCCAAGCACCCGCAAAAATAATCGCAATATAATTGACTGGTCCAATTTCGCCAGCAGGTGCGAGTTTATAGGCATTCGACATAAAGAGTTGACTGATATTGGCCAATAGCCCAGCACAAATGAGGTACATTAATTCAGTGAATGTATATAGACGCCATGACCAAAACATTGGAATGGCTGAAATGAGCGTGCCAAAAAAGCAAAAATAAAACACGATGCGTTCAGGTGGTTCAGTTGCTGTAAGGGCGCGTACGGTCACAAAGGCCATGGCTGCTAAAAAACTTGCACCTAAACCAATGAGCGACAATTGATTGAACATGCCAGAATCTGGCTTTGCAACGCACAGTACCCCAATGAGTCCGACCAATGCCGCAATCAGCATTTTTGCAGTGATTTGCTCTTTGAGAAATAACCATGCAATTAAAGGAATAAAAATGGGGGATGAATACGTAAACACCATCGCATTGGATAGTTTTAAATGGGCAATTGCATAGAAAAAACCATACATTGCGATCAGCCCGACTATGGAGCGCCAAGTGTGCATCCAGAGTTTTTGAGTTTTAAAAAAGCCAGTACCTTTTTTGAGGATAAGGGGAAGGAAAATGAATAGGCCTACTACATTGCGAAAAAATACAATCGTGGCATTGTCTACACTCTGTGAGGCTAAACGAATACAGACGCCCATAATTGAAAATAAAAAGGCGGACAGCATTAAAAAGCCAATTGCTTTAACGGTGGTATTGGATGAGGGGAGTGAAGACATAAATAATAGGCCAGAAAATCTGATGATATTCTAGCCTGATTTAGATGCAAAACTAAGTATTGAATGACTTAGTGTTCTTGTGCCAGTTGTTGCTCAAGTAGCTTAAGTTGCTCTTCTTTTAATTTAATCAGCTGATCAGCATCAGCATGCTGTGCCTTTAGGGTCTTTTCTTGCTCTGCGAGTTGTTCTTGCAAATCGGCAAGCCGTGCCTGTTCCTCTTTTGCTAAAGAAGCATTTTCAGGAATAGGCGCTGTTAAAATATCGTCAGTGACCAGCGGCTTTGACTGAGTTGCATGATTCGCTTCTACTGCACTTGCTTCTTGAAGGTTGATTTCAGAAGCAGCGGTTTCTTCAGTGCTTGCCTCACTTGTTGGCTGATTTGAGGCTTCGCTCGCAACCGTATCATAAACTGGCGCTAGCTCTTCTACTGGAGAAGTGAACCACTGATAAGCAAAAAAAAGCGCAACCAGTACGCCGAGTCCCCCAATAATCCCGATTAAAAGTTTCGGGCTATTTCTTTGATCTTCTGCCATACATAGACCTAAATTGTTATTTTGGCTGACGAGGTTTGAATTGAATGACACCAATTTCATCGGGCACTGCCGGAGTCTCAGGCTCTTCTACATGCGTCGGACGGTTTTCGGTATAACCGCAATCAATGCATTCAATCCATTCATCATCATTTGAGCTAAGCATGACAACACGGTCCATCGCTTGACACTTCGGACATTTGGCGCCAGCAATAAATCGGCGTTTAATGGTCATCATACTTACCTACTATAAAATTAAGGTCCTTAGTTTAAGAGTTTATGAAGCGTTCGTCCAACCTTGGTGACGAAGCAGTGCATCTATTTTCGGCTCGCGTCCACGGAAATTGACAAAAGCGTCGAGTGCAGCATCTTTTCCACCGACAGCTAAAATGGCTTTACGGAAATCATGCCCTGTTTGCGTATTGAAAATGCCTTCTTTTTCGAAGCGATCAAAAGCGTCACTGGCTAAAACTTCAGCCCATTTGTATGAGTAATAACCTGCAGCATAACCACCTGCAAAAATGTGGCTAAAGCCGTGTTGGAAACGGTTATAGGCAACAGTTGGCACTACAGCAAATTGGCGACGAATTTGATCTAATTCTGCCTGAATTTGAGTGGCATTGAGTGCAGGTGTTCGGCTGTGAATGTTGAGATCAAATAGAGCAAATTCAATTTGACGCAGTGTTTGCATACCCGATTGGAAAAACCGTGCATTCAGTAATGCTTGAAGTAAATCAGCGGGTAGGGCTTGCTTGGTTTCGATATGTTCACTCAGTAGGTCTAGACTTTCTGTATCCCATGTCCAAAACTCCATAAACTGACTTGGTAATTCAACAGCATCCCATGCCACACCATGAGTACCAGCCACAGAGATATTATCGACCTCGGTTAGCATGTGATGTAAACCATGGCCAAATTCATGGAATAAGGTGTTCACTTCATCATGTGTTAATAATGCAGGCTGATCACCTACAGGTGGGGTGAAGTTACACACCATATAGCAAATTGGCTTTTGTAGGCCATGCTCGGTTTGCATACGTGAACGGAAACCACTCATCCATGCGCCACCACGTTTGCCTGTACGTGCATAAAGGTCAAAGTAAAAACCACCAATTACAGTGCCTTGATCTTCAAGTTCAAAATAACGTGCATCTGGATGCCATACAGGTGCTTCGCGCTCGACAACCTGTACGCCGTATAAGCGGTTGACAATGCTAAATAGGCCTTGCAAGATTTTAGGCGCAGGGAAGTAGGGTTTAAGTGCTTCTTGTGACAGATTAAACTGTTGCATTTTGAGCTTTTCTGAGTAGAAGCCTGTATCCCAAGGTTGTAAGTCTTGAATACCATCTGCGCTGGCAATGCTTTTTAGTTCTGCAACTTCTTTGAGTGCAGGCTGGCGTGCATGTTCTGCAAGGTCAACTAAAAATTGATGTACTGTTTCTACATTGGGTGCCATTTTGCTGGCCAGTGAGAGTTCGGCATAATTGCTAAAACCCAAGAGCTGTGCCATTTCCTGACGTAAACTTAGAATTTCTTCCATCACTGGCGTGTTATCAAATTCAGATGCATTGGCTTGGTCTGAAGCGCGGGTGGTGTAAGCCTTATAAATTTGCTCACGCAGTCCACGGTCTTCAGCATAGGTCATAATCGCCAAATAAGAGGGAATATCTAAAGTTGCTGCAGGCTGTTGCAATTCACGCTGCTGACCGTATTGTTTTAGCAATTCCACGCTACTGTCTGGTAAGCCTTTAAGCTGTGCATCTTCTAAAGGAAGTACAAAAGCTTGGGTTGCATCTAGTACATGATTGGAAAAGTCTGATGATAATTGTGATAAACGTGCAGAAATATCAGCATAGCGCTTTTTAGCATCACCTTCTAAAGCCACGCCTGAGAGTTTAAAGTCTCGTAGAGATAACTTGATCGCACTTTGCTGTGCGGCAGGGAGTGTTTCAAACAAGGCACCGTCACGTACGTGCTGATAAGTTTGATACAACACGGTATGTTGGCCTAGAGCGGTATAGTATTCACTGAGTGCTGGCAATAGCGACTGATAAACTTCACGTGTTTCTGCATTGTTCATGACTGCATTGAGGTGTGATAGTACGCCCCATGCTTCACTCATATTATTTTCTAGGGTATCGATCTGTTCGAGTACAGCTAATTGTTGCTGAATACTGTCTGGAACTGCAGTTAATTCATCTAAAAAGGTTTGGCCTGATTGAATCGCTTGCTCAATTTGTGTTTTAAGTTGATCTAAAGTGATTTGATCGAATTGTGGAACAGGCAAAGTTGCCTTTTCTAATGTCATTGTGAAATGCCGTAGTAATTTCTGATGTTATAAGTAGATGTAGGGGTTTGAAATAAATAAATCAAGGCTTTGTGGCTATTTATTCTGTGTTGGTTTGACAATTTGGATGGATTCGATCTTTTGGATGTAAGTGCCAAAGTGCCCCTGAATGACAGATACCTTCATGAACAGATTTTGATTTTTGTAGTGTTCATATTCATCTGCACTGATTCGAAATATACGAGTAGAGTCATAAGGTGTTTGGATGGAATGGTAGACACTTCCTTTTTTACCATGTCCTTTGACAGCACTTGCTTCAACGGTCACAACAGTCGGTGTACCTAACAGTACGGTATGCAGTAGAGGGGGATAAAACACAAAATTTAAATAAAAAATCAAAACAGCAAAAAGAGGCAGTAGCAGTAAGAAATAGAATTTTGGTCTGTTCTGTACATTTTTCCATGTACGTGGAATGACCCATTCACCTTGTCGATGAAGCACATAAAAGTAGAGCAAAATCACAAAATAAATGAATATGGCTAAAATGAAAGCACATATTTTGACGTGATCCTTTGGGGTGAAATCTAAACTAAAAATGGCAAAGAGCGCTGTGATGGTCAGTAAGAAAAATGCGAACAACACATAATTGTGATAATCATATTTCGAGAGCTTCTGTGGATTCATTATTTTTAAGTAACTTATTTTTTATATGAATATATTAAAAGAAAAAGAGCGCCGAAGCGCTCTTTGGATTAAATATTTTACTGACAATCAGGATCTACGACATAACTGGTTTGCGCAAATTTTTGCCAAGAACCTGTCGCTGCACCATCTACAACGAGAATAGAGATAATTCCCCAGTCAATTAAGAGACCTAAAAGTGTCGTTGGATCAAAACTTTTTTGCGGTGTAATGGCTGTTGTTTTACAGCCTTGCTTCTCTGCTTTGATGACATAATTTTCTTTTTTCTTGAATGTATAAACAGCTTGGTTTTTGCCCATATACTCTTCATTGACATAAAGCTTAGCATCTGTGTCATTACTTCTAATATTAATGGTTTGGCTTGAACCATTAAACATCGTCGCACAACCTGTACTGAAAAGCATGCTGGCGATGAGTAGTGAAGTTGAAATTTTTTTTCATATATTACCCCCTAGTAAAGTGCTAAAAGATAGCGTTTTCAAAAGATTAGTCAAGCTTAGTAGACCAAAGAGTCAATAAAAAAGAGCGCCGAAGCGCTCTTTTAAATCCAAGTAAAAATTACTCAGTCTTTGCTTTCGCATTTGACTTTTTCTTTTTTAATTTGGTCTTTTTCTTTACTTTATCTTTAGCCTTTGCTTCAGATTTTGTTGCAGATTTTTTAGCAGGCTTTTTGCCGTAGGTGCTGGGTTTTGATTTTGACTTTTTCTTTCGAATGGGACGTTCTCCGTCTTCACTCAACGCAGGCGCTTCGTGGTTCTTCGGACGTTCGCTAAAAACTTCCTCTTTCGCTTCGCGTACCACTTTAGGCTTAGTCACACGTGGTGCTTTGCTGCGAATCGGGCGACCAGCATGGCTCAGCTGTTGAATCAGTTCAAAGTCGATTTTACGTTCTTCAAGATTAACACCAGCCACTTTAATACGAACTTCATCGCCTAAACTAAAGCTTTGGCCACGGTTTTGGCCTACTAAGCTTTGACTTGATTGATCAAACACAAAGAAGTCATCACCCAATTGGCTCACGTGTACCATACCATCGACATAAAGGTCTTTGAGGGTTACGAATAAACCAAATTCAGCCACTGCAGAAATCGTACCGACAAACTCTGCGCCTAAATGTTGTTGCATATAATGACATTTTAGCCATGTTGTTACAGAGCGCGATGCTTCATCTGCACGACGTTCAGTAGCAGAGAAGTGCTGACCTGCATCATCCAATGAGGCACCTGAAAGTGGATACTTTTTGTGTGTGAGACTGGCTTTAATTGCGCGGTGCAACAGTAAGTCAGGGTAACGACGAATTGGTGAAGTGAAATGCGTATACGCCTCATAAGCTAGACCATAATGACCTGCATTTTTCGCGCCGTAATAAGCTTGCATCATCGAACGTAATAACACGGCATGAATGCTTGGTGCATCAATACGGTCTTTGGTCGCTTCAATCACTGCTTGATAGTCAGCTTGTGTGGGTTGCTCAGGGAACTTAAGACCCAATAACTTCACAAAATCACGGACTTTTTGAATGCGTGAAAACTCTGGTGGCTCATGTACACGGTAAAGCATTGGTACTTCATTTTTTAATGCATATTCAGCCGCAGCTACGTTGGCCAATAACATGCATTCTTCAATCAGTTTATGTGCATCATTACGTGTACGCGGTAAAATTTCATTAATACCGCCAAGCTCGTCAAAGGTCATGTAGGTTTCGACAGTTTCGAATTCCATTGCATGGCGTTGCGCGCGTAGATCTTTTAATACATGATAAAGCTGGAATAAAGTGTTGAGCGATTTACGCACATTACGATCTTCAGGCACCGCCTGACTATCGCCATCAAAATATTGTGCCACTTGGGTGTAGGTTAAACGTGCTTTAGAGTGCATCACCGAAGGGTAGAACTCGTAACTGGTCACACGGCCTGCACGTGAAAGGTTCAGGTCACACACCATACACAAACGGTCGACATTTGGATTCAGTGAGCACAAACCATTGGACAGTGCTTCAGGAAGCATTGGCAAGACAAAATGCGGGAAGTACACAGAAGTACCACGCGCTTGTGCTTCGTCATCCAAAGGCTTACCAATACGCACATAATGGCTCACATCGGCAATCGCAACCACTACACGGTAGCCACCACCTGGACGTTTTTCGGCATAAACGGCATCGTCAAAGTCACGTGCATCTTCACCATCAATAGTCACTAATGGTAAATCGCGTAGGTCAATACGGCCTTCACGGTCTTTTGCAGATGGCTCTTTAAAACTTTCTGCTTCTTTTACAACTTCTTCTGGGAATTCGTAAGGTAAACCAAATTCTAAAATAGTTTGGGGAATAATAATTTCGGTATCGGCTTTATCGGCCATAGACTGAATGATATGACCCGTCGCAAATTCTTCTTTGGTAGGGTAGTCGTCAATTTCAACACGGACTGAATCGCCTAATTTTACTTTGGCATGCTCAATCAGTTCTTTTTCTAAGGTAATCGGCTGATGCGCATTTGGATTAGACGGTTGAATAAAGTATTCACCATCGTGGATTGAGACTTTACCAATAATTTGTTTAACGCGACGCTCTACAACTTCAGTAATAAAGCCCCATGCTTTACCTTTGCGATCAACTGAAGTCTGACGTACTTTAACGCGGTCACCATTAAAGACCTGACGTAATTCACGCTCAGGCAATAAAAGGTCGTCTTCACCTTTAATATTGGCACTGCCCATACCTTTTGAGTTGACATAAACCGTCGCATCATGAGTCGGCTGTTCAGTGGCCAATTGAAACTTAAATCCATCTTTCATTAATTGCCCATCACGCACCATTGCAATGAGGCGATGGCTTAGGGCATCAATGCTTTTTTGATCGGCAATTTCAAAATGCTCAACCAAGTCTGCATGTGACAACGGCGCACGCTGTTCAATAATGTCTAAAATGAGCGTACGGCTCGGAATCGGATTTTCGTAACGTTCGGCTTCAGCTTTTGCTTCAGGATCGACCCAATTTTTCATAATGTCTTTGGCTTCATGTCAGAAGATAGGTTTAGCATAAGTCATGCGACAGCAGACTGCACGTAAATGATTGCAATATTGTGTGTTTGACAGGCATTTTATAACGAATGCTGAATTAATGTGCTTAATGTGGCATTTTTAAAGTGATTTTTGGGCTTAAATTTGAAAAATTGTATAAAAAATATTTAATTGAACGAAAATATGAAAAAAAGTGGGGGATAGTGCTTGCACGTATGGGGTTAAATTTGTATTATGGCGCCACGTTACGGTGAGATGGGTGAGTGGCTGAAACCACATCCCTGCTAAGGATGCATACGGGCAACTGTATCGAGGGTTCGAATCCCTCTCTCACCGCCAACTTTACTTATGTCGCGCCCATAGCTCAGCTGGATAGAGCACTTGGCTACGAACTAAGGGGTCGGGAGTTCGAATCTCTCTGGGCGCACCAATAAGTAAAGTACATAACGCAGTCTTTTAAGACGACACAAGTGAAGCGCCCATAGCTCAGCTGGATAGAGCACTTGGCTACGAACTAAGGGGTCGGGAGTTCGAATCTCTCTGGGCGCACCAACTTGAACAATGAACCGCATTTATTGCGGTTTTTTTGTGCCTGCTATTTATGCATCTAAACTCTTGTCTGTATGTTGGTCGCAGGAGCGTAAACTAAAAGTCAGTTCAAAAGCCAGATTCACTACTATTTTAGCATCAAGCATAATCACCAAGAATATAGAGCTTTGAGAATTGAGCATAGGCGTTTAATCCTGCTGTATGTTTTAAGCTGAGACTTTAAATCCACCGCTGCATTGTGTGCGGTTTTATGATTAGAATCGTGCTTAGTCACGAAGCAAAACCAAAAACTGCTTAAACACTAAGTATTGCTACTACACTCAAAACCAATTTTAGGGCTAAAACCACAGTGAATCCCAAAGTATAAAATCATTTAAATTTGCTTGGTTTTTAATAGAATAAAGCTATTAATGCCTAATAACTAGGCAGTTGATCGTGTTAATACAAATTAGGGCTTAACAAAGCTGAAATTTCACGTATAATGCACCACATCAAGATGTCGCGCCCATAGCTCAGCTGGATAGAGCACTTGGCTACGAACTAAGGGGTCGGGAGTTCGAATCTCTCTGGGCGCACCAACTTGATTTAAATTGAAAAAACCGCATTTATTGCGGTTTTTTTGTGTCTGAATTATTTAAAATAACTCTAAATAAAATTCAAAATTTAAGTGCCAGCCTTTTGTTTTACTTTCAGCACAAAAACCGTATTGCCCCCTAAAGCAGGTAGCATATCGGAATAAGGCATGCTTCGCATGGCACGTAATAAAAATGGGGCATCCTGATCAATTTTCATTGCACTGGTCACACTTAATAACGTTCCTTGATTCATTGGCGTCAACTGCATGCCACCGCGGACAAATTTTAAATCGCCACCATTGGCATAAAATTCATTTTGCCAATCTGTGGCGTAGTTAAAGCGCATTTTAAAATCAAAAGGAATGTTAATGACACCGAGGCCCACCGAGATCTTATAGCTCGCATCCATTTGCTTATTATCTAGTTTACGGACACGGACTTGCTTAATTTGATTGGGGAATAATTGTTGATAGCTATTAGGTGTGAGCCATTGCTGAAGCTGGGCAGGGCTATGGGCATAGTACTGATAGCTGGTACTAAAACGTAATTTCTCTGTGCCGTGTGGGTAGGGCACATTTTTGGCCGTGAGCACAAAACTGACAGGCTCTTGTGAGTTTTGGCTGAGCTGTGCCACTTTGAGTTGTTCATTTCGGTCTAAGCCGACGGTGGGGAATACACCAGTGCCTAAAGGCTGTGCTTGGCTGGTCTTAAAGCGTTTTTGTAAGGATTCGAGCAAAAATGCATTGGTACCCGCAGGTATGCCAAGCTTTGCATCGGGTATGGCATTCAAAATTTTACTAAATAAAAAACCTTTGGGTTGGCTTAAGTCTCCCCATTGCGTGAGGGTTACTAAGGTCTGATTCGGCGCGAGTTCAAACCATTCAATTTTACCCGCCGCGTATGGCACGGGTGCATCCAAAATCAGCGTGGAAATGCTATTGGCATCGGCCTGATGCTGCATAAGTACTGTTTCACGGAAATTCAGCACAGGAATAGGCGTTGGAATATGAATATTGTATTTAACTTGGCTAATGGAGCCTTGTTGCTCAACCACTTTGGCCGATTTAAGTGTTGGAAATAAGCCTGCATAATTGGTGTAGTTGAGCAGTAAACGGCTGACTTGCTGGACATTGGCTGGAATCACCACCGAAGCACTGTAGTATTTCCCCGTCGTTTTTTTGCCTGCTGGCATGGTGGGTAATTGTATGGACTGCGTAGGATGCGCATAAATCAAAATGCGCTCTCCTGTGAGTGAAGCTAAGGCTTGAAGATCATGATTAAATTCAGTTAATGCACTTGGAATTTGAGCTTTCCAAGGCAAAATTTTTGCAGATACATTTCCTGCAAAGATAAGACTCGTCAGCATCAGCCATGTTTTTATTTGAATCTGCTGCATAGGACATCCTGTAATATGCATTTTTTATTTGTTGGCAGTTTTAGCGCATTTTAAAGCAAAAGAACAGCGCCGAAGTGTGTATTTCTGATGCTAAAAAGAATAAGAAATCACCCTATTCTGGTGTAATATCTAGTTCAATTTATATTTTAAAATATGTATGTGAGCAGATGTCAGAGACTCAACCCGCATTGTCGTTACGTTACACCTTGAATTTAGAAGAATCTCAAGATGGTTTTGCCTTGGCTACTTTTGGTAAGAAGCAGTTCACACGCTTTATTACGCCATTGATTAGCATTGGTATTATTATTTGGGGTTTTTCTTTAGGTTTCAGTGGTGTAGGTCGCTATTACGTGGCTTTAGGCGCATTCTTTTTAATCATGCAATTGCTCATGCGCTATTGGTTTTTACCAATGATGTTTAAGCGTCAGTTTATTAAGTATCAATTTGGTAAGAGTGAGCAAGGCATTGATCTGTATCAAGATCATGGTGAAATTTTTGCCAATGAGCGTAAAAATATTTTCAACTATGCCGAAGTCGCAACTTTTGCCTCAGGTAAACTGACGTATATGTTGGAAATGAAAAACCGTACAGTGGTGATTATTCCTAAGCGCGCGTTTAGCAATCCAGCTGATCAAAGCATTTTTGAAAATACATTTAAGAAATAATTGAGCTTAAAACAGAAGGGAAGATCATGACTACACGTCCATCAAAAATTATATGTGTCGGCCGCAGCTATGCTGATCATGCAAAAGAGTTAGGAAATGCAGTACCTGATCGTCCTGTTTTGTTTATGAAGCCACCGAGTGCTTTATCTGCTTTAGATGCTGGCATTGACTGGAATAAAACCCTGGGTAGTTGTCATTACGAGTGTGAGTTGACTTTGCGTATTGGGCAAACTTTAAAAGCAGAAACTGATCCACAAAAGGCATTGCAAGCGGTAGATGCGGTAACTTTAGGTTTGGATTTAACTTTGCGTGATTTGCAAGATGATTTGAAAAAGAAAGGTCAGCCTTGGGAACGTGCAAAAGCGTATGACGGTTCATGCATGTTGGCAGATTGGGTAGATGTTTCATCGGTTGTCAGTGACTGGAAAGATGTGCATTACACTTTGCAAGTTAATGATGAACTCCGTCAAAAGGGTGATACGGCATTGCTGATTTTTGATGTAGGAACGTTGCTGGCAGACATTAGCCAAGTGTTTACCTTAGAAGCTGGTGATGTTGTGATGACAGGAACACCTGCAGGTGTCGCGGCCTTACAGGCTGGTGATCAGTTGAGTATGACTTTACAGGGTCAGCAACAAGATTATGTTTGGACGACCTTTGTAAAGTAATTGAATTCATCAAAAGGGACTGTAGAGACAGTCCTTTTTTTATGTCTGCGTGAATGTAAGGCACAGCGAAATTTACTTTAGAACAGTTAATTTGAGCAAACAGAGAGCGGTTTTTATCTGGAAAATTTTTTACGAAACTGATCGGGGCTAATATGCATCCAGCGTTTAAACATATTAATAAAAGCAGATGCATTGGCATAACCTAAGTCGAAGGCAATACTTTCTACCGTATGACCTCGGTTCAGTAAGCTCATGGCCTTAATCACTTTTAGGCGCTGGCGCCACTCATGCAATGACATGCCTAATTCTTTTTGACTGAGTCGGGCAAGGGTACGCTCAGTCATATTGTATTGTTTGGCAAGTATAGCCAAAGACAGATGATTGGCAGGGGCTTGGTGTAAATAATTGAGTAAGGCTTGCAGTGTTGGATGCTCAGAATGAGGCAAATAACTGCTGACCAATTGGGCATGTTTGAGTTGGTCAACCAGTACAGTGAGTAAGCGTTGGTGTTCGGCGTTGGATACAGCATTTGGTGTTTGTCTTAAATGTTCAAATAGGGCAGAAACCAAAGGTGAGCTCAGTAAAATACCTGCTTGTTGGGGTAAGTCCTGACATAGGCTTTCATGGATATACAGTGTGCCATGAGACACCGCCGTACGATTTAAGCCACTGTGTTTGACGTTTGGAGGCAACCAAATGCCGTGTGGTGGTGGGGTGATATAATCAATTTGATCAATATTGAGTTCCATAATGCCGTCAAAGGCATAAATAAACTCACCCCATGCATGGCCATGTGTGGGGTAAATGGATTGCGCTGGGTCATCTCGGAAGCTAATCCAAAGTGCAGCGTCTATATGGTCATTGGTTTTGAGTTGCATGCCCAAAGGGCGTGATGCATTAGTGCGATTTGGCATGTTGGAAATTGCCTGAATTCAATAATGACTTGTCTGTTTTAAACTATATATTTGATTTGTGACAGGGCTATAGTAGCAGGCTCTTTTAGTTTTGAGCAATGGCCGTGGAACAGCGTAAAGCACTCGATGCACAAGCATCGGGTTGGATGATTTTATTGTGTATGATTTGGGGAATTCAGCAGGTCGTGCTGAAGTGGGCCGCGCCCGATATTAGCCCAATTATGCAAATTGCGCTTCGTTCAGGTTTATCCGTTCTGTTGGTGATTCCACTACTTCGTCTGAAGCACTTTTCAGATTTATATCATAAAGACTATCTGCTTCCTGGTCTGTGGCTGGCTATTTTATTTTCAGCCGAATTTCTTTTTGTGGCTGAAGCGCTACGCTATACCACGGCTTCACATACGGTTACATTGGAAATTGCCAGCAGAACAATTGAATTTGATTCAATGGGGCGGTATTTTCCTCGCTTTTTCAGGCGTTGTGTTGTTCTTTATGGGGCGTGGTGACACAGCAGGTGATTTAACACATGCGCTTTGGGGAGATTTTTTGGCCCTAATGGCGGGTATGATGTGGGCTTTAACCACCATTTCATTACGCTTAACAAAATTGGCAGATGCGCCAGCAACTCAAACTTTGTTTTATCAATTGCTGGGTAGTTTTTTAATTTTACTCCCATTGGCATATATCACAGGCCAAAGTGCGATTCATTGGAGTTGGGTGGTTTTGGGGAGCACATTATTTAATGTGCTGATCATGTCGTTTTTTAGCCTCATGCTGTGGTTTTGGTTATTACGCCAATATTTGGCCAATAGCTTAGGGGTATTTTCATTTCTTACGCCTATTTTTGGCATGCTGTTTGGTGTGGTTTTTTTGCATGAACAGGTTGAGCTGAATTTTCTGATGGGTACGGGCTTTGTGATGTTGGGTGTGATGACTGTGAGTTTGCATCGCCAAATTGCACGTACATGGGCGCATATTCATTTTATAAAATAAGCCAGCTTGGTCTGCTCAGGTGCTTCAACGCCTCATTCAAGCGCTATCTGCTCGGAAGTATTTGATCTATCTATAAAAGCTCGCGTGATAAGAAATTAAAAAGTCAATGTTGACTCGTGTTTTTTAGGTACGACAATGTTACTGTGTTGAGGTTTAGAGCAACGAGTAGACGGTGTGCAAGAACGTCAGGCATTGGATGCCAAAGCTTCATCAATCATGTTTGGCTTATGCATATTGTGGGGTTTGCAACAGATTGTTGTGAAATTGGCTGCAGCAGATATTTCACCGCTGATGCAAATGGCACTGCGTTCAGGTTTATCTGCATTGCTGGTTTTTCCACTGATTAAGTTGGCACAGGGGCAGTCTTTGTGGTCACGCCAGTATTGGTTTTCAGGGACTTTGGTTGCTGTTTTATTTGCCACAGAGTTTTGCTTATTGGCCGAAGCCTTACGCTTTACGACAGCCTCACATACGGTTGTTTTGTTATATACAGCGCCTATCTTTGTGGCATTGGGCTTACATTGGAAATTACCCGCAGAACGTCTGACTTGGAAACAGTGGAGCGGTATTGCAATTGCATTTTTAGGCATTGTGACCACCTTTTTGGGAGGTGAGCGTGAATCATCAATGCAAAGCTTAAGTCATGTGATTTTGGGTGACTTACTGGCCCTATGCGCTGGTATATTTTGGGCCTCCACAACGCTTGCCGTGCGATTAACAAATTTGTCTGAAGCACCTGCTACACAAACTTTGTTTTATCAATTATTCGGTGGCTTTATTTGCTTGCTACCTATGACATTTATATTGGGACAAAGCGAAATCCGTTGGTCGATGCTGACTCTCACGAGTCTACTGTTTCATGCAGTATTGATTTCATTTGCAAGCTATTTAATTTGGTTTTGGTTGCTTAAAAAATATTTAGCTTCACGTTTAGGGGTCTTTTCTTTTTTAACCCCTCTATTTGGTATTCTGTTTGGTGTAGTTATTTTAAATGAGCCTTTAGAACGCGCCTTTATTATTGGTACCAGTATGGTAATGCTTGGCGTGCTGATTGTGAGTTTATCTGGGCGCGCAAAACAGCCAAGTTGCTAAAAAGTGATGTAAAGCTACGAAATAATCAAAAAGCCTCAATCCATGAGGCTTTTTGATTCAATAGGCTGAGTATTTATTTAGATTCCAAAATCGTCGATAACGGAATGGCCAATTTAGCCGCTAAATAATCATCGGACTCAATCAAAGCTGGGCCAATTTTTTCCATCCATTCATCATCTGCATGAATATTGCCAATATCTTTACGATGTGGCAGTGGATAAGGAAGCTGTGAGTAAAAAGTCCAAAAATCAATTTGTGCCAGATTACGTGCGAGTACAAAGTTATTGGTATCTGTACGGGTAATCAAATTTTGTTTTTCGAGTAATTTGACATAGCTCGGCCAGCGACCAATTTCATCACGACCTAACACTTCCAAAGCTTCGGACTCACTAACGCTCAGACCAACTTTTTGCTTTTGATAGAACAGCTCGAGCAGATCCAGCAACATAATTACTGGATGGCGTTTGCGGTCACGACTTGCATCGGCATCAAAGGCGGTAAGTGCATAACTGATTTCTACCCCCAACAACACGATATTCCAAGATAAAAAAATCCACAGCAGGAAAATAGGAATCGCTGCAAATGCACCATAAATGAGTTCATAGCTGGTGAAGTTACTCATTACAAACCCAAATAGATTTTTGAGGAGTTCAAATACGGTTGCGCTAAATAAGCCTGCAATTAAGGCTGCTTTTAGAGGTACATTCCGATTGGGAATGGTCCAATTTAAGATGAAAAATCCTAAAATGGTTAAACCAAATGAGATGAGCCACAATATAAACTCACCATCAAGTTCATAGCCTGCAAAGTTATTGTTAAGAACATTTAGCGAGGCCATGGTAGACGAAATGACAAATGCGCTGCCCAACAAGATTGGGCCTAGTGAAATAATGGTCCAGTAGCGCATAAAGCCTAAAATACCACCACGGGTTTCGGTTACACGCCAAATGCGGTTAAACACAGTTTCAATGCTGGTCAACATCATCACGGTAGTGATGAATAAAAATAGAATACCAATAACGGTTAAATTACTCGATTTATCAGTGAATGCATTGAGTGCTTTATCAAAGGCAATGGTTGTTTTAGGTAAAAAATTACTATAAATCAGTTGCTGGAGCTGTTGGCGCGCAGGTTCAAGTGCTTTAATGGAAGAGATAATCACCAAAAATACTGTCAGCATCGGCACGACAGCAAACAGCGTGGTATAGGTCAAAGAACCTGCTTGTTCACGACAACGATCGGCTTCAAAACGCCGTATAACGAATAAAACAAACTGAAACCATTTTTTGTCATAAAAGGGAAGTTTCTTGAAATATTCGGCAATCATAAATTACAGCCTCAATTGTTCTAATCATCATTTTTCAATATTCGGCTCTAAGCTTAACCAAAAACTGGACAAAATACCGTATAGTTTATTTTTTAATTACACCGCCTAAATCACCATGCAACCTTATATTTTAGTTCTGTATTACAGTAAAAATGGCGCAACCAAAGAAATGGCACACTTGATTGCAAATGGTATTGAGTCTACAGGCATGCAAGTAAAAATTCGCACAGTTCCTCAATTGTCCACCGTGGTGACTGTAGCTGCAGCCAGCATTCCAGAAGAAGGGGATATTTATTGTAGCTTGGATGATTTGGCCAATTGTGCTGGGTTGGCTTTGGGTTCACCAACCCGTTTTGGCAATATGGCATCGGAAATGAAATACTTCCTCGATCAAACCACCAGCCTTTGGTTAAATGGCGCATTGCATGGCAAGCCTGCGTGTGTCTTTACGTCGTCAGGTTCAATGCATGGTGGTCAAGAAAGCACGCTGTTAACTATGCTTCCACCATTATTCCACCACGGCATGATGATTTTAGGCTTAAGCAATTCAGCCCCAGCGCTGTCGAATACGAAAACTGGTGGTACGCCGTATGGGGCAAGTCATGTGAGTGGGCCACGTCATGATTTATCTATCAGTCAAGATGAAAAAATCTTGTGTGAAGAGCAAGGTAAACGTTTGGCACAAGTAGTACAAAAGCTGGTGGGCTAAAACCTATAACTTTGCCTGTTTGAATGATAAGCAGGCAAAGTTATCGCTATAAAAGTAGCAGTTATATTCGTAAAAATTTAAGTATAAAAACAAAATATCTCATTGTTATAGATTGAAATATACCTATTTTGAGGGATGTAAAAAGACGACTAGATCACATTTAATACACATGCTTTTTATACTTATCTATGCAAGCCGATTGGCTTTTCGCATATTTTTAAATTTGGGGTCTTTTTATGTGGTCTTCTTCTCTTCGGTTTACTTTGAGTGTTCTTTTAACTTTCACAGTTTCTTCTGCTTCATTTGCAATGAGTGTATTACATAGTTTTGAATTTCCGCCTGAAAAAAAGCAACAAACAACTACACAACAGCCAGTGACGACGCAGGCTGAAACACCGCATGCAACAGCGAGCAGTGTGAAAAAATAACCCAAAAGCGCTCTTTGAGCGCTTTTTTATGGGTGTACGCGTTATTCTTTGTTAATTTGCACAGCATGCTGTACAGCAAAACGGTGTTTACAGGCATTGCATTGATAGTCGAGGAAGATATTTTTATCGACTATTTGACCTGCTTTTTTACCAACACGATGTCCTAAAAAGCCACCTGTTACGCCTATACTAATTGCACCCACGAATGTACCAATTGTTGCACCCATAATTACACCCAAAGGCCCAGCTGTTACGCCGCCAATGGCTGCGCCTATAGATGCCCCTGAGGCTGCGCCTCCGACTGTACCAGCAGCAGTGCCTGCGCCACTAAGTAAAACGCCACCAATTTTTTGTAGGGTTTGTTCGTGATTACGTGCTTCGACGTCGTTTGAAGCGCATTTTGGGCATTGTACAGTGGGAAGTTCATTCATAGTGTTGAGCTCATTCATTCTTGAGAGTGTGATCTAGATCCATCTACACAATCGTATTGATTTCAGTTGTTATTAAAACAGGTTTTTCACTGACTTATGCTGACCTAAACGACCAAATTTATATTCAGCAATTTTGTAATATTAAATTAATTTCTGAGATTTAGTTGTGATAAAAAATGATTTCAGCTGAAAACTGAAACTCGCTAAGGTGTGCAGTATAAATTTTTCAAGAATATATTGGATACTACATGAAAAAAATTCTGGCATCTGTTGCTGCGATCAGTTTAAGTTTGGGGTTGATTGCTTGTGATCAAAAAAATAAAACGACGAATAAAGAACAAGTTTCAGAACAATCTTTAAAGCAATTGAATATTGGCTATCAAAAAGCAGCACTCAAATTAATTGTGGCTAAAAAGACACAAGCTTTTGAGCAAGCATTTCCAAATGTAAAAGTTGAATGGAAGGAATTTCCTGCGGGACCACAAACTTTAGAGGCACTCAATGTAGGCGCAATTGATTTTGGTTATACAGGGGATACGCCTGTTATTTTTGCCTTATCTGCAAATAAACCCATTGATTATTTAGGTTATGAAATTAACTCTAAAAGTTCACATGATTTGTTAGTGCCTAAAAACAGCACAATTCAAAATTTAGCAGACTTAAAGGGCAAGCGTATTGCTTTAACTAAGGGCTCAAGTGCGCATTATTTCGTGGCACAGGTTTTAAATAAAGCCAATTTGTCTTGGCAAGATATTCAGCCTATTTGGTTAACACCTGCAGATGCACGAGCAGCTTTAGATAAAGGTTCAATTGATGCGTGGGCTGTATGGGATCCGTATGCAAGTGCTGCTGCGCTAAAAGGGGATACCCGCGTTATTTTTGATTCGTCACAATTACATTCAGTTTATAGTTTTTATTTGTCTACACCACAATTTTTAAAAGCACATCCAAAAGATGCTCAAAAAATTGTTGATACATTAAATGCAACAGATGAATGGATTAAAGCACATCCACAAGAAGCGATTCAAATTTTGGCAGAAAGCACAGGCATTGATCGTACCGTGGCTGAAAAAGTACTTTCCAAGCGCCCAGATACGGTTCAAACCTATTATTTGAATGACGCTGTGATAAAAGATCAGCAAAAAATTGCAGACCTATTCTCCGAATTAAAGTTAATTCCAAATCCTGTACAAATTAACGAACATGTTTGGAAAAAACAGTAATTGTAAATGTAAAAAAAGCGCCAGATGGCGCTTTTTTTTTATGGTCTTTGAATTAGTCACGAACAAATTCAACAGTACCATTGCTCAAAGATTTAACACGTGCCAATGATTCAACACGGTAACCTTTTTCAAGCAAAATATCGCGACCTGGTTGGAATGATTTTTCAATCACAATACCAATACCAACAACAGATGCTTCGGCTTGATGAATTAAGTCAGCAAGACCTAATGCTGCTTGGCCATTTGCCAAGAAGTCATCAATCACTAAAACTTTGTCTGTAGCATAGATATGTTTTTTAGAGATCGCAATGGTGCTTTCAATTTGTTTAGTGAAAGAGAATACTTTTGAGCGGTATAAATCATCTTTTAAAGTTAAAGATTGATATTTACGTGCAAAAATAACTGGAACACCAAGCTCTAAACCAGCCATCACTGCAGGTGCAATACCTGAAGCTTCAATCGTAATAATTTTAGTAATGCCCGCATCTTTAAATAAGCGTGCAAATTCTTGACCAATTTGCTGCATCATTACGGGGTCAATTTGGTGGTTTAAGAAAGAATCGACTTTCAAAACTTCATCAGATAGAACGATA
Source organism: Acinetobacter sp. SwsAc6 (assembly GCF_013391565.1). NCBI lineage: Bacteria > Pseudomonadati > Pseudomonadota > Gammaproteobacteria > Moraxellales > Moraxellaceae > Acinetobacter > Acinetobacter sp. SwsAc6. Next base: position 292,570 of record NZ_JACAXE010000001.1, read on the forward strand.
CCTTCGGCTAAGATTTTCTGTTCTAGTGCATGCACGGGAGAATCCTCAAGAGCGGGTGCTCATTAAAGCAAAAGCGTATTTTAAAAAGCACCGCAGAAAATGCAAGCAAAATCGGCTAATTTACTTACTTAGTTGGACCCTTATAGCCTGTCAAAAGTAAAGAATATGATGTTTTTTGATCGACATGGCTCACTTTTACAGGAAGATAATCCAATTTCGGTGCAAGCCAGAAAATTGTTTCGCGACCTGGTTTATCGTGTTGCATCACGACTTTAATAGTATCGAAAGTTCCATAAGTGGTCTTAACTGACTCATTACCTTGTTTGACAAAGCGACGTGCTTCTACTTCTTTAGCATCAGCTAAGTAGTATTTAGATTTTAAACCGCCATTTTTCAAATCTTCACGGATTTGCAGTTCAGCATTCAGTTCATCTAACACACCATTTTGCCAAGCAAATGAACGTGCTTTGTCATCTTTTTTGGTATTAATGATTTTGCTGTTCGGGTTGAAGTTAATACTCATGGTATTGTTATGAATCAGGATTTTGCTGGTACGGCTAAAGCTTTTTGAATTAATGTTGCCATTGCTGAAGCTAAAGTTACTGGTCTCGGTCGCAGATGCCATGCCAACGGCTTTGGCTGCAAACACATAGGTCCAATTATTACCCGACTGTGCCAAATTACGTGAGGCAGAGCCGACGTTTTTGCCGTTATAGTTAAATTGGTAACTTGCTTGATAGGGACTCATGGCAAAAGCTGTACTTGCAAATCCTGAACAAAGGACTGCAGTCGATACAGCTGCTGCGATGCCAAAAGTTTTCATCACATATTTAGCCATCAGTATTCTTTCCTTTTAAGCCTTGTATTTTGTGCAGAATATTCTGCGATTAAATAGAATTATGCGCCTTGATTGTGGAGAAATAAGCGAAATATCGTAAGAAATGTAATTTTCTGCTTATTTTTAACACCAGTTTTTGGTTCGAGTTGCTGTTATTTGCTCTTTTGTTGGATCGGGGTGACTTCGCTATCGGACTCTGGTGCTTCGTCCCAATCTTCTATCCGTTCTGCTGCCATTTTACTAAATAAAGCAGCAATGTTGACGTTGCCAATCACCACCAATTCAGCTTCTCTGAGCATGGCATGATTGACATGGACTTTGGATAAGGTGTCAATAATCGAACGGCTTTTGCCAAGCCAGCGGTTCAAATCCAAATGCAAGAGATCATCTTTGACTTTAATAACATTCAGTTTCTCTAAAATCATACCGAGTGGGTCATCGTTCAATACTTTTTGATAGAAAAACAGTGCAAATTTCACGCCCAATTTATAAAAAATATTGAGGTATTTGGCATCTAAAACTTTGGTGTCGCTAATTTGTTCAAACACAATTAATTGGGTGGTTTTGTTAAGCTCCATTTGCACCAATTTTAGGTCAACTGTAAGCGTAATTTCTAAACCGTTATAATTGAGTGTGGCATATAAACGTAACCAATCATCATGCAAATCAGCATGCAAGTCTTGGAGCATTTTGACGTTGTCAGTAACAAAACGTTGAAAGGTCGCATTTAAAAAAACTTGAGAAAGTGGAAACTCGCGCTCGTCTTCAATAAATCCTTCCGCTCGTTGATAGACCTGACGTATACGTTTAGAAATATTGGAAATAAGCGTTTGCATATTGAAAGCATCCTGGCAAATAAGCTTTTTAGCGGGGTGTATCTTGTCGAATAATTGAAAAAATACAAGTTTTCTTTCTTGCAGTTTAGCAAAATAAATTGCACCATTTTTAGGATTTTAAAGTGCACAGAGTCATGTGTTGTGTATTTGTTGATGAACCTCTCGCTTTCATAAAAATATGAAAACCAGGTTTATTTTATACTCTTTTATGCTTGTTGGGGAACTCGGCAAATTGTCGTATTAATGTGATGCTGAAGAAAAAGACATTCAAACCGTTGCAAAATGAGTGGTGGAAAGATCCAATATTTGTCAGTGCATTTACTGCTGCTGCGGTGTTGCATATCTCGGTGTTAATGGTGCAATTTGGTGTGCCACAAGCAACATTTGAAACCACTAAAGAAATTGCTGTAAGCCTACGGCCTAGTGATACGACTGTGGAAGATGCGGATTATCTTGCGCAAGCCGATCAACAAGGCTCAGGTAAGTTTCGCGAGAAGCACCGCATGTCGACCGACATGCCTGCACCCATGGTTGATCAGGACAGTGGCGAGCAAGCACAGCAAGCATTAGATAAAATTCAGCAAAAGCGTGAACTGAACTTTGAAGAAAAAGTGCTGATGACCACGCTCAGTTGGCAAAAACAGGCCGATGAGAATCAACGTAAAAAGCAAGCTGAAGAATTGCAAAGCCAGTTTTCTGCCAAAGCTGCGATGGTGGCCAGTATTGAAGCGCAATATTTACAACGCCAGCAAAACTTTAGTCGTCAGCAAAAAATTAAAACCATTGATGGTGTGCAAGCCAAGCAAGATGATACAGCTGCGTATATGGAAAAATTCCGCCAAAAAGTAGAATTTTATGGCAACCAAAACTATCCAGATCAGGCGCGTGCACAAAATTTAGCTGGTGAAGTGCAATTGATGGTGATTTTAAATTCCAGTGGGGGGATCCGTGCAATTCGTTTACTGGAAAGTTCTGGGCATCCTGTTTTAGACGAAGCGGCTAAAGCATCAGTACGTAAAGCTGCACCATTTGCTCATTTCGATTCTAAAATGAAAGACATCTCTGAACTTCGTGTTGTGCGAACATGGCGTTTTGACCCAGCAGAAGCAGAATTTGAAGTGAATTAGAACATAGGATATATTTGTTTTTAAAATAGAAAAAGCAAATTCAATGTCTGAAATTCAATTACAAGAAAAGCCGTTAAAATTATGGAATCCCAATGCTGCTGGTTGTTGGGCTCTTCTGGTTAGCCCTATATGTAGTAGTTATTTACTGTATAAAAATGCGCAAAAGCTGAATGATCGAGGTGCGGCGAGCAAAGCAAAAAATTGGATGATCGCAGGTTTAGCTGTGTGGTTACTCTCGGTCATTTGTAGTTTGGCTTATCCCACAAATACCGCAATGGTCAATGGCTTTTTTTTCTGGTATTTAATCTTGTGGTATTTTTTATTTGTACGTCAGCAAGTTGCAAATATGAGGCAACGCTTTGGCGAAAGCTATGTGCGTTATACCCACTTTGAATGGTTTAAATTTGTCATGATAGGTTTGGTCGTTCGTGTAGTGTTGATGGGGCTGTCGCTATGGCTTAGTGCGCTGTGGCTGAGCATGAGGCATACTGTTTTGTAATTTCACAAATATCGACACTAAAGTTTTTATACCATTTTTCTTTCCCTAAAAGCTGGGCGGCTTGATGTTCTGCATCTTGATGCCAAGCTCGAATGTCAGCAAGGCTGTCCCAATAAGACAACGCAATTTCCTGCCCATTTTCGCTTAATGCTTCAAAGTGGCGGCAGTTAAAATGTTTCAGGGCTTTTTCTCGTAGGGCTTGTGCGGTCTGATCATAACTCGCGTCAAAATTTAATATCTGAGCTTTAAAAATAACGACATATTTCATTGTTTTAACTACTTATTATTGACGATTTTGTATTTAATGTATTGGGATGTTGAATATTCAGCTCAAAGTTAAAAAAGCGAACCGAAGTTCGCTTTTTTAAGGTTTTAATCTTGTTCTAAATAAGGGTTGTCAAAACCAAGCTTCGCCAAAATTGCGATTTCCAAAGCTTCCATTTCTTCAGCATCGGCTTCAGAAGTTTCATGGTCATAGCCCATTAAATGCAAGGTGCCATGAACGAGCATGTGCGTAAAATGAGTGAGTGGCGCTTTTTGTTGTTCATTTGCTTCACGCAGTACAACGGGAATGCAAATGACCAAATCACCAATTGGGAATACGTCTAGGACGGCAGCCATTTCATCTGGTAAATCGCTGGGGAAAGACAATACATTGGTTGGCTTATCTTTTTTTCGATATTCCAAATTCAGTTTATGGCTTTCTTCGTTGTCTACACAGGCAATGCCAATTTCACAATCACTTTGGGTATCAATAAAGCGAAGGGTAGTTTCTACCACTTTTTTGATATAAGCACGTTTCAATACCAATTCAGGGGCTTGAAAATCCTGCTGTAGGGAGAGGCTAAGTTTCAAAATGAATCCTTAATTATCATCATTTTGTGCATCGGCTTTGGCGTCATTGTCTGCAATGAGAGCTTCTTGACGCGCTTTGCGTTCTGCACGGGCTTCTGCGCTTAAACGCTGTTGTTCACTGTCCCAGCCCTCATACGCTTCGACAATTTTTTGTACCAGCTGATGACGAACGACATCGCGAGAGTGGAAACGAGTAATATGAATTTCTTTGATTTTATCAATCACGCGAAGCGCATGCGCTAAGCCCGATTGTTGGCCACGAGGCAAATCGACCTGTGTAATGTCACCGGTAATCACGGCACGCGAACCAAAACCTAAACGGGTTAAAAACATTTTCATTTGTTCAGGCGTGGTGTTTTGTGCTTCGTCTAAAATCACAAATGAATGATTAAGTGTACGACCACGCATATAAGCGAGGGGTGCAACTTCAATCACTTGACGCTCAATGAGTTTAGCGACTTTTTCAAAACCCAGCATTTCATATAAAGCGTCATATAAAGGGCGCAAATACGGGTCAATTTTTTGGCTTAAATCACCGGGTAAGAAACCCAGTTTTTCACCCGCTTCAACGGCTGGGCGCACCAATAAAATACGTTGAATTTCGTTGCGTTCGAGCATATCAACGGCGGCAGCAACTGCAAGATAGGTTTTACCCGTACCCGCAGGGCCAATACCAAAAGAAATATCGCTTTGTAAAATGCGCTGTACATAGCGTTTTTGATTTGCACCGCGAGGGTTAATACGGCCTTTACGCGTTTGTAAATAAACGTCTTCTAAGCCAGTATGTTCCTGATCATCAAAATCTTCTTGAATTTCACGGTCAGTTTGACTGCCTTGAATCATAAGGTGAAGGGTATCTGCGGTAATTTGTGCGGTGCTTTCGGATTCTTCAAAGAGACGGTGGAGCAAGCCTTCAGCTCGCTCGACCGCATTAATATCACCATCGACAAAAAAGGCATCGCCTCGGTGAGCAATTTGGACTTCTAAACGTTGTTCGATTTGTTTCAGGTGACCGTTATATGCACCAAGCATGCTTTGTAAACGGTCAACTGAAATACCAGGAAATGTTACTGTACGTCGAATCGCTGCAGTCAAGAGTATTCCTTTAAGTTATCTAGCGAATACCTCTACATTACGCCACGTCAGGCTCAAGATTCAAGAGTTCACCGTAAACAAACTTCAAAGTTTTGATGTCGGTAATTTCAATCTCTGCAAAGCGACCCACCCAAGCTGGATCACCAATAAAGCCCACTAAACGAGTGTTATCTGCAGTACCAATCAGTAAGTTTGGATCTTTTTCTGAAACAGACTCAATCAACACACGTTGAATGCTACCCAACATCGCATTGGTCTTATCAATACTTGATTGTTTAATCCAGTCTTGAACTTTTGCCAAACGTTCTTTTTTCACATCTTCAGAAGTGGTGTCTTCAAGCTCTGCTGCAGGCGTACCTGGGCGTTTTGAATAGACAAAACTGTAGGAGTGATCAAAGTCCATATCTTTAATAAATTGATAGGTTTCTTCAAAGTTCTCATCTGTTTCGCCAGGGAAACCAATAATAAAGTCACTGGATAAATGCATATCTGGACGAACTTTACGCAGTTTGGCAATTTTTTCGATATACACATCAATGGTGTGGTTACGCTTCATGGCTTGTAACACATCATTTGACCCACTTTGTACGGGTAAATGAAGGTGCGAAACCATTTGTGGTAAATCACGGTAGCATTGAATTAAGTCGTCGTTAAATTCAAGCGGGTGAGAAGTGGTATAGCGCAGACGGCCAATGCCCGGAATTTCTGCAACCAAACGTAGTAAATCTGCAAATGTGCAAATTTCACCTTCGAAGGTTTCACCACGGTAACCATTGACGTTTTGACCTAATAGTGAAATTTCACGCACACCTTTTTCAGCCAGTGTTGCAATTTCTGCTAATACGTCATCGAGTGGACGAGAAACTTCTTCACCGCGTGTATAAGGTACAACACAGAATGAGCAGTATTTAGAACAGCCTTCCATGATGGAAACAAAAGCTTTGTAACCTTCCACACGTGGTTCAGGTAAAAAGTCGAATTTTTCAATATCTGGGAAAGAAATATCCACCAGTTTAATTTTTTCTTTTTTCGGCTTTTCAACTTGCTCAAAATGTTGATCAAGCATTTGAGGTAAACGGTGCAAGGTTTGTGGACCAAAAATCATGTCGACATAATTGGCACGTTTTTGAATGTTGTCGCCTTCTTGTGAAGCAACACAACCACCCACACCAATAATTAAGTCTGGATTTTTTTCTTTCAGTTTGCGCCAGCGACCCAATTCAGAAAACACTTTTTCTTGTGCTTTTTCGCGAATAGAACAGGTATTCATTAATAGAATATCGGCATCTTTCGGGTCTTTGGTTAGTACATAACCGTGTGAGTCGCCTAACAGGTCAGCCATACGGTGACTATCATACTCATTCATCTGACACCCTTGCGTTTCGATGTACAGTTTTTTCACTGCTGTATCGTTCGCTGGGGTGTGCTGTGGCTGGGAGACAGTGTTTTCTGAGGCAGCTGGGGCAGCATTTGGAATGAAGGTTTGAACCGTCATGCAGGCTCCTAGGATAGATTTGAGATATACATTATTGGCTGCTTTGCACGCAATTTGGCGCTAAGTGGCGAAGTTCTGTATAAGGAAATTTTGAAAGGGCCGTATTTTAACAGTAATTCGAGCTAAACTTATAGTTTAAAATAACCAATGATCAATATTGATTTGTGAACGAAAAATGTTTGAAAATTAATATTGTTTAATCATAAGGTTACACAACAGAACAATATCGTTGGTTTAGACTTATTAAACTGGTTGAAAACTGCAAATGTAGCTGCATAGCTAAATTTAAACATGAGCACCAAAAATGTCATGGGCGATGTCATAAAACGATGCAAGAAATAGAAGGCAAGTCGTAGATGCTAAATCGAATTTTCAAATCTCAAAATTATTATCCATTACTTGCCTTAGGTGTTGCGACCGCGTGTGCCAGCATTTCTGCACAAGCCGCAGATGAACAGTTTAATGATGCACTACGTGCAGCCAATGCCGGTAATATTTCGTTATTGCAACAATACCAATCTCAAATGCAAAACGATGCATTGGGTTATTATCCTGAATATTGGATGCTCAATACCAATTTAGCTTCGCAACCGACCAGTTCAATTACGAACTTTGCACAGCGTTATCCTCAGTCTGCGATGGCAGAAAAACTGTCAGCAGATTATGTTGAAGAAAAAGTCAAAATGGCAGACTTTGCTTCGGCTCAGCCAGTTTTACAATATGTCAGTAATCCTGACCAAGCAGAAAGCTGTGCTATGGCACAAGTTCGTGCTAAATCAGGCGATCCATTGGTCTTTGCCGAATATAAAGATGTATGGCTCACTACCAATTCGCAACCTGATTCGTGTACAGGCTTAGGGCGGATGATGCTCTCTAGCCCACTTATGACGACACAAGATCGTCAGCAACGTTTGTGGGGGCAGTTACGCGCAGGTCAACCAGGTCAAGCCATTGCCACAGCGCAAACGATTGGCATCAATTTGAGTTTGGCGCAGCTCAATAGTATTCAAGCCAATGCTTTAAACTATTTATGGAATGCACCTAAAGCAACCAAAGAAGATCAAGCCTATATTATTTATGCCATTGGTCGTTTAGCAGATAGTGATTTAAATGCTGCATTCTCGACTGCGCGTCGTGCTGCAGAAGGATTACCTGAAGATGCTCAAAAGGCTGTGTATCGTGCAGTGGCTTATGTCGGTGGTACTACGGTGATGAAAAATAATTTTAATCGTGAAGTACTCGATTTTTATGATGCCAGTTACGGTTTACCGCTGAGCCCTGAAGAAGCTGAAATTTACGCACGCCAAGCGATTCGTTTTAATGGCTGGAATAGTCTGCTTCGTGCCATTGAGGGAATGAGTGTAACTCAACGTCAAGAAGACCGTTGGCAGTATTGGTTAGCACGTGCGTACGAACAACAAACTGATTCAAAATCTAAAAAAGCAGCGCAAGATATTTATCGCCAATTGTCCGTTGGTGATGATTACCATAATTTATTAGCCAAAGACCGAATTGGGCAGGCCTATAATAATATTCCAGCCTATAGCGAAGCGACCAATCAAGATGCAGTGCGCTTGAGTCAGGATATTCACTTCCGCCGTGCATTTGCTTTACGTAACGTTGGTGCTTCGGACAGTTTTGTGAACCGTGAATGGAACTGGGCCGTGCGACAGGCTTATTTGCGACATGATGATGGTTTGATTTTGGCTGCAGCTAAACGTGCTACCGATATGGGGTGGTATGACCGTGCCATTTATGCGGCAGATCGTACGACAACCAAACACAATTATGGTTATCGTTATGCGATGCCACACCGTTCTTATGTGGTTGCACATAGCCAAAATGCAGGCATTGATCCTGCTTGGGCGTATGGTTTAATGCGTCAAGAAAGTCGTTTTGTCACTGGTGCACGTTCCCATGTTGGTGCGGGTGGTCTCATGCAAATTATGCCGGATACCGCCAAACTGGTGGCACGCCAAATGGGGGAAACCTATAACCCTGCGGCCTTAAGTGACATGAATACCAATGTGCGTTATGGCACCTTCTATTTATCAATGATTCAACGTCAATTGAGCAATAGTCCAGTGCTTGCTACAGCAGGCTATAATGCAGGTCCAAATCGTGCTCGACGTTGGCAACCCGATGGACAACCGATTGCCGCTGACCAATATACAGAAACGATTCCACTCACTGAAACCCGTGATTATGTCAAACATGTAATGACGAATGCGACTCATTACGGTATCTTATTGGGGCAAGGATCACAAACGATTGGACAGCGTATGCAAACGATTCCATTGAGAAATTCGCAATAATACCTGTGTCAATGGCGCCAAAAATTTAAAAAAACTGGGGACAACATAAATGCTGTTAAGCAGGTTGAATGCTAACAAGTTGTTGCGATATTTTTATGGCATCGCGGGTATGGGAATATGTACTGCAGTTGTACATGCAAGCCCAGCACCAGCGGGTTATGTTATGGAAATTCAGCTTGTGCCTGCAGCATGCTCGCTTGACCCTCAGCGTAATAAAAAGCGCAAATGTTTAGAGGGCTATTCCCTGAATGTTCTTGGGCTTTATCCTGAAGTGGCGGCGCAGCGTAATTGTACGAGTCATACGGTTTTAAATTTACCTCCGATTCAAGCGAAAGTGGTTGCGCGAGTCATGCCTGATGAAAATGCACGTAAACAATTGTGGCAAGGCGTTGGGGGCTGTGTGCCTATGCCAGCCAATCAATATTTTCGTATGATGATTAACTATGCGGAAAAGCTCAAAATTCCTGATGAATTAACCAGCCAAGAGACCCGTGTGATGCAAGCAGCGGTTTTGCGTAGCCGTATGTTGCGTTTGAACCCCGGTTTGCCGACCCAAGGATTTGAGTTTAGTTGCCAGCAGAACAAAACGAATAGCATTTTGACAGAAATTAAAATTTGCTATGAAAACAATGGGCATTACAAGGCTTGTCCGAAAAACGTACAAAATAATTGCCCTGCAACTTTCACAATTAAAGGTTCTTTTTAAGCCTTTATTGCTATTTTATTTATATTTCCTATCATACTTTTGTTGAAAAGCATTCTCTTTTACATGCAACTGCCAAAAGATTGGAGTACAATCTTTGCCGTTTATGATTATTAAGATTAGATAGAACAGCTATTTAATCATTATGACCTTCCTCAATTGGAGATAATTACATGAAGCAAGCAGTTCGTGTTGCCGTTACTGGCGCAGCTGGTCAAATCGGTTATAGCTTATTATTCCGTATCGCAAGCGGTGAAATGTTGGGTAAAGACCAACCAGTTATCCTTCAATTATTAGAAATTCCAGTTGAGAAAGCTCAACAAGCGCTTAAAGGCGTAATGATGGAACTTGATGACTGCGCATTCCCTCTTCTAGAAGGCATGATCGGTACTGATGATCCTAAAGTTGCATTCAAAGATGCTGACTACGCTCTTCTTGTAGGTTCACGTCCACGTGGTCCTGGCATGGAACGTGCTGACCTTCTTAAAGTAAACGGTGAAATCTTCATCGGTCAAGGTAAAGCGCTTAACGAAGTTGCTAGCCGTGACGTTAAAGTTCTTGTTGTAGGTAACCCTGCGAACACTAACGCTTACATCGCTATGAAATCTGCTACAGATCTTCCTGCGAAAAACTTCACAGCTATGTTACGTCTTGACCACAACCGTGCGTTGACTCAACTTGCTCAAAAAGCTGGCGTTGCAGTTTCTGACATCAAAACAATGACAGTTTGGGGTAACCACTCTCCAACAATGTATGCTGACTACCGTTTTGCTACAGTAAACGGCGAAAGCTTAAAAGACAAAATCAACGATGCTGCTTGGAACAAAGACGTATTCCTTCCAACTGTTGGTAAACGTGGCGCTGCGATTATCGAAGCTCGTGGTTTGTCTTCTGCTGCTTCTGCTGCAAACGCTGCAATCGACCACATGCGCGATTGGGCTCTTGGCACAAACGGCGAATGGGTAACTATGGGTATTCCTTCTGACGGTTCTTACGGTATCCCTGAAGGCGTAATGTTCGGTTTCCCTGTAACTTGCGAAAATGGCGAATACAAAATCGTTCAAGGTCTTGAAATCGACGAATTCAGCCGTGAACGTATCAACTTTACTCTTAATGAGCTTGAAGAAGAACGTGCAGCAGTTGCTGACATGATCAAATAATTTAATCACTTAGATTAAGTTAGAAAAAACGCTCCATTCGGAGCGTTTTTTTATGCACAAAAAATAACAATGCGCTGAGCAATATCAGCAGAAGCCGAGGGTTGAACATGCTAAGTTAAAAATAATAAAACAACAGGAAAATTCCCATGTTAGATATGGATGTAACCCAAGAATTATTATTTCAGCAATTGGGCTTAGACAGCTCGCCAGAGGCTATTGAGCAATTTATTCAAACACATCAGCTGACGCTTGAAGTTCCTATGCATCAGGCAGATTTCTGGACACAATCACAACGTGACTTTTTAATTAGCCATTGGAGAAAAGATGATGAGTGGGCGATGGTTATTGATCAACTGAATGAGCAATTGCATGCTGATTAAAAAGTGCTCACAAAAAGTAACAACAAACCTGGTTTTATGACTAGGTTTTTTTTGAGATATCTTATAAGTTAATTCAATAATAAATGACAATTAAGCTGATAAGGAGGGCGAAAGCTCATGAAGAACAAACCATCCTTAGAACTTCTATTTTCGCAACTCGGTTTAGCCAATAGTCCTGCTGCTATTGAACTCTATGTGCGTACACATCAGCTTGCAGCCAATGTGTCACTACATGATGCGCCATTTTGGAATAAGGGGCAGCGTGCGCTGTTAATCAGTCATTTGGTACAAGATGATGATTGGGCCATTTGGGTAGACGAGCTGAATCAACAACTCCATTTAGATGCCTATAGACTCCAAGCGGTATAATTTAATTTCGACTTAAAAAAAGCCTCAATTTTTATTGAGGCTTTTTGCTTTTGCATCTACAGAAGTTTATGCATCATTTAATGCAAGCGACTTTTTACAATCTTCTCCATCCACGCTTCGGCACGGTAAGTATCAAATGCAGGATGTGTTTGCATCAGTTGTAAGTCAAAAGCATTGGTTTTGGCATATTTAGTCAGCCAGTGGCGTGTCATAGCAGGTTCATTTTTTGAAGCTGCTGCATAGGCCAAGAAAAAGTAAATATCACCATCATCATCGTGTGCAAGAGGCTTTAAGATTTGTTGGGTAATCACGGCAAAGCGCTCTTCACGTGTTACTTCAAAATACAGCATATAGGCTTTAGCCAAGTGTAAAGACAAGTCGATATATAAGCTCAGAGGCATTTCTTCGAATTCAAGGCGGCCTTGCTCTAAGAGCACGACCGCTTCTTGTAGGAAATGGATTTGCTCTTGGCGTACACGGCTTAAGGTGACCAACTGTAAGCGCAAGTCAGCACGTTCTAAAGCCAGTTCGGGTTGATTGCCTTGTAAATACAATTGATCAGTTTCACCAATACGTTGAATGATGTCTTTGGTTAGGTCACGCATTGGTGGCATCCTCATGTTTGCAATGAAGCATATATGAGGATGAATTTTTAAATTTAAAGTTTTGTGCTTACCAAAGTGGCTGGTCTGTTCTAAGCCACGCCGTAATAGAAAGGCGTTGATGTTTGGCTTCTAATACTTCGTGGAGCAAATCACTTTGAAAAATGGCAATACGATTTGGCTCTGGATGAATAATATGCCATTGATTGTTTTTATCTTGCAGGCGTAGTTCTCCGCCCCAGTCATTTTCCCATGCTTCATGCAAATAATAGACAGTAGAAATCATACGTCCATTTTTACCTTGTGGGTTATCACGGTGTAATGCATAAAATTCACCTGCGTTATAGCAAGCAAAGTGCGCTTCAGCTTCTTTAATGCCCAAAAAAAACGCCTGATTCAAATGTTGTGAAAGGGCGTTTAAAGCTTGAATATGTTGTTGTGCGACCTTGAGTTGCTGATCAATCCATAAAATATGGTCACTGCGGATGTTAGAGACTACGCCATTTTGGATGGCCGCATCGCGGAATTCATTTAAATGTGTTGAACATTCATGGACCAATGCGCGTGTGTATTCAGGTGAATATGCTTGGTCAATAATTGCAAAGCCATGTTGAGCTAAATTATCTAAAATTTGCTCAACAGGCCAAGACTTTGGGAGATGCATTGCATCCATATAAAACAGCCTAATGATCGTCAGAAAATAGCGATGTATTCTAGTAGAAGAATAGCATCGGAATGAAACTATTTTTCATGCTAAAATAGCCGTTGATATTAGGAATTTTAGAAACATGAACTACCGTCACCATTTCCATGCAGGCAACTTTGCCGATGTTATGAAGCATGTTTTATTGCTTCAGTTATTGAGTCGGCTGAATGCGAAAGACAAACCTTATCGCTATGTAGATACCCATGGTGGTGCAGGTAAATATGATTTATCAACCTCTGAAGCACAAAAATCAGGTGAGTTTTTAAATGGTATTCATCGTCTGGTCAAACTAGATGATTCAATTAAGCGTAATGCGCCAGAGGGCGTGCAACAATATTTAAAAATTGTTGAAAAAATGCGTGAAAATTTTGGCAAAGGTGCTTATCCAGGCTCACCTTGGTTTGCGCTTGAAGGCATGCGTGAAACCGACAAGGCCACTATTTTTGAAATGCAACGTGATGTATTTCAACAGTTACGCCACAATATTTTTGATAAACGTGCGGGCTTGCATGAGCGCGATGCTTACGAAGGTCTTTTAGGTGTTATTCCACCAAAAGAGAAACGTGGCTTGGTGATGATTGATCCGCCTTACGAATTGGAACGAAAAGATTTCCCACAATTGGTAGAATTATTGGTTGCTGCTTATAAAAAATGGCCGACAGGCGTTTTCGCAGTGTGGTATCCAATTAAAGACCGCGCCATGATTGAACGTTTTGAAAAGAAAATGTACAAAACGGGTATTCGCCGTCAGTTGGTATGTGAAGTTTGCGTATGGCCAGATGACACACCAGTGGGCTTAAATGGTTGTGGTTTATTGGTGATTAACCCACCTTGGAAATTCTCAGAAGATGCAGATGAGGCATTACAATGGTTATTCCCACACCTTCGCATGAGTGAAAGTGGTGGTCATGCTGCTGTACGTTGGTTGGTTGGCGAATAAGCCAGACGCTACACAATATTTAAGTAAGACAAAAGGTCACAGTTAGGATCGAAGAATGACAAATATAAATAAACCTGAACGGGAAGCTTCTACTAAAGATGAAAGTGCCTTTGATGGCATTACTTTTGAGGTGGAGGAAGAAGAACATACCCATGAAGGACAGAAAGTCAAACGTCGAGGTATTTATCTGTGGCCGAACCTGATTACAACCGCAGCGTTGTTATCAGGTTTCTATTCAATTATTGCCAGTATGAATGGTGATTACACTCAAGCGGTGTATGCTATTTTTATTGCCGCACTATTAGATGGTTTAGATGGCCGAGTTGCTCGTGCTATTGGTGCGCAAAGTCCATTTGGTGAACAGTTTGATTCACTATCTGACTTGCTTGCATTTGGCGTGGCACCTGCGATTTTAATGTATAGCTGGAGCTTGCACGATCTTGGACGTATTGGCTTAGCTGCATGCTTTGTCTATACCGCCTGTGCGGCTTTCCGCCTAGCACGTTTTAATGTGCAAATTGGTGTGGTCGATAAACGCTATTTTATTGGTGTAGCCAGTCCATTAGCCGCCGTTATTATTATTTCATTGGTCTTGGTTGCCCGTGATTTCCCTGCAGTTTTTGATTTGCGTGAAGCGGGTATTCAAACACTCAACGCTGTGGTGATTATTGCCGTTGGCTTACTGATGATTTCAAATATTAAATACTATTCATTTAAAACAGTAGACCGTAAACGCGTCCCTTTCGCAGTGTTGCCAATCGTGGTATTTGTTTTAGCTGCAGTAACTTATAATATTCCTGTTGGCGTACTGGTGATTGCAGTCATTTATGCACTTTCAGGTTTTGTTACAACCATAATGGCGAGAAAGCAGAGCGCCTTATAAATGTAAAATCTAAATCAATAGGAGCTTGATATGCAGTTATTTCAAGATTTCTTTGATCAGTCCAAACAGCTGAATCAGGCTCCTTATTGCAAACAACAAAAACTACCTTTTCATATACAAACACAAAAATATCCAAGCATTCTCATTGCACTTAAAATCCCAAATTTGCCAGCACCCTTACATTACCTCAACCTATTTATACAATTAGGGCAGCTGAATTTACCGATATTGCATCATGCTCACGCTAAATCCAAAAATGCAACCAACCAAATTTATTTGATGAGCAGTTGTAGTGCACACATGGTTGGGCAGTTTCAGTGTGATACAAAAGAGGCGACATTTCATCTGGCGTCTAAACATATTCAATGTGTCGATCATGTCGATATATATGGTGAATTTCCAAAATTCCAATTTCAGCGCGAACATCAAGAACTCAGTTTAGATCTACAGGTGAATAGTTCGGATCTTGTTTCATGTATTACCAAGTTACGAATGGGCATGGCAGAGTATTGGAGTGTGCTAAGCCAATGTGCTGGTAAAGTGGTTTATAAAGGGCAAATTTTTGATATTGCACAGCTCGGAACTTTAGAGTTTGCTAGAGCTAGGGCATTTCCTTATTTTCCTGTGGCATTTTACAGCATGAGCATGTTGAATCTAAGCAATGATCGACAACTCATGTTTATGCAAGTACGGGATGCACGAAATCAGATTGTACAATCACGTATTTACTTAAAAGACCTTAAAGCAAATAAACATCAGATGTTCGATACAGCAGTCCATTTCCGTATACATCGCGTTTATCCCAAAATAACCACCCCCAATGGACGTAATATGTATCTTCCACGTGAATTTGAATGGTTTATGCAAAATGAAACCATGCAGATTCGCTTGCAAGGACAAAGTCGAGGTGATTTTAAATTTGGCTTAGGTGCGGGTTATGCGGGCAGTTTTAGTTATCGTTTGCAGTTGAATGAAGAACAAGAAGAGGGGGAAGGGGGATATAGCGAATATATTGATTGCCGGAATTTAAATTGGCAAGAGCATCATCAAGATCATCTATCGGCTTTTCAACAAGCAGATTCAATGCCAGTTTTGATTAAAAACAAGTAAAAATAGCCGAATTTGAACAATAAAAAGACACCTGGTAGGATTTTTTAAAAATAAATGGAAAAAAATAAAAAATAGGGTTGCAACGGATGTGAAATGCTGTAGAATGCACATCCATCGGCGGTGATGAAGATTAAAACTTCTGATAAAACAAGGACTTGATTGAAAAGATTAAGTTTGGTTTTAGAAAGAAAGTTTAAAATAATTTGAATTACTTGTTGACACTAAATAAATTTAGTGTAATATAGCCGACCTAGCTTGCTGGTGACGAACCAGCAAGAAGATCATTAAGAGATTATGAAGAACAACTTGTGTGGATTTTTACTGGTTGATCAATCGAATATATTTTCATTGATAATTGGTAGAAATTTCTCGAAGTTTATTTGAGCAAATATTTGTCAGTAATTGATGAGCCAAGATTGGTACCCTTTAAAGGTACTATTGATTTTAAACTGAAGAGTTTGATCATGGCTCAGATTGAACGCTGGCGGCAGGCTTAACACATGCAAGTCGAGC